>NZ_LLZH01000057.1:0-8591 GCF_001509495.1 Actinoplanes awajinensis subsp. mycoplanecinus | reverse complement strand
ACCATCCTTGAAGTCCTGATCAAACCTTCGTCGTGTCTCCGCCATCGCCGATCACCAATCCTTTAAGGCGATGTCTCCACGTTACGAGGGGAAGCTCAGCCTGGTTGGTTTGGCTGGTTGTGGTGGCCGTTACAGCGGCTCATAGCGGCCGTGAGGGCCAGCCCGGTTGGTTTGGCTGGTTGTGGTGGCCGTTAATGCGGCTCATAGCGGCCGTGAGAGCCAGCTGGGGGCTGTCGCCCGGGGTGGGGCAAATTTAGAAGCCGCCCTCGCCTGGGGTGGCGAAATAGGGTGGGGCGTTGTCGTCCAGGGCTACCGAGAGCAGCTTCTGGGCGAACGGGCTGATGTCCGGCATCGCGTCGACGGGGTACCAGCCGACGGCCAGGGACTCGGTGTCGTTGACCCGGGCCTCGCCGGCGATGGCGCGGCAGCGGAAGAACATGTTGACCATCTGGCAGTGGTCGCCGTTCGGGTACGTGATGTCGTGGGACAGGACGCCGGCCAGGCGTTCGATGGTGACGCGGACCGCGGTCTCCTCCTCGACCTCGCGGAGCACCGCGTCGGCCGGCTGCTCGCCCGGGTCCATCATGCCGGCGATCAGGGCCCACTGGCCGGTGTCGCTGCGCTGGTGCAGCAGCACCTCGCCGAGGTCGTTGAGCACGATCGCGGACACGGTCGGAAACATGATCAGCTCGGGGCCGACCCGGGCGCGGAGGTTCCGGACGTAATCGGAGGCGGGCATGGGACGAATCTAACCGTGAGCGGTTGCCGGGGTGTGAACGGTGGGTGCGACGACCGCGCGGTTGCGGCCGGCCGCTTTCGCCGCGTAGAGCGCCTGGTCGGCGGCGCGCAGCAGCTCGGCCGGGTCGGCGAGGTGGCCGGGTGCGGAGGCCGCGCCGATCGAGGCGGTCACGGTGATCAGGGTCTGGTCGGTGGCCGCGAACGGCAGCTCGGCGACGGCCAGCCGGTTCCGCTCGGCGATCGCCGGCAGCTCGCCGGCGCCGACGTGCGGGATCAGCGCGATGAACTCCTCCCCGCCGTACCGGGCGAGCAGCAGGCCGGCCCGGTTCCCGCTGGAGAGCCGCCGGGCCAGCTCGCTCAGCACCCGGTCGCCGGCCGGATGGCCGTACGTGTCATTGATTTTTTTGAAGTGGTCTATATCGATCATGAGGAGGCCGATGCCGTAACCGGCCCGGGCGGCCCGGCGGCACTCGCTCGCCAGGGTCTCCTCGAAGTGCCGGCGGTTGCTGATCCCGGTCAGCCCGTCGGTGTCGGCGGCCCGCCGCTGCGCCGCGACCAGGCCGGCCATCCGCGCCATGACCAGCAGGAACATCACCGTGCAGGCGGCGCTGGCGAGCGGCACGTTCAGGTCCTTGCCGATCGCGTGCAGGACGAACTGCAGGCCGGGCACCATCAGCACCGCGCAGGTGAGCACGGTCAGCCGGGCCGGGGTGGCGTCCGGGGTCGCGGTGTGGCTGGGGGTGTCGAAGTCCCGCATGCTCGGGTGCAGCGCGCACGCGGCGATCAGCCCGAGCGAGACCACCCAGAGCCCGCCGGTGAACGGCTCGGTGGTGTTCTCCCCGCCCAGCAGGCCGACCACGGCGTAGGCGGTGTCGGCCGCGAACATCACCCCGAGGTAGCCGAAGAGCAGGTGGAGCGCGGGGGTGCGTGCGCCCGCGCCGAGCACCAACCGGACGGCCAGGATCAAGAGCATCAGATCCAAGATGGGGTACGACGCCTCGGTCAGTTTCGCCGCCATCGGCAGGGTCGAGTCACTGGCCACCGGCTCGACGAGGAACACCCAGGTCAGTAGGCCACTGCTGAGCGCGACCACCAGCGCGTCGACCGCCGTGGCGAGGTTCCACCCGGGGGTGCGCCGGCGGATGAAGGTCAGTACGGCCGCGCCGGTCAGCACGTAGCTGCTCAGGTAGAACACGTCGCCGGGGGTCGGCTCGGCCATGCTCCCGGTGCTCCAGACGTCGAAGCTGAAGAGCACGTCACCGGTGGCGTAGGCGGCCTGGCCCACCGCCAGGGTGATCCAGCCGCCGGGCCGGGCCGGCCGGTGCAGGCGGATGCCGGCCAGGATCATCAGCGGCGCGGAGCAGGTGATGATCAGGTACGGGATCTCGTAGCCCAGGAACGGCGCGCCGAGCAGCTGCCCCAGCGTCCGGAGCAGCGCGCAGGTGACGACCACGGCGAGCCAGAGCCGCCACGCCCCGGGCCGGAAACGTTCCATGGTCACCATGATCGAGCCTGCTGGTTGCGGATCGGGTGCGATACCGGTTCCTCAGAGTTTCCGGGCGCGCAGCTGCTCGGCCACCGACCAGGCCTGGAACGGGCAGCCGGTGCCGGCGTGCGGGGCGTCGCCCTCCGCGGTCTCCGAGATGGAGCCGAGGCCGTACTCGGTGAGGTGGGCCTCGGCGTCGGCGAACACGTCCGGGACCTCGGCGCCGAGGCGGTGCCAGGCGCCGGCGTACGCACCGGTGAGCCACGGCCAGACGGTCCCGGTGTGGTACGCCGTGTCCCGCTCCGCGGACGTCCCGCGGTGCCGGCCGTGATAGCCGGTGGAGCCCGGCGCCTGGCTGCGCAACCCCATCGGGGTGAGCAGCGCCGCCCCGATCCGGGTGAGCACCGCGGCGTCCGGGCGCAGCGGCGCGTACGGCAGCGACCACGCGAACAGCTGGTTGGGGCGCAACGTGTGATCACCGACCACGTCCTGGAGCATCCCGGACAGCGAGCGGAACGAGCGCGCGAAGCTGTCCCGAGCCCGCCCGAGCAGCGGCTCGAAGGCCGCCGACCCGAGCGCCCCGACACTGGCCAGCCCGTTGATCCAGAGCGCGTTGACCTCGACCGCCTGGCCGGCCCGCGCGGTCACCGGCACCCCGTCGACCCGGGCGTCCATCCAGGTCAGCGCCTCACCGGGGGCGCCCTGGGTGAGCAGGCCGGTGACCGGGTCGGCGACGATGCCGTACCGGGTGCCGGCCAGGTGGTGCTCGATGACGGCGGTCAGGGCCGGCAGCAGCTCGGCGGCCAGGTCGGTGTCGCCGGTGGTGGCCACGTGCCGGCCGGTCGCGTGCAGGAACCACAGGGTGCCGTCGACGGTGTTGTACTCGACGCTGCCGGTGTCGGCGGTGTTCGCCAGCATGCCCTCCGACAGTGTGGCGGCGTAGGAACGGAGCAACTCCCGGCCCAGCTCGGCGCGGCCGGTGGCGAGGAACAGGCCCTCGTACGCGATCATCGTGTCCCGGGACCAGGCACCGAACCACGGGTAGCCGGCCACCACGTCCGGCCCGGTCCGGGTCCGCACCACGAACGCGTCGGCGGCCAGCGCCAGGGCCGCCTCGGTGGAGTCGGCGGGTGCTGCGGCGGCCACCACGGCCCGGTTGCGGGCCCGGGCGGCGTCCACCGCCGTGACCGCCGGGGGCGGGGGATCGTCCAGGTCACCGGCCCAGGCGGCGATCTCGGCGACCTGGCCGGGGCGGGTGAGGGCGGCGTGGAAGCTCCCCGCGTACCAAAGGTCTTCTTGATCGTGAAGACCGCGCGCCGCCTCCTCCCGGTAGCGAACCGCCTGGAAGAGTTCGCCGGCCGAGGCGAAGCCCGGCCCGGCGATCCGGTACGCCTGCTCGACCACACACCCGTCCGCGGTCGCGGTCGTCGCCAGCGCGAACCCGGAGCGGTCGGCGTGCGCGTCCCGCCAGGTGCAGAGCGCCTCCACGGCCAGATCCACCGGACCGCCCGCGATCAGCCGGTGCACCACCGCGACCGCCGGACGGCCGTGCACCGCGGCGATCTCCCGCTCGATCACCACGGCGCCGATCCGCCACCGCCACCGCGGCACCCCGTCGATCAGCGCGAAGCTCGACAGCAGCGTGTGGCCCTGCGGCTCGATCGCGCCGCCGGCCCACTCGTGGCAGCCCAGCCGGACCCGCGCGCCGGACCGCAGGGTGACCACCGCGTCCAGCGCGGCCAGGCCCAGCATGCGGGACGCCGGAGTGAGACCGGCCACCACGAGCAGACCGTGATAGCGCCGGGTCCGCAGGCCCGCGACGGTGCCCATGGCATAACCGCCGACACCGTCGGCCACCAGCCACTCTTTCGTCGCTCCGGCGGCGAGATCGGTACATACCTGCGGTCCGAACGTGATCGGGCGCACGGGGGACACGAGTGTGGACCTCCGACCATGGGTAAGAATCGGCGGAGCCGACACACTTGACACCAGACCATGACAGTCTCAGTGTGATCGACTCCGGGTCGTAAATGGTGGGGATGGTGAGAGCGGACGTGTCGGAGCGGGATCGGCTGGACCAGGCCGACTCCGGCGAGCAGCCGTGGCGCGCCTGGGGTCCCTACCTCTCCGAGCGGGCGTGGGGCACGGTCCGCGAGGACTACAGCGAGCACGGGACGGCCTGGGACTACTTCCCGCACGATCACGCACGTTCCCGGGCGTACCGGTGGAACGACGACGGCATGGCCGGGGTCTGCGACGACCGGCAGACATTCTGCTTCGCCCTCGCCCTCTGGAACGGCAAGGACCCGATCCTCAAGGAACGGATGTTCGGCCTCGGCGGCGACGGCGGCAACCACGGCGAGGACGCCAAGGACTACTGGTGGTACCAGGACTCCACGCCCACGCATTCGTGGATGACGTGGCGGTACCACTACCCCCAGACAGAATTTCCGTACGACCAGCTGGTCCGGGTCAACGGCCAGCGCTCCCGCACCGAGAGCGAGTACGAGCTCGTCGACACCGGGATCTTCGACCAGGACCGGTTCTGGGCGGTGACCGTCGACTACGCCAAGGCCGGCCCGCGCGACATGTGCGTGGCGATCACCGTGTCCAACCGCGGACCCGACCCGGCCACCCTGCACGTGCTGCCCACCCTGTGGTTCCGCAACACCTGGTCCTGGGGGCTGCCGAACCGGCCGATCCCGTCGCTGACCGGCACCCCCGGGCGGATCGCCGGGCGGCACCGCTCGATCGGGTACATCACCCTCGAGGCCGAGGGCGCCCCGCCCGCGCTGGTCTGCGACAACGAGACCAACTCGCAGCGGCTGTGGGGACTGCCCGGGCGCAGCCCGTACCCGAAGGACGGGATCAACGACTTCCTGATCTCCGACCTGCCGTCGGTCAACCCGGCCGGGGTCGGCACCAAGGGCGCCCTGCACTACGAGCTCACCCTGGAGGCCGGGGAGACCCGGACGATCCGGCTCCGGCTCAGCCAGACCGACGCGCCCGCCGAACCGCTCGACCTCGGCGAGGACTGGACCGCGGTGATGCGCGACCGGCTCGCCGAGGCCGACGAGTTCTTCGCCGGTGTGATCCCGGCCGCCGCCACCCCGGACGAGACGGCGGTGGCCCGGCAGGGCATCGCCGGGCTGATGTGGGGAAAGCAGTTCTACCACTTCGACGTGAAGCAGTGGCTGATCGGCGACCCGGCCAACTCGCCACCGCCACCGGGCCGGCGCTACGGGCGCAACAACGGCTGGTGGCACATGAACAGCTTCGACGTGATCAGCATGCCGGACCCGTGGGAGTACCCCTGGTACGCCGCCTGGGACCTGGCGTTCCACTGTGTCAGCATCAGCCGGGTCGACCCCGGTTTCGCCAAGTCGCAGCTGCTCCTGCTGCTGCGCGAGTGGTACATGCACCCCAACGGGCAGATTCCGGCGTACGAATGGTCGTTCGCCGATGTGAACCCGCCGGTGCACGCGTGGGCCGCGCTGCGGGTCTTCGAGATCGACGGCGCCCGGGACTACGACTTCCTGGCCAAGGTGATGCACAAGCTGCTGCTCAACTTCACCTGGTGGGTCAACCGCAAGGACGTCGGCGGCAACAACGTCTTCGAGGGCGGCTTCCTCGGCCTGGACAACGTCGGCCCGTTCGACCGCTCGGCCGCGCTGCCGGTCGCCGGCGTGCTCGAACAGTCCGACGGCACCGGCTGGATGGCCATGTACGCCCTCAACCTGCTCGACATGGCGATCATCCTGGCCCTGCACGACCGGTCCTACGAGGACATGGCCACCAAGTTCTTCGAGCACTTCACGTACATCGCCGAGGCGGCGTACCGGCAGGGGCTCTGGGACGAGGAGGACAGCTTCTTCTACGACGTGCTGCGCCTGCCGGACGGGCACAAGGTGCCGCTCAAGGCCCGCTCGATCGTCGGTCTGCTGCCGCTCGCCGCCACCACCCGGCTCACCTCCGACACGCTGAACCGGCTGCCCGAGGTCAACGCGCGGGTCCGCTGGATGCTGCACAACCAGACCGACTACGGCGACATCATCAGCGCCCGTCGCCTCGGCGGCACCGACCGCCGCCGCCAGCAACTGCTCAGCATGGTCGGCCAGGACCAGCTGTTGCGGATTCTCGCGCGGTTGCTGGACCCCGAGGAATTCCTTTCCCCGTACGGTCTGCGCACCCTGTCGCGGGCCCACCTGGAGAAACCGTTCACCGTCTCGCTCGGCGGCTCGGACTTCACCGTCGGGTACGAGCCGGCCGAGAGCACCAGCGGGCTGTTCGGTGGCAACTCCAACTGGCGCGGCCCGGTCTGGATGCCGGTCAACTACCTGCTCGTCGAGGCGCTGCGGGAGTTCGCCGAGTTCTACGGCGAGGACCTGCAGGTGGAGTACCCGACCGGATCACAGACGAAGGTCTCGCTCACCGAGGTCGCCGACGACCTGGCCACCCGGTTGATCGCGCTGTTCGTCCCGGACGCCGACGGGCACCGGCCGATCTACGGCGCGACCGAGCTCTTCCAGGTCCACCCGGACTGGAAGGATCTGGTCGCGTTCCCGGAGTACTTCCACGGGGACAACGGAGCCGGGCTGGGCGCGTGGCACCAGACGGGGTGGAGCGCCCTGGTTGTCGACCTGATCCTGACCCTGCGGGCGCCTGGCCGTTCTCGATAGTTGGGTGTGGAGTCCGGGTGTCCGGATGCCACACCCACGTCTCGTCTTTCGCTCGTCTTTCGCTCGTCTTTCGCTCGCCTTTTGCTCGTCTTTTGCTCGTCTTTCGCTCGTCAGGAGCGGGCGACGATCTCCTCGGCGACGTGGCGCAGCTGTTCGTGGTCCGGGTGGAAGCCCGCGGCGATGTCCGGGTGCAGACCGGACTTGGCCTGGTCCAGGAGCATCGAGGTGACCTGGTCGACGCTCTCACCGGCGTACCGCTGCTGGATCTTCACGGTTGCGGCCTGGAGAGCGGAACTGAGCTGGTCCTCCAGCGGACCGCGCAGCTTCTCTTCCACCGGGTTGAGCGATTGCGGATCGAGGGTGACGTGCGGCTCGGTCAAGGTGTCCCTCCGGGAAGGTCAACGACGCCGTGCGCATACCCGTCGGCGACCCCTCGGTAAACCCCGTCCCACCCCACCCGGCCCGAGATTCACCCGTTTCAGTCAGGCGGCCCGGCGGGCTGGGGGCTCGCCGCGCCAGCCCGCCGCGTAAAGGGCCGCGCGGACGTCCGCGACGACCTCGGCGGGCCGGTGCCGGATCGCCCAGCCCGGGAAGCGCAGCAGCCGGGTGCCGTGGATCGCGGCCTCGTTGGCGGCGCGCATGTCCCGGTACCAGTCACGGACCTCCATGTGCTGCGAACCGTCGATCTCGACCTGGAGGTGCCACGGGTCGAAGTAGACGTCGCAGTACCGCCGCCGCCCGAAACGGTCCGTGCGGGCTCGCTGCCGATCCGGGTGCGGCAGACCGGCCCGGCGGCACAGGCGGTAGAACTCGATCTCGTAGTCGGAGTCGGAGCCGCCCGCGGCGTCGGTGACGGTCGTCTCGATCAGGCGGCGGCGGGCCAGCCGGGGGATGCGGGCCAGCACCGGACGGATCTGCGCTTCGCTGACCAGGCGCTGCTGGAAAGCCGAGGCGATCAGGGCGATCGCCTCGGTGTCGGTGAACGCCCACTGTGCGGCGTCGACGACGGAGCGGGCGGCGGTGGTGCAGGGCGGTGCGACGGTCGGGCAGGAATCCGCCGTGCACAGCCGGCGGGTGCGATGCACGATCACGCCCGGCGGGGGATTGCGGTCGGGACGGGCGTCGGGCACGAGAACGTGCACCGGCTCGTACGTCTCCGGCGGCGAGGCCGGGGAGTGGGGGCGGGGCGGCCGGGGGCGTGCCGAGGAGGATTGGTGCAGGCCGAGCAGGTGCAGGGCGGAGACGCCGGCGAGCAGAGCGGGGCGGCCGTTGCCGGCGCCGAGGCTTGCCGCCCACCAGTGCTGGCGTTCGGTGAGGGCGCCGGTGTGGGCCAGGTAGAGCCCGCGGTGCATCCGGGTCCAGCGCCCGGAGCGGATGCGGTGGCGGACGGCCTTCTCACTGAGGAACTGCCGAGCCTGCTGCCAGGTGATCAAACCGTCCTGGCGGATGAGGAGGTCATGGAACGCGTAGGCGGTGCGCGGATCGAGGAGAGTTCCGGACATGGTTCCAGCATCTGCGGGGTGAACTGCGGTTTCCAGCCCCTGTGGACAACGCGGCCGGGGTTGGGGCGCCAGGAGCTGGGTGCGGCCCGTCGTGCGGGGGCGGTGGCGGTCCTCGTTCATTGCTGGAGGGGCGGTGGCGGTCCGCGTTGGGCTTTGGCGGGGCGGGGAGGGTCCGCAGTGGTGGCT
>NZ_LLZH01000056.1:0-8910 GCF_001509495.1 Actinoplanes awajinensis subsp. mycoplanecinus | reverse complement strand
CGGGCGGACGGATCCGGGTGCGGCGGTGACCGCGGCCGAGACCGGTGCCGAGGAGGCGCTGATGGCGGCGGCCGGGGAGCGGCTCGGGCGGGACGCGGCGCCGGTGTTCCGGCGGGGACGGGTGGAGCGGGAGGTGGTCGAGGCCTGCGCGGGGATGGACCTGCTGGTGGTGGCGCGCGACGGTGACGTGCGACGGGCCGGGCCGAAGAGCCTGGGGCCGGCCAGCCGGTACGTCGTGGACCACGCGCCGTGCCGGGTGCTGCTGGTCTGGCCGTGACCGGCGGCGTCAACAACGCGTCAAAAATGTCCGATGGATGGGGCTCGGGCCCGTGCCGGGCGGTAGGAATTAGCTGTGTCACGCGGCGAACTGCGGATCTACCTGGGTGCGGCGCCCGGCGTCGGTAAGACCTACGCCATGCTCGAGGAGGCCCACCGGCGCGTCGAGCGGGGTGCCGACGTCGTCGTCGCCCTGGTCGAGACGCATGACCGCCGGCACACCGCCGCCATGCTGGACGGGCTCGAGGTGGTGCCCCGCCGGGAGGTCAGCCATCGCGGTGTGGCGCTGACCGAGCTGGACGTGGACGCGGTGCTGGCCCGGCGGCCGGAACTGGCCGTCGTGGACGAGCTGGCGCACACCAACGTGCCCGGTTCCGCGCACGCCAAGCGCTGGCAGGACGTGCACACCCTGCTGGACGCCGGGATCAGCGTGCTGACCACGGTCAACGTCCAGCACCTGGAGTCGCTGAACGACGTGGTCGCCCGGATCACCGGTGTCGAGCAGCGGGAGACCGTGCCGGACGCCGTGGTCCGCGCCGCCGAGCAGGTCGAACTGGTCGACATGACACCGGAGGCGCTGCGCCGGCGGATGGCGCACGGCAACGTCTACCGGCCGGAGAAGGTCGACGCGGCGCTGGGCAACTGGTTCCGGACCGGGAACCTGACCGCGCTGCGCGAGCTGGCCCTGCTCTGGCTCGCCGACCAGGTCGAGGAGCAGCTCGACCGGTACCGCGCCGACCACGACATCGACGCCACCTGGGAGACCCGGGAACGGGTGGTGGTCGCGCTGGCCGGCGGGGCCGAGGGGGACACCCTGATCCGCCGGGCGGCCCGGATCGCCGACCGGACCAAGGGCGCCGACCTGCTGGCCGTGCACGTGACCCGCAACGACGGGCTGGCCGGCGCCGACCCGGGCGCGCTGGCCCGGCAGCGGGTGCTGGCGGAGAGCCTGGGCGCGACGTTCCACCAGGTGGCCGGGCCGGACGTGTCCCGGGCGCTGCTGGCGTTCGCCCGCGGGGTGAACGCCACCCAGATCGTGCTCGGCGCGTCCAGCCGCGGCCGGTTCGCCCGGCTGCTCACCGCCGGGGTGGGCCCGACCACCACGGCGCTGTCCGGGTCGATCGACGTGCACCTGGTCACCCACGAGCGGGCCGGGCGGGGCGGGCGCCGGGAGCGGATGCCGGCCGCGTTGTCCCGGGGCCGGCGGATCGCCGGGTTCCTGACCGCGCTGGCCGGTCTGCCGCTGCTCACCGCGATCCTGCTGGTGGTGCCGGACCCGCCGCTGGTCAACGACATCCTGCTGTTCCTGGCCGCCGTGGTCGGGGTGGCACTGATCGGCGGGCTGTGGCCGGCGCTGTTCGCCGCGGTCGCCGGGTCGCTGCTGCTGAACTGGTTCTTCACCCCGCCGTACGGCCGGCTCACCATCGCGTCGCCGCAGAACCTGCTGGCCCTGGGGATCTTCGTGGTGGTCGCGGTGGCGGTCAGCTGGGTGGTGGACACCGCGGCCCGCCGGACCCGGCAGGCCGCGGCGGCGGCAGCCGAGGCGCAGACCCTGGCCACGGTGGCGAGCGGGGTGCTGCGCGGGCAACGGCCGCTGCCCGCGCTGCTGGACCGGCTGCGGGAGACGTTCGGGCTGGACTCGGTGGCGCTGGTGGAGAACGGCGTGGTGGTCGCCGGGGTGGGCGAGCCGGTCTGCGAGCGGGCCGCCGACGCGGACGTCGTGGTGCGGGTCGACGACGCGCTGCTGATGCTGCTCACCGGACACACCCTGGAGGCGGCCGACCGGCGGATCGTGGAGGCGTTCGCGGCGCAGGCGGCTGTCGCGCTGCGGCAGGAGCGGCTGGCGGCCGAGGCGGCCACCGCGCGACCGCTGGCCGAGGCGAACAGGTTGCGGTCCGCGCTGCTCGCGGCCGTCAGTCATGACCTCCGTACGCCGTTGGCCAGCGCGAAGGCGTCGATCGCCGGGTTGCGCAGCACCGAGGTGGAGTTCGACGAGCACGACCGCGCCGAGCTGCTGGCCACCGCGGACGAGTCGCTGGACCGGCTGGATCGGCTGGTGGCGAACCTGCTGGACATGAGCCGGCTGCAGTCGGGGGCGCTGGGCGTGCTGGCGATCGCGGTGGGCGCCGAGGAGGTCGTACCCCGGGCTCTTGACGATCTTGGCCCGGAGGGCCGGAAGGTGACCTTGCGCGTGCCCGACGACCTTCCGTTGCTGGACGCCGATCCGGGTCTGCTGGAGCGGGTCCTGGTGAACGTGATCGCGAACGCGCTGCGCTACAGCCCGGCCGACCGGCCGCCGATGATCACCGGCAGCAGTCACGGTGCCAGCGTGGAACTGCGGATCATCGACCACGGCCCGGGCATCCCGGCGGACCGGTGGGACGATGTGTTCCTGCCGTTCCAGCGCCTCGGTGACCGGGACACCCACAACGGCGTCGGGCTCGGCCTGGCGCTGTCCCGGGGGCTGACCGAGGCGATGGGCGGCACCCTGGTGCCGGAAGAGACCCCCGGAGGCGGCCTCACCATGATCCTTGCCCTGCCGGCCTCGCGGTGACCCGCGTCCTGGTCGTCGACGACGAACCGCAGATCATCCGGGCGCTCCGGATCAACCTGAAGGCCCGCGGGTACGAGGTGGAGATCGCCGGCGACGGCGCCGCGGCCCTGCACGTGGCCGCGCACTTCCACCCCGACCTGGTGGTCCTCGACCTCGGGCTGCCGGACATGGAGGGCACCGAGGTGATCGCCGGGCTGCGCGGCTGGACCACGGTGCCGATCATCGTGCTCTCCGGCCGGGCCGGCAGCACCGACAAGGTGGCCGCTCTGGACGCCGGCGCGGACGACTACGTGACCAAGCCGTTCGGGCTGGACGAACTGCTCGCCCGGATGCGCGCCGTGACCCGCCGGATCCAGCCCTCCGGCCTTCCGTCCGTGGAGATCGGTGCGCACACCGTCGACCTGGCGACCCGGGCGATCAGCGGGGACGTCCGGCTCACCCCGACCGAGTGGCAGCTGCTCGAGCACCTGATCCGGCACCCCGGCAAGCTGATCACCCAGCGCGAGCTGCTGCACGACGTGTGGGGGCCGCAGTACCAGACCGAGACGAACTACCTGCGCCAGTACATGGCCCGGCTGCGCCGCAAACTGGAGTACGATCCGGCCCGGCCGCGCCATCTGCTCACCGAGCCGGGGATGGGATATCGCTTCCAGCCTTGACGTTTCTGCTACATCTCTCCGGAAATGCCGCGATTCTTCTAAGAGAAGGTTCGGTGGCATGTGGTGAAGGAGAGTCAGCGTGGGGTGGTTCGGTTCACGGCAGGCGGGCCCGGAGCTCAAGCGGCCCATCCCACGTGACGTCGAGTCGCTGGAGGAGCTGGTGCTGGCCCTCGAGTCGGCGGGCGACGAGACCAACGCGTGGCGGATCACGGTGGCCAGCACTGTCGAGTCGTACGGCTTCGGCTACGGCGCGATCTGGGTGCCGGACGGCCGCCAGATGCGGCTGGTGCACGAGACCGGCCCGCTCAGCGCGCAGATCCAGGCGGTCACCCCGGGCAAGACGCTACCGGCCGACGCCGGGCTGATCGGCAAGGCGTTCCGGTCCCGCCAGCTCACCCACGCCGAGTCGGCGGCCGAGTGCGGCGACTGCCGGCGCTGCCAGGCCGCACTGCAGGCCGGCATGGTCGCCGGCTTGGTGCTGCCGGTCACCAAGGGCACCGAGGTGGTCGGTGTCCTGGAGTACTACTCGCCGACGCCGCTCTACCTGGACGCCGCCCGCAAGGAGAAGTTCGCGACCATCGCCCGGATCGCCGAGCGGGCCCGCAGCGGCGCGGTCGCCGCGGCCGAGCTGCGCCAGGTCGCCGACGACCGGCTGGCGGTCACCGCGGTGGTCACCCGGCTGGGCGCGGCGCAGGACAGTCAGACCGCGCTGCGGGCCGCGCTGGACGCCGTCCGGTCCGCGTTCCACTGGGCGTACGGGTCGTACTGGGAGGTCGACCAGAACGAGAACGTGCTCAAGTTCCAGGTCGAGTCCGGTTCGGCCGGTGACGAGTTCCGCCGGGTCACCCTGGCCGCCACGTTCGCCGAGGGGGTCGGGCTCTCCGGCCGGGCCTGGCGGGCCCGGGACCTGGTCTTCGTCCGGGACCTGGCCGAGCTCACCGACTGCGTGCGGGCACCCGCGGCGGGCCGGGCCGGCGTGCGCTCCGGGGTGTGCTTCCCGATCTCGAGCGGGGACCGGGTCGTCGGCACCATGGACTTCTTCACCACCGAGTACATCGACCTCTCCGACTCCCGCGCCGCCGCCCTGCGCAACGTGCAACAGCTGGTGTCGCAGCGGCTCGACGTGCTGCGGGCGACCGAGCGTTCGGCCACCAACGCCCGCGCGCTGCTGGACACGGTCGAACGGCTGCGCAGCGCCAGCGACGACGCCACGAACGTCGCCGAGCAGGCGGTCAGCCGGGCCTCGGCGATGACCGCCGAGGTGGCCGCGCTGGGCCAGGCGTCGTCCGCGATCGGTGACGTCATCAAGATCATCGAGTCGATCGCCGAGCAGACCAACCTGCTCGCGCTGAACGCCACCATCGAGGCGGCCCGGGCCGGCGAGTCCGGCAAGGGCTTCGCGGTGGTCGCCGGCGAGGTCAAGGAGCTGGCCCGGGAGACCGCCGAGGCGACCAAGAAGGTGGCCGAGCAGATCGCCGGGATCCAGGCCAGCGCCGAGACCGTGGCGGCCGGCATCCACACCACCAGCGAGACGATCGGCAAGATGGACGCGGTGCAGGTCCGGATGAACGAGGTTCTCGCTGAACAGGCTGAAATGGCGCGCGCCCTGGAAGGCTGAGCGGCCGTGATGGGGCAGAGTGGATTCCATGACTAGCGTTCGGCTACTGGTTGGCACACGCAAAGGCGCGTTCATCCTGACCTCGGACGGCACGCGCAAGGATTGGCAGGTCGACGGCCCGCTCTTCCCGGGCTGGGAGATCTACCACGTCAACGGCTCACCGGTCGCACCCGACCGGTTGTACGCGTCGCAGTCGTCGGGCTGGTTCGGGCAGGTGATCCAGCGCTCCGACGACGGTGGCAAGAACTGGGAAGCCGTCGGCAACGACTTCACCTACGAACCACCGGTCGGCGACCACCTCTGGTACGACGGCACCCCACGCCCGTGGGAGTTCAAACGGGTCTGGCACCTGGAACCGTCCCGCACCGACCCGGACACCGTCTGGGCCGGCGCCGAGGACGCCGCGCTCTACAAGTCCACCGACGGCGGCGGGAAGTGGGAAGAGCTGACCGCGCTGCGGCAGCACCGCACCGGCCCGCAGTGGCAGCCCGGCGCCGGCGGGATGTGCCTGCACACCATCATCACCCACCCCACCGACCCGGACCGGATCTACGTGGCGATCTCGGCGGCCGGGGCGTTCCGCACCGACGACGGCGGCGCGTCCTGGCTGCCGATCAACGCGGGCCTGCGGTCGGACGGCATCGCGGACGAAGACGCCGAGGTCGGGCACTGCGTGCACCGGATCGCGATGCACCCGTCCCGGCCGGACACCCTGTTCATGCAGAAACACTGGGACGTGCTGCGCACCGACGACGCGGGCGGCCGGTGGCGGGAGATCAGCGGCAACCTGCCGACCGACTTCGGCTTCCCGATCGCGGTGCACGCGCACGAGCCGGAGACGATCTACGTCGTACCGATCACCAGCGACTCGCTGCACTACGTGATGGACGGCAAGCTGCGGGTCTACCGCAGCCGCACCGGCGGCGAGCAGTGGGAGCCGCTGACCGCCGGGCTGCCGCAGGAGCACTGCTACGTCAACGTGCTGCGCGACGCCATGGCGGTGGACACTCTCGACGAGTGCGGGATCTACTTCGGCACCAGCGGCGGCCAGGTCTACGGCTCCGCGGACAGCGGCGACTCGTGGACCGCGATCGTCCGCGATCTGCCGCCGATCTGCTCGGTGGAAGTGCAGGTGCTGCCGTGATCCGGGTGGTGCTGCCGGTGCATCTGCGCACCCTCGCGCGCTCCGGCAAGGAGGTCCGGGTCGAGGTGGACGGCCCGGTTACCCAGCGCGGAGTGCTGGACGCCGTCGAGCGGGACTATCCGATGCTCACCGGCACGATCCGGGACCGGAATTCCGGGCAGCGGCGGCCACTGGTCCGCTTCTTCGCCTGCGAGGAGGACCTGTCCAACGACGCGCCGGACACGCCGCTGCCCGACCGGGTGGCGCGAGGTGAGGAGCCGTTCCTGATCGTCGGCGCGATGGCCGGCGGCTGAGGGGTTCCGCAAGATCAACTTCTTGATGTCGTGCGTCCGCCGGGGTACAGATCGTCGCTCCCGCCGGGACCCCTGCGGGCTTCGCTGGCCGCTGGCGCGTCCATGACGCGAAGCCCTCCGGGGCGACGTCCGTGGGTGGTCACGGAAATTCGGCAGGTGGCTCAGCGATGGGTCACCTGCCCTTGCGGGGGCCCGTTGAGGTCGATCAGGGTCGGCAGGTCGTCCCTGGTGATCGGCTCAGCGGGCTCGGCGCCGGGCCGGATGATCAGCACGGTGTCCGGGTGGATGTCCCAGTCCGCGCAGTCGTAGGGACCCCAGAGCCCGGTCTGATCACCGACCTGGTTGAAGGCCTCGCAGTCACCCGGACCCGCGTGGGCCGGGCTCGCTGTCATCACCAGGGCGGTGATCATCCCGCCGCCGGCGATGGCCAGCTTCGTGGTCGTTCGCATCTCGTCCCTCCTCGGTCGTGCGTTCTGACGGGAAACCGGAGGCGGCCGCTCTCCCCGAACGGGGGGAAGCGGCCGCGGTGACGGTTTCTGGGTCGTGCTGGGGCAGTGCGTGTGCGGGGTCAGCGTGCCGCTGCGACGATCTCGACAGGCGGAACGTCAGCGACGGGCTCGGCGGTGGGCGTCTCGGAGACGGGCTCCAGCAGCTCTCCCACAACGGTCCCGGCAGGCGTCTCCGCGGCGGGCACCTTTGCAACCGGCGTTTCGACGGCGGGCGTCTCTGCGGCCGGCGTCTCCGCGGCGGGCGTTTCGGCGACCGGCGTCTCCATGACCGGCTTTGTTGTCAGCGCGGGTGCCGGTCCTGTGCTCGCGGCCGGGGTCGGCTCGGTTGTCACGGCAGGACCCGGTTCCGTGGTGGCGATCGGGGCCGGCCCAGTGACGGCCGGGGCCGGTTCCGTGCCGGCCGCGACCGGTTCCGTCGTGACCGCCGGCGTGGGCTCCGTCGTCACGGCCGGCAGCGGCTGAAGGGTCACCGACGTAGCGGGCTGAGATCCGGCAGTCGGCTCCGGTCCGGGCGCGGCGGGAGCCGTGGTGCCGGGAGCCGGCGTTCCAGATCCACCAGGCGTTCCAGGTCCGCTGGGCACTCCAGATCCACCAGGCGTTCCAGGTCCGCCGGGCACTCCAGGCGTTCCAGGGCCTGCGGGCGTACCCGGGCCCTCAGACGCACCCGGACCTCCGGGAACACCAGGACCACCGGGTGCTTCCGGCCCTCCGGGCGTGCCGGGACCACCGGGCTGTCCCGGGCCCGTGGGCAGGGCGCCCGCGTTGTCCGGCTCACCGGGCAGCCCCGGGTAGGGATGGAGCGTGCCACCGCCGGGTATCTCTGGCCAGGCCGGCCACCCCGACGAACCCCCGTCCCCGAAGTCCACCACCAGCACGAAGATCCGCTTGATCCCGTGGAACGCCGACCGGCAGTCCGGCTGGTCCCACGCGCCGAGCGCGGCGCCGAACCGGCTGATCTGCTCGCAAGCGGCCCGGGTGTCGTACTGACCGGCCACGTCGTGCGGGCGATAGCTCTGCGCCTGCCCCGACGCGTTGCCGGTGTCCGGCACGTTCGCCGGCGCCGCCTGCGCGGGACCGGCCAGCGCGGCGCCGGCCAGAATCCCTGCTCCGGCGAGGGTCAGGCTCCGTGTCGTCTTGTTCATCTCGTCCCTTTCCAGCGATAACCTGTCGGGAAGAGCTGACCACGGAAACCACCACAATTTCCCTCGATCGGGCGAATCTGCGGTATATTTCCGCAAATAGGTCATCTGATGCGCTATGGCACGGCGTTCACCGGCTGCGCGGCGGCATACCATCAGGGGCATGGTGAGGCGTACCGGCGCGGAGACCCGCGAGGAGATCCACTCGGCGGCGACCCGCCTGTTCCGCGAACGCGGCTATTCCCGCACGTCGGTGCGCGACATCGCCGCGCTGGCCGAGACCAACCCGGCCCTGGTGATCCGCCACTTCGGCACCAAGGAACTGCTGTTCCTGGACACCATGCACCTGACCATCGACGACGAGCCCCTGCTGAACGTGCCCCCGGCCGAGTTCGGCCCCCGCTTCGTCGCACGCCTCCTGGCCGACGACGACATCCGCGGCGTCTACTTGGCCCTGGTCCGAGGCTCCAACGAACCCCAGATCAAGGAACGCCTCCAGGCCATCCACGAACACACCTTCGTCGGCCCCTTACGCGCCCGCCTCACCGGCCCGGACGCCGACCTACGAGCCCGCCTGGCCGCCGCCGTGATCGGCGGCCTCCTCTACGCCCTGTGGGTGGTGTCCGACGAGCAACTGGTAGCCACCGCCCCAGAAACCCTGATCACCCACTACGGAGCCCTCCTCCAGCAACTGATCACCCCACCCACCCCCACCAGC
>NZ_LLZH01000055.1:0-10107 GCF_001509495.1 Actinoplanes awajinensis subsp. mycoplanecinus | reverse complement strand
GCGCTGTTGCCCTCGCCGCGCCACCGCGATCGTGCAGGCCATCCTCGTTCTGCACCACGTCGAAGCCAACCGCTACGCAGGATGAAAAAGGCTCATTGGCCAGCCGCCCCGTGCCGCACCCGAGCTCCAGAATCCGCGAACCCGCCGGAACGACCCTGTCGATCAGGTCCGGTTCCCCGTTATCAGATAGGTGCAGACACACCTCGACGGTACAACCATCCGGTGTCACCACTCCGTGTCATCCATTCAGATGACTCTGACAGATGAGGCCTAAACGCCCGAGGAACCAAACCGATCACGGAAAGTGGGCCAGAACCTTGAAATGGCCTCACTATGACGGTTTGAAGTGGCCCCACCTGCGGGCCGAGTTCAGTCTTTCGTGTCCGAACCAACGGCGTGCTGGTCAGGAACTGCTGGTGGCGGTTTGTTTGGCGGCGGTTCGGGAGAGTCTGTAGGAGTCGGTGCCGGTCTCGATGATCGTGCCGTTGAAGGTCAGCCGGTCGACGATCGCGGCGCAGAGACGCGGGTCGGTTTAGGCGCGGGTCCAGCCTGGGATCAGAGGCCGCCTACAGAGTCGTCTTTCTGTCGACTGGCTATTAGCCGATCCAGCACTCTCATCAATGGGGGCGGCAAGGGCATCCGCTGTCGGCTGGTATCTGCTCCTGTGAGTTCAGGTGCGGACTTGCACCGAGGGTGGGGACAATTAAATTCCGCGAATGGTATGAATTTTATTCGTGGCCTGTTGGCGAAATTCGCAAGACGATCCACTCGGGCATCTGTCAGGAATCGGTCAACTCTATTAACCTCTCGCTCCATAATCGGCCCTCAATTCTACATTCAGATTCGCCCTAAGGCAGCCCTCTTGCGCTAGTCGACGTCGGAGTTAACCTATCGCGTACGTCAAGGATGCACGATAAGGGAGCCGAATTCCAGCCCTGAGTCATTGCCGAGTTTGACGGCAGGCTTTGAACTGGTAGTTCGTGGACTGAGCGGCTCCGTGGACAGGGCCATTGCGTAGTCTGACGGCGGGGCTCTGAACTGGGGTTTCGAGGCGTGGGTGGCCTCTGTGCAGGCGAAGGCGACGGATGAGATCACGTCGGTGATCATGAATTTCTCTAGGCCACACGAAGCCCCGAGGACCTCACCCGCCGATGGCATCATCCCTCATCACCGCACTGACCGTTACGACACCCCGCACCACCACCGCACCGACGCCGGTCACCGACGGTGAACAGCACGATCTGCTGACCGCGCTGACGAAAGTCCCTGATCCGCGTGACCCACGCGGGATCCGCTACCCGCTGTCCGCGGTCCTGGCGGTAGCGGTCTGCGCGGCCATGGCCGGCGCATCCTCGTTCGCGGCGATCACCGACTGGCTCCATGACCTCGACGAACACGCCCAGGTCCGGCTTGGCTTCAGCAACGCCCTCCCCCGCCAGCACGACGATGTGGCGGTTGTTGACCCGTCTCGATCCGGCACTGCTGGCAACCATCCTCGCCGGCTGGCTGCACACTCGAGCCCGTCCGCCGGGTCCGCCGCCGCGCCGGTATCGCCGGGTGATCGCGGTAGACGGCAAAACCTTGCGGGGCGCCCGCCTGAGCGACGCCGTCAGGTCCATCTGCTGTCCGCCCTGGATACCGCAACCGGGATCGTGATCGCCCAGGTCACCGTGGACACGAAGTCGAATGAAATCACCTCGTTCACACCGCTGCTCGACGCCGTCGAAATAGCGCTCGGCACCCTTGCCGGGGTTCTGTTCATCGCTGACGCCCTGCATACCCAGACCGGGCACGCCGAGGAGATCACCGCCCGCCGAGCGCACCTGCTCGTGCAGGTGAAAGGTAACCAGCCGACCCTGTTCGAGCAGCTTAAACGGCTGCCCTGGGCGCAAATCCCAGTCGGGGACCGGACCCGCGACCGCAGTCACGGACGCCGCGAGACCCGCACCGTCAAAGCCGTCACGGTCGCCACACCCGGCGGCACCAGCTTTCCGCACGCCTTGCAAGCCGTCCGGATCACTCGCACCCGTATCGTCGCAGGTCGAACCAGCCGCGAAACCGCCTATCTGACCGTGTCGCTGCCCGCCGGCCACGCCACGACTCGTGATCTGCAGACCTGGATCCGGCGGCACTGGCACATCGAGAACAAACTCCATCACGTCCGAGGTGTGACTTTCCGTGAGGATCTTCATCAAGCCCGGACCGGCAACGGGCCCGCCGTTATCGCAACCCTGCGTAATACCGCGATCGGCTGGCACCGCACCACCGGAGCAACCAACATCGCTCGCGCCACACGGCAAGCCAGCCGCCGCTCACACGACCTGATCAATGCCTTGACCAGCAGTTACCCGACAACGCAATAGCCCTGGCTCCGTGTCAGGGCTATTGCATAGTGCCGTTTGGCCTGTTCACGGTTGGTTTACCGGTGGTCACGGCGGTGATGAGATCGTGGGGGCGTTGGCTGGCCTCTCGGGTGGCTTCGGCGATGTTGGTGGCGCCGTTGACGCGGTGGTAGCCGATCGAGGTGTTACGGAGGGTGGCGAAAACGGCGGGTCCGTTACCGGTCCGGGCCTGATGCGCGTCCTCACGAAGCGTGACATCTCGTACATAGTGCACCCTGTTTTCGATCTGCCATTCCGCCCGCGCCCAGGCGCCCAGATCGACCGGCCGGGCCTGGCCGGCGGGCAGTGAGATCGTCAGGTACGCCGTTTCGCGGCTGGTCTTTCCCTTGATCGTGCGGGTCCGGGTGATCCGGACGGCCTGTTCGGCCTTCGGGAAGCCCAGCCCGCCCGGCGTCGCGACGGTCAATGCCTTGACGGTACGGGTCTCCTTACGGCCGTGACCGGTCTCGCGGCTCTGCGCCCCGACCGGAACCTGCGCCCGGGCTGGGCCTTGAGCTGGGCGAACAGCTTCGGCTGGTTGGCCTTGGCCGTGACCATCAGATGCGCGCCGTGCTCGGCGAGCAGGTCGGCGTGCCCGGCCTGGGCGTGGAGCGCGTCCGCGACGATCAGGACGCCGTCCAGCGAGCCCAGCACGTCCTTGACCAGCCGCACCAGTGGGGTGAACGCGGGGATTTCATTCGACTTCGCCGCGATCTGGACCTGGGCGAGCACGATGCCGGTGCTGGTGTCGTACGCGCTGAGCAGATGGACCTGACGGCCATCGCTCAGCCGGGCACCACGCTCGACCTTGCCGTCGACGGCGATGACCCGGCGCCACCAACGACCGGGGTCCGGGGCCGGCGTCGCCCGGGACCGTAGCCAGCGAGCCATGACCTGCGACAACACGGCGGCATCGATACGGATCGGCAGCCGCCACACCGTCGTCGCGACCGGTACCCGGCCATCGAAACCGAGCCGGGACCACACCCTGCGATCCTGGAACCGCACCCAGTCGCTGACCGCGGCGAACGTGCACGCCCCGGCGATCACCGCGCACACCGCCGCGGCCAGGACAGCGACCAGCGGATACCGGCGGCCCCGCGGATCCCGCGGATCCTCGACTGCCGCCAACGCGACGAACAAGCTCTGCCAGTCACCATCGGTGACCGTCATCGGGCACGGCAGGTGCGGGGGTCGTTGCGGCAACACGATCTCGGTCAGTAATGATGACACCAGCGGGTGCGTCCTGTTCTCGATCACGGTTGTCTTCGCAAACACCATGATCCCCAACGGGTCGCACCCGTCCTACATGGACCCAGCGGCACCAGCAGAGCCACCAAAATCCCAGCTCACAGAATCCTCAACCGACTACGCAACCGCCCTGGGCTCCGTGTGCTAGCGGAAACGCGAAAATCCTTGTCAAAGGACAGTTGAGTCCCGGCTCGCGGACACCGGAATTCCTGGTGTGCGGTCAGGTGATCTCGGTCCCGACCTCCTGAAATCGGATCTCTCCGGCCGATCGGTGCGGGTGCTGACCCATGCACTCGATCGGACCGGAGAGACCGTGACCAAGTCAGACAGGGAAATAATGAAAATTCTGGAAGCTTTCGACCTCACTGGGTGCGCGTACTCGGCCGGCAGCTCGCCGGCTGCGACCCCAAGACCGTGCAGCGGTATGTGACCCTGCGCGACGCGGGCGGGGATCCATTCGAGCGGGCCGTCAGGCCGAAACTGATCGATGTGTTCCTGCCGAAGGTCGAAGAGCTCGTCGACCGGTCCAAGGCGAAGATCCGGGCGGACAAGGTCTATGAACGCCTGGTCGTGATGGGTTTCACCGGCACCGAGCGCACTACCCGTCGGGCGGTGCAGGCCGCGAAGGCGGCGTGGCAGGCCGGTAACCGGCGTGTCTATCGGCCCTGGGTGGCCGAGCCCGGGCTGTGGTTGCAGTTCGACTGGGGCGACGGGCCGCGGGTCGCCGGCCGCAAGACCAGCCTGTTCTGCGCCTGGCTGGCCTGGTCGCGGTTCCGGGTCGTGATCCCGACCTGGGACCAGACTCTCGGCACCCTGGTCGGCTGTCTCGATGCCACGCTGCGCAGGCTCGGCGGGGCTCCGGCCTACCTGCTTGGCGACAACGCCAAGACCGTCACGGTCGAACACGTTGCCGGCGTCGCGGTCCGCCACCCGCAGATCGTCGCGGCCGGCCGCCACTACGGCGTCACCGTCGCGACCTGTGAACCGTTCGACCCCGAATCGAAAGGCGGCGTCGAAGCCACCGTGAAGATCGCCAAGGCGGACCTGGTGCCGACCAGCGCGAACCTGCTCAGCGCCTACGAATCGTTCACCGACCTGGTCACGGCCTGCGAAGCCTGGTGCGAGAAGGTCAACGCCCGCGCCCATCGGGAGACCTCGGTCGCCCCGATCGAGCGCCTCGCCGTCGAACGCAGCCTGCTGCACCCGCTGCCTGCCGACCCGCACACCGCCGCGCTGGGCGAGGAACGCCTGGTCAACGAGGATCAGGCGGTCCGGTTCGGGTCCGTGCGCTACTCGACACCACCCGGACACATCGGTGAGCGAGCCTGGTGCCGCGTCGTCGGCGGCCACCTCGCGATCACCGCGATGACCAGTGCCGGCGTGGTCGAGATCGCCCGGCACCGGCTGTCGACACCCGGTAACCCGTCCATCCTGGACGGCCACTACCCCCACCACCCGCATCTCGGCGACGGCCCGAAACCACCCCGTCCGAAACCCCGCACCACCGCCGAAGCCGTGTTCCTCGAGCTCGGTCCCGGCGCCCACACCTGGCTGGTCGAGGCCGCCGCCACCGGCGCCACCCGCGTCCGGGCGAAGATGGCCCGCGCCGTCGAACTGGCCACCATCCTCGGCCTGCAGCGCGTCGACCATGCCCTCGGCCTGGCCGCCGCCGCGGGCCGGTTCGGCGAACACGACCTCGCCTCGATCCTCGACCACCTGGCCAGCGCCGGTGATCCCGCCGACGTCGTCCGCGCCGATGAGAACTTCTCCGCCCAGCCCGGCACCAGCTCCTGGAAGAAGTACGGCGCATGACCAACGAACCCGTCACCGCCACCGTCCGCACGCCGCGCTCCCGCAGCCGCCGCACCGACCAGACACCGACCGCCCCTGCCCTGCCCGACGACCTCGACACCCTGCTACGCCGAATGCGGTTTCCCTACCTGCGCGCCGCGGCTCCGGACGTCCTGGCCACCGCCCGAGCACAACGCTGGGATCCCGCCGAAGTCCTGCGCGTCCTGCTCACCGAGGAAATCCTCGGCCGCGACACCGCAGGCCGACGCACCCGCCGCAAAGCCGCGAACTTCCCTACCGGCAAAACTTTCAACACCTGGCGGCCCGAGGACTCGGGCATCCCCACCGCCACCCAGCAGGGCCTGACCACCCTCGAATGGATCGCCCGAGCCGAGAACCTGGCCATCGCCGGGCCGTCCGGCACCGGCAAGAGCCATTTCGTCGAAGCCCTCGCTCACCAGGCCATCGACCAGGACCTGCGGGTCGCCTGGTTCACCCTCGAAACCCTGACCAGCACCATCGGCCGAGCCAAGGCCGACGGATCGGTGGCTCGCACCGTCGCCCGGATCTGCCGCGCCGATCTGATCGTGGTCGACGACATCGGCATGCTGCCCGCCGGAGCCGACGCCGCCGAAGCGTTCTACCGCGTCGTCGACGCCGCCTACGAACGCCGATCCATCACCGTGACCAGCAACATCCACCCATCCGGCTTCGACACGATCATGCCCAAAACGATCGCTACCGCCACCGTCGACCGGCTCCTGCACCACGCCCACGTCATCACCACCAAGGGCGACAGCCACCGCCTGCAACAAGCCCTCTGTCAATCCCCTAGAACCGTAGAGACTTTGATCTTGAGGTCTTTAGATCTTGGTAGGTGGATCAGTGGCGGCGTAGCCGCCTCCTTCTTCTGTTGATCTCACGCCGCGCGTTCGGCGCGGACCCGGGCCTCGTAGACCACCGGTGGTAGCCGGCCCGCGGTCGAGTGCCGCCGCTGGTTGTTGTATTCGCCGATGAACCCGGCGACCTCGGCCCGGGCCTGGGCCCGGGTGGCGTAACGCCCGGCGCGGGCGAGGAGCTCGAACTCGAGGGTGGAGTTGAACGACTCGGCGACCGCGTTGTCCAAGGCCGACCCGGTGCGACCCATCGACTGCCGGACCCGCGCCCGGGCACAGGCCGCCCGGAACAGGTTGCCGGTGTACTCCCCGCCCTGATCACTATGGAAGATCACCCCGGCCACGTCACAACCCCGGACCGCGACCGCGACCTGCAAAGCAGCCGTGGCCAGAGCACCATCGTGGTGCGCACCCATCGCGAACCCGACCGCCCGGCGCGAGTGCAGGTCCAGGACGATCGCCAGGTAGAACTTGCCCTGCTCGCAAGGAATCTCGGTGAGATCACCGACCCAGGCCACGTCCGGCACGGGCGGCGGTGTGAAGTCGCGGTTGAGCAGGTCCGGTGCCTTACGCGCGGACCCGTCCGGCTGGGTCAGGTTCCGGCGGCGGCGTTTCGGCCGGGCGACCAGGTGCTGCCCGGCCATGATCTTCGCGATCGTGTTCACGCTGACCCGCCAGCCCATCGCCCGTAGATCATCGGTGATCCGCGGCGAGCCATACCGGCCCTTGTGCCGGGCGAACAACGTGACGACCAGGGCAGTCAGCGCCTGCCGGCGAGCCCGGCGCAGCGACGTGTCACCGGGCAGCCACTTGTACAACCAGGCCGGCGACACCCCGAGTGCCCGGCACGACACCGCGTACGGAATATGAAACTGTGCCCTCTGGGCGACGATGAACCCGGCCATGGCTACCGGCCCCTCGAGTCCTCGACCCAGAGGGCCAGACTGCGCTTGAGCACATCACACCGCATCCGCAGTTCGGCGTTCTCCCGGCGTAGCCGGGCCAGCTCGGTCCGCTCGCCCTCACTCAGCCCGTCACCGGCACCGTTCTCCCGGCGCCGCCGATCAACGTTCACCCAATTCGCCAGCGTCCCGTCGTTGATCCCCAGATCCCGGCCACCTGCGCGATCGGCTTACCGGTCTCCCAGACCAGCCGCACCGCACCATCCTTGAAGTCCTGATCAAACCTTCGCCGTGTCTGACCGGCCACGGCGTCCAAGCACTCACCCGCTAACCCACAGCAGAAACCCAAGCCACAGGCATGGAATTCTGCTGTCCGCCCACAACGAGATCAAAAGACCATCAGCCAAGACTTCGTCTTGACCGTTGACACCGTGGAGGCCGCTCGGCCACGGATCACGTCGAGAATCATGAAGCTCTCAAAGCCGCACGAGGCTTGGGGACCTCGTCCACCGATGGCTCGTCTGTCATCCCCGCACTGACCGTCACGAGAGCCCGACGACACCGTTACACCGACGCCGGTCCCCCGGAGGTGAATGAAGCAGCCTCCCGCGCAGGTCCGTTACCCGGCTGTCCGCAGCTCTTGGCTGTCGCAGTCTGCGCAGTGATGGTTAGGTGCATCGTCGCTCGCAGCGATCAACGACTGACTGCAAGACCTCGACGAGCACACCCGTACTAGCTGTGCTGTCCAGGGAGGTTGGTTGAGGTGCGACGTCGGAGTTGACGCTCTGGACAGCACAACTAGCCCGGCTTCAGCGGCGCCGTACCTACCGGCACGACAATATGGTGGATCCGTCGCGATCCCACCTGCTCGCTAGCATCCTCGCCGGCTGACTGCACCACTGGACTCATCAACCTAGCCCGCTGCCGCGTAGGCAATCGCGTTCCACGCAGGCTCTGACGCGCGCCCTCGGCGGGCGACGGCCGTCAGATCCATCTACTGTCCTCTCCGGACAGCACTACCGGGACCGTGCTTGCTCAGGCGGGGACACGCGGTCCAACCAATCACCTCCCTCGGGCCGCTGCTCGACGCCGCCAAAGGTGCTCAACGTCGGGGCCGGGGCGCCGTTCATCGCCGACGCGCTGCACAAGCAGACCGCGCACGCCGACGAGGTCGCCACACGCCACACGTTTACTGAGCCACATCTGAGCTGACTGGTTACGCAAGATGAGAAAAGTTTCTTCCGTGACGAGGATTTACACCCCATTAGTCCTATTTTTCATGATTGGGGAATGATTGTAGTTTCTAACCGATCCGCTAAAGAAGGATCAAGGTTGCCGGCCGGGAGACGCCCTCGTAGCTTGACCCTCGACCAAGTCGAGGCCTTAACGTGGTAGCCGCGCCGCGCGATCACGGTGATCGGCAATTCGGCTTCACCGCGGTCGGGCCAGATTAATCGAGAACCCGACTAGGAAGTACCAGGAAGAGGGATTTTAATGAGCACCGGCTTGGGTGTAGGCGGGCGCAAAATAGAGCTGGTCAGCAGCGACGGGACGAGGCTGGAGGGGCGCGCATTTAGACCTGCTGAGGGAAAAATCGCATCTGCGATTCTTCTCGTTCACAAGGAAGGCGAGGATGAGCGAGGTAGCGGGCTTTTTGATTTTTTGATTCCTGAGTTGCTCGATAAGGGGATGTTGGCGGTTACTTTCAATATTAGGGGTCACGGCACAAGCGAGGGGGAGCAGGAAGAGTTAACAATCTCCAGTATTGCCAATGACATGCGGGCTGCCGTTTGCTGGGCTTGGCAGGAAAGCCGCGGGCGTGGAGTGACCGTGATCGCTGCAGGAATTTCGGCCTGCGCCTCGCTGTGGCTTGCGGCAGTAGAGCCGCCGCCGGAACTAGAGCGAATTCTCATGTTCCAGCCGGTACTTGATCCTCGCCGTAAGTTTATCGACCGTATCCCATATTGGCGCAATCGGCAGATAGATCAGATAGCGGGCCGTAATCTTAGCGAGCATAGTTTCCTCCCCCATTCCTCCGGCTTTCGCCTGGGGCGTCCGTTTTTAAATGAAATACTGAACCTTGATCCCGCTTCCCTTCTATCCAGGGCTACTGTATCAATCAGATGCATGTGTGAAGCGGGTGGCTCAAAATTGTCAATCCATGGATCTCATGCCGATATCGAAGAGGAGGAAGAGGACGCTCTATTTTCTGATGAGAGGGAAGTGGCGAGTCTCCTGAGGCTGGCCCTCTCGTCAGAGTGGTAAAGAGAGTATTAAATTAAGTGGTAAGTCGAGAGCTGGACAACCGCAGTGTGCATACTCCGGTTGTTTTTGGGCGCTGTCGGCCAAGCGTTAGGCGAGCGGCGAGCGGCGAGCGGCGAGCGGCGAGCGGCGAGCGGCGACTACTTTGATGCCCACCCGGTCCGCGTGCTGAAACACCGCCTGTCCGACGTCGCCTACCAGCGGATGGTTGCGACGTCATCCCGCTCAGGGCGGGCGGGATGGCACGGAGGGACTCTACAATCCAGCGCGGCCGACCCAAACTCAAGATCAACACAAACCAATGCCCCGCGACCCTGTCTACAAATATGCCACTGTAGTAGCTATCTGGAAACGCCGTCCGATTGGATTCACTCGGACGGCGTCTTCACGTAAGGGTGCGTAGCGCTCCAGTCGCCGAGGCTCAGATCTAAGCCCTAATCAGCTGACAGTAACTACGCCGACGACGTTGATCGCCAACACTTGCGAAGGATATGGTCGGCACGATTACTGCCCCTAACGCGATCTCTGAGCCTCGATCCACCGCTGAATGGTGAGACGGCGGCACCCCGGAAGATAGAAAGTGCCCTCTGGCCTGGGAGGATAGGAGTTCTGACGCTTCTATTC
>NZ_LLZH01000054.1:0-19511 GCF_001509495.1 Actinoplanes awajinensis subsp. mycoplanecinus | reverse complement strand
GCGGATGCCGGGGTGTAGGCCGCGGTGACCGCTGCGGTGCCGACGACGGTGGCGGCGAGGCTCTGGGCCGGACCCGGAAGGTGCCGGGCGAGCCTGCGGGTCCGTCGTGCGGTGATCCGCAGGGCGGCCAGTGCCGCCAGCGCCCAGAACAGCCAGCCGACGGTGGCGAGCAGGCCGGGCAGGAATTGCCGCTGCAGGGGGCTGGACAGCCAACAGGCTATTTCGGACTGGGTGGGCGGGCGGCTCGGCAGGGGTGAACCGGTCAGCGCGATGAGCGCGGCCAGGACGACCAGCAGGAGCAGACCGGTACGCACGAGCGCCTCCCCGCCGACGGGTGCCGGGCGCGAGAGCCCGCTGTCACCGGCGAGGCTATGACCGGGCGGGGCGGTCGCGGCGGTTCGAGCAGCTGACACGACCCTTACGAAACCTGTCGCGGGCCTTACCCGGGCGGCGGCGCCTGCCGTCCAGGGGTCGGCCTGTGCTGTTCAGGCGTTCGCGACCGGCGGGTTGATCGGTAGCCCGGCGGTCTCCAGGAAACCCTGCAAGGTCACAGCGAGGGCGGGAAGCTTGTCGTTCTCGATGAAGGCGAAGCCGTGATCGGCCATCAGATCAGCGATGGCCTCGGCCATCCTGTCGAGGGTCAAGCTGCTCATCGGGCACTCCTCGGGGTTCGGGCCGGCGTGGCCGCCGGCAGAGCGGATATCGGCTGACCGCGGTGGCCGGCAGGCCGGCGGTCAGGGCTGCGCAGGTGTTTCTCCCGGCCGCGGATCCGGGATCCTTCGGGCGTTGATCAGGCCGGGTCGGCTGGCGCCGGGCTGACGGGTGGGCAGCCGCAGGGTGCGGGAGAAGATCACTGTGGCGCTTTCCCGGCGCCGGCACGGACCCCAGGATCCACAGGCGATACAGCGGCCCGACCCACTCGATGTCACATGCTCGTCGAGCGTCGCCTGAGCCGCGCTCAGCAGCTGGTCCGCTGACGCGGCGAAGTACGTCGTTCCTTCCATGCGGATCCCCTTGAGGTGTGAGGGCGCCGTTTGCGCCACCATCTGCAACTCGGAGTTGGATCTCTATGCAAGTCACCAAGTCAGACTCCTAAGCTAAGACACCCCTAGGCGTTGCGCTAGGGGGTAAAGCGACTGAAAACAGGAACCTGAGACGCATGCGCGGCTAGGCACGTGACGCCTCGGTCTCTACAGTGAATTTGTGTGAGCCACGCGATGCGCACAGGGCGGAGGCGGTGATGGCCAACCCGACCATCCAGCGACGGCGCCTCGGTATCGCCCTGAAACACGCTCGCGAACAGGCCGGCCTGACGCAGGAGGAAGCGGCCGAGGCGATCGAGTCCGCGTCCAGCAAGATCAGCCGGATTGAGCTCGGCCAGAGCGGGGTGCGCCCGTTGGATCTGAGGCTCCTGCTACGCGCCTACGGCGTGCCCGATGCCGTCGGATCGTCCATGCGGGAACTCGCCAAGGCGGGTCGCCAGCGCGGACGGTGGAGTAGTTACCGCGAGCAGTTGCCCGCCTGGTTCCGCACGTTCGTGGACCTGGAAGGCGACGCGTCCGAGATCAGGCAGTACCAGGCCGAGATCATCCCGGGGATCTTGCAAACGGAGGACTACGTCCGAGCGATCTTGTCCGACGCGTGGTCGGACGACGCCTCGGCGCTCGATCAGCAGATCGAGATCCGGCTCAAGCGGCAGGCCATCCTGGACGAGGACGTTCAACTGGCCGTCGTGCTCAGCGAGTCGGCGGTGCGCCGGCTGGTCGGCGGGCCGGCAGTGATGCAGGGCCAGATGGCCCATCTGCTGGAGCTGAGCCGCCGGCGCACCGTCACCCTGCAGGTGCTGCCGTTTGACGCGCAAACCCATGTCGAGTCGCTGTTCAACTTCGTCATCCTGCGCTTCGACGACGATCCGGCGTCCGATGTGATCTACACCGAGAGCTACACGGACGCGGACTATCTGGATAGACCCGACCTGGTCCGGGCTTACACTAGGTTGTGGGATGACCTGCGAGCCGCGGCCCTCGGACCTGCGGAATCGCGGGCTCTCATCGAGCAGCTTGGCGATCTGTCCTGAGAGCGAGCGTGTGATGACCACCCCAGATCTCTCGCGCGCGGTCTGGCGCAAGAGCACTCGATCCGGCTCCAACGGCGGCAACTGCGTCGAGGTCGCCGGCAACCTGCCGGGCATCGTCGCGGTCCGCGACTCCAAGGACCCGGGTGGTCCGGCGTTGACCTTTGCTCCCGGCGAGTGGACCGCTTTCCTCGCCGGTGTCAAGGACGGCGAGTTCAACCTGCCGGCCTGATTGCCTTCGATCTTCGAGGCCCGCCCAGAAAGCTCTAGGTGTGATGTCCGGGGACGTTGGTCACGAGGGTTGGGCGCCGGGCTGCGACGCTGGGGGTTCAGCCGGAGGCGTCGCACGGTCCTCGACGGTAGAGCTCGGGTCTCGCGTCGCGGCGACCCACCGCGCCAACTGTGCGGCGTTGTGCACGGTGTCCGCGACGCCGACCATGCTCAGCAGTGCGTCCTGAGCGGCGGCGTCGTTGAGCATCCCCGCGATTGCCTTGATGACCAGCACCACTGCCTGGACCTCCGTCCGGCCCTCGCTGAGCGCGTGGAGGTCTTCATCGGTCAGCGGGCCGATGCTGATGCGGCGACCCGCCGGCAACTCGACTCCGACAAGCAGGTGCCCGGCGGGCGTGACCGTTGCCCAGTTGTCCTGGACCCGGAAGCTGGTTTCCAGGCCGCTGTCGTCGTGCTGGTCGTTGGCCAGTTGCAGGATCTCGGCGATTGACGCAGCGGTCAGCGGCTGTTCGCACAGGCCCAGCTGCAGACTGTTCCAGCTGTAGTACTCCCCAGGCCCGGCATCTCCGCCCTCCATTCTGCCGAGCCAACTCTCCAGGAACGACTCGTCGAGGGCGAACACCGGTGCAGGCGGTATGCCGCGGATCGCCATGTCCACGTCGAGTTTGAGCAGGTTCTTGCTGAACGGACTCTCCCAGCCGTATCGCTCGCTGTGCGAGTCCACTGCGAGATCGCCGATGTGGAGGCGATGCGAGTAGAGGTCGGCGGCCCCGGCGGCACGACGGGCGGCGTTCTGCAGCGCTTTCACGTCGACATCCATGAGGCTGGTCGCCGACAGGTCCGGGTGCCCGGTCACCTCCGGATCGAACCACAGCACCTGCCCGGCGGCGTCGCGCAAAATCAGCGGCCGGGAGCGGTAATGCGAACGGGCACCCTCGGGGGTGTGCACCACCAAGCTGTGCGCGGATGGCGCCGCATTCCGCACGACAGAGCCCGCGATCTGCAGCTCAACCAGGGCGTAATGCTCGATCGCGGCCTGCAGTGCCAGCCAGGCGACATGCGACTCACGATGCAGCGCCGACAGGTCAAGAGCCATACCGGTGTCTCCCATCAAGTCTCGCCACAGGCGGGCGGATTCCGTTCAAGACATCGGCCACCTTGGCAGCCGCCGGCGCTTGGTTCGTTGCGCCGGCCCCGGGCCGCCAGTAGCTGAGGGGGCGGGAACTCTGCGGTGCGAGGTTCGAGGTTAGCCAACGTTGGTCGATGGTTACCGGGATTTTGTCCGGCAGCGCCTCGTGGTGCGGCGTCATGCAGAGCTGTCGTCGCACCTGGGCGTGTCTCCGCCCACCCCGCAATGACTTACCCGCGGCGCTCGCTGTGAAAGGAATGGTCGCGGCGGATCAGGGCGACGATCTCTTGGCGTTGCGGGGCGGTCAGGACGGTGGCGGAGCGCTCGATCGCCCACAGCAGGTGCACGACGCGGGTGCCGACGACGTTCACGTCCGGGCTCTCGCAGCGGCCGAGCCGGGCCTGCTCGTGCATGATCATGACTGCGGTTCGGACGGGCAGGCTGTGGCCGTTGTGCGCGAGCCAGGTGGCGAGGTCAGCGGCGACGTCGGTGACTTGGCGACCCCAGGTGCGGCCGCCGGCGTCGACCGCGGCGGCGACCTCGGTGCAGCGTCCTTGCGCGGTGAGCTTCTCGTACCACCACTGCTCGCCGATGACATGCAGACGGATCCGGCGTCGTTTGACCTCGATCGCCCACACTCCGGTGGGGCCGACGAGCAGGTGGTCGGTCTCGCCGCGGCGATTGCGATAACCGCGCAGCATCGTCCAGGAGTCGTCGAGGACGGCGAGCCCGTCGGCCAGGGCCTGCTCGCCGGACATGCCGGCAGACAGTTGCCGGGCCCGAGTGTCGATGAGCTGCCGGTTCTGGTCGGCGGTGAGCACGCCGTGCCAGGCCAGCTGGGTGCGGGCCGACGCCTCCTGCTCGGCGACGGTGGTGAGCCCGAGCTTGTGGCGCCACCACGGCTTGGTGCGACGGGACTCCTCCAGGTCGTTCCAGGCGCGACCGTGCTCGTTGCGCCAGGCGGCCGCGGCGGTCTCGGCTTCGCGTAGTTGCCCGATGGTGCGGTCGAGTTGCTGGCCGCTGTGGTTCGAAAGGACCTGTACCTGCATCGGCATCTCCCTTGCTTCCGCAACTGCGGAAGACGCTAGGAGCGATCAGGGTCGATGCGGCCGTTCGTGCAGCTGACAGGGCCCATACGGAACCTTTCGCCGCCCTTACACGGGACGAGCCCAGCCGTGCCTCCGCAACTACAGAGCTATCGGACGCGCTTGGCGGGGCTCATGGTCGTGAGGTCAGCAGTTGGTCGGGATGGGGTGGCCGTCCGCGGCGGGGTGTTCTGCGGATGGCCGGGGAAGTCTGGCTCATTGGCGGGCTTACTCGGCTGGGCGCGTAGTTAGCCTTCACCGGTAGATAGTTGATCTTGATGAGCTGGGCAGGACGAGATGCAATCGCACGAAGCAGTAGAGAACCCGAAAACGCCTGCCAAGCCGGCACGTAAAACACCAACCTGGCTCGCTGTCACGCTGACGATCGCGATGGTGGCGTGCTGTGGCGGTGTCGCCGTGGCGGCGTTCACCGGCGATGATGAGAAAGGCCCCCAAGCCGCCGCAGCGAAGGATTCTGCCTCCTCGCAGGCGTCCGCAACAGCGACCGCCGGGAGTGGCTACGTCAGCTCGCTGCCTCCGAAACCGAACGCTGCAGTCGCAGCCTCGTACGTCGCGGATCTCGTAGAAATCGATCCGGACATGGCCACCAAGAGCGCGGACACGTTGGTGTCCCGTGGCCGCAACCAGTGCAGCAGCATCCGTGAGTGGCCAGACGACCAGGCGAAGCTCATCAAGCTGGCTCAGTACCGGTTCACCACGCCGAAGCACCCGGCAGGCTTCAGTCTGGCCAAGGCGGAGAAGATCCTTGCCGTGGTTCACGAACGGATCTGTCCGACCTGGTAGCTGGCATGGACAGCCAGGTCTGACGACACGGTCGGCCTGTGGTCCGGCCGGATTCGCGAGGGTGCGCTCCTGCGGCGGGAACTGCGATCGCAAGGCGGCCGACCTGCCTGTGAGGGCGACATGGCGGGCGATGCGGGCGGCCGTTGCTGGCCCGAATCTGTCGTGCCGTCGCAGTATTCTGGGGGCATGACCGTTGCTGCGTACGACGTCGCTGTCGTTCTCCGTGAACGGCTACCCGGCCTGCCCGTCCTGAAGCTGCACAAGCTGTTGTACTACGTCCAGGCTCACTACCTGGCTGCGACCGGTGATCCCATGTTCGACGAGGCGATTTCGGCCTGGGACATGGGCCCGGTCGTCGGCAGCTTGTGGAACGCCGAACGCAACGGGGATCTACCGGTGGTTGTCCGCCCGTTGTCGGACGGACAACTGAACTGCGTCGACTATGTCGTCACCCGGTACGGCGGCTTGTCCGGCGTCGACCTGATGCATCTCGCGCACGCCGAGGACCCGTGGCGTGACGCCGACCGTGATCGGCCGCGAGGTGGCTCGGTGCGGATCTCGAACGTGGCGATGCGGGATTACTTCCGCTCCGACGACGTGCACGACGAGGGTGAGGTCTGGTTCACCCTGGCGAAGGTGGTCGAGTTGACGGCCGGCGCCGACCTCGGTCCTGCTGCCGGTGAGCCTTTGCGGGATGAGACGGCGTTGTTGCAGGCCCAGCTGGCTGACCTGCAGGCCCAGCTCAGTGCCTGACGGTGGGCACCCGTGGCTGTTGAGTAACTTCGATCGGTGGATCAGCTGGTGGGTGCAGGAATGTGAGCCGCCGCTGCAGATCAACATCACGGTCCGGGAGTGGGTGATGTCGCGGGCCGAGAATCCCTTTGAAGGTGCCCGGTTCGTTCCCGGTTTCGACGATCTGTTGTTCGCCGCGATCCCCGGGACGTTGAACGAGGCCGGGCAGGTCGTGACCTGTACGTATCGAGTGTTTCGTGCCGACTGGACGGTGTACTGCTCGATGATCGGCACCGCGTCATGGCCGGTGTAGGAACAAGCCCGGCGACGAAATCCCGGACCCGGCGACGAGGGTTGGGAGGCGGGTGAAGCGCGCCTCGATCGTGTTCGTCAGGTCGCTGAACCGCTGCGACCAGGATGCAGGCGAGGCTGACGGAGCCGTCGTGGATGTCCGCTCATCCGTGACCGCCAACAGGCGACCCACTTGGCCTTGCAATGCGGCGATGCTGCTCGACGGTCTCTGAGCCATTTGTGGGGGGCGACGGCTATGCCCTGCGGGCGTAGCGTCGAAGGCCGGCGGCTGGGCCGCTTCCGCCCTGACCGCAAGCAGGGGAGCCCACGATGAACGAGATCGGTAGCCGGATCTACGAACTGCGCAGCGAGCGGATGCCCCGCCTGACGCAGCGCGAGCTCGCCGACCGGGCAGGCGTGAGCATCGACGTGATTCAGCGCCTTGAGCAGGGCCGCAAGTCGTCCGCCCGGCTGCCGACCCTGACCGCCATCGCCACCGCCCTGGATGTCGACTTGGCCTACCTCGTCGGCAAACCCACCCACCTGCAGAGCGTTCCTGCCGGTGGTGGCCTGCTCGCTTTGCGCCGCGCTCTGACGCCCGTGATCGACGAGCCGGGCGATCCGGTGCCCGTCGACGAGTTGCGCGGCACTGTCGCCGACGCGTGGGGCGCGTATTGGCGCGGCGACTACGACCTGCTCTCCAGTGTGCTGCCAGGCGTCATCTCGGATGCCCGCCGGTCCGGCGCCGGCGACGTGTTCGCCGAGGCGGCGCAGATCGCGGCGGCGACCCTGGTCCACCTGGGACACGCGGACCTGTCCTTGGTGGCCGTCGACCAGGCCCTGTCCGCCGCGCAGGATCCGCTGCTGCGCGCCGCGGTGGTCGGCACCCAGTCGTGGGTGCTGCTGAACCAGGCCCGGTCGGACGACGCGGTAGCGACCGCGGTGCGAGCCGCCGACGCGATGGAGCCGCGGCGCAAGGCGGCGCCAGAAGCGGTCAGCATGTGGGGCAATCTGCTGGTGACCGCGGCGACAGCGGCGGCCCGGGCCGGCGATGACGACGAGGCCCAGGACCTGTTGCGGGCGGCGCACGGCGCGGCGGTCCGGCTCGGGAAGGATCGCAACGACTACAACACCGCGTTCGGCGTGAGCCAGGTGGTGATGCAACGGGTCGACGTGGCGGTCGTCGCGGGTGACTACGCGCGGGCGCTTGACGTCGCCGCGGACATGCCGCGCCGCACGGGGTTGCCGCTCGCGGCTCGCGCCCGGCACAAGGTGGACCTGGCGCACGCCCATGCGCGGCTGGGCCGGTCCCGGGACGCGGAGCGGGTGCTGCTCGCGGTGGAGCGGACCGCGCCGCAGTGGATGCGGTATCAGACGTTCCCGAGGGCGGTGGTCGGCGAGCTGCTCTCGGCACGGCGACCGTCACCCGGAGTGCGGGGCCTGGCTCGACGGCTCGGCGTCGGGTAGGACGTTTCGTCCCACGTACCCATGATCGGGTTTGTGAAATGGGACGTAGCGGCCGTTCCTGTTCAGCGATCGCTCGGCCACGATCGGATGCGAGCACGGCGCGGCTTTGTGGATGAGGCACTCGCCGCGACTCGGCGGCGGCGGGTACCGGGTGTCCAGCAGGCCCCGCCCGCCGTCGCCCTCGACCTCTGGGCGAAGGCGATCGGCATGACCCACTACACGATCACGCACGGACCCCGGCGCCGCGTGCACCGGCCATGGCGGGTGGACTGCACGTGCGGTTTCGAGGTCTACCCCTGTGTCCCGGTCCGGCTGGGTGTCGTGACGCCGGCCGCGAGGACCAGGTGGTCCTGGTGACCCGCCACGAGCCGACCGGGCCGTCCGCGTTCTGCGCTGACTGCGGCCGCCGGTACCCGGGCGATCACGGCATCGCGGAACTGGTCGCCGCGTATGGCGACGGCCTTCCACTCGCCGCGAAGCTCTGGACCTGTTCGACCAGACGGCACGCGAGGCGCCTGCCGTGCCGTTCCTGGCCCTCTACCAGCAATGCATCCGCCGACCGCTCCGGACGGCGACGGCGTTGGCCGGGGCCGGTGTCGCGATGATGCCGCCCGGCCGTGGCGAGATCCTGCACGTCGGTGCGGCCCCGAGCGGGCAGTCTTCCGGCGAGCGGATCCCGATCCTCCGGGTCGACATCGCGAGCACGCTTGAGGGGGAGCGCTCCGTCGCCATCCTGCAACGCCCGCCACAGTGGCAGGACTGCTTATGAGCGATCACGAGATGCGGTCTGATACGTCCGGCAAGCCCCGGTTGGTGGGCGTCTTCGAGATCCGCCTGATTCTTGGCCTCTCCCGCCAGCGCATCCACCAACTGGCGGATCGCCCGGACTTTCCGAAGCCATTTCAAGAGCTGGCCATGGGGCGCGTGTGGCTGGAGGAAGACATCGAGAACTGGTCCCTCGGGCAACAGCCTGGCCGTTGACGCGGCCAGGAAACGATGCTTCAAGTTCGGCGCGGTGAAGGCTCGCGACAAACGGGCTCTGGCGCGAACTGTGTGAATGATCTTGGATGGGTCCGTGTATCGCGCTGACCCGAGGAGGCAGGTTGCGTGCCAAGATCAAGTGGCGGGATGACGAAGATGGCCATCTCGTTACCTGCGACGAGGAGTTCCGGCACGCATTCGCGGAGGCGGAACAGGATGCTGCCCGCCTGCCATTGATCGCTGAGGTGACTCTCGACGATGGCGATTGTCTGTCCATCGGGCTGGGCCGTGAGATCTCAGTGTTGAGCTACGTGGGCGCATCCAAGATGCCGCCGTACTTCAGCAGCCAGGGGCCTGCGCGGGTGCGAGACGGTGAGGGCGTGGTGTTCCACTACTACGGGCACTGGTCGGAGTTTCCTCCATCGGCTGCGGTGCCGACCGCGGAGGCTGTCGAAGCAGTTCGCTACTTCTGCGAGCACGGCAAGCTGTCTCCGCTGATGAACTGGGTCGAGGTGTAGGCGTTGCCGCTCGAAAGTTCATGAACACAGCGGTCTTCCTGCCTCGGCGAGTGCCGGCGTCGTTCGCTAGGCAAGCAGGACACCGCTTACGTGGTTCTGGCCGCGCCTGGTTGCGAAGTCGTCGACATGCCCAGCGTCGAGTCAGGCCGTCGACCTGTTCGACGAAGTTCTTGCTCCGGCATGCAGGGTTGTCGCAGAAGAACCGGCGCACTCTCAGCAGGACTCGTACCAGCCGCCCGGCCACCGGGGCGTCGGTCACCGTGCGCCGGTACCGGGAATGGACTCGCGACGACGACTTCGAGCAGGCAGGACACATGCCCACGTCACCACGCACGGCGGCAGTAACCATGCAGCTTGTCCCACGGACGTCCATGACGGCGTCCGGCACGCCGGTGGTCGAGCGATCTTGAGACGATAAGGAGAGGTTCCAGATCATGGCAGTGCCCTACTACCAGCCGCAGCAGCCCGCGAGCGCGCAGAACCTCGCCCGCTTGGAAGAACGGGTCGGGCGTACGTTGCCGGCGTCGTACCGGGACCACCTGCTGCAGCAGGACGGCGGCCGGATGGACAACAACGACCAGTACCTGCACACGGTCTTCTCCGTCGGCGACGTCAAGCCGATCGCCAGCATCTTCAGCCGCCTCGATACGTTTGCTGGCCGGGTTCCGGAGTGGCTGCTCCCGGTGGCCCGTGACGAGGGCGGCAACCTCTTCGCGCTGTCCCTGCGTGAGAAGGACTTCGGATCCGTTTGGTTCTGGGACCACGAATTCGAGGCCGACGAGGGCGAGCCGCCGACCGAGGACAACATCCGCCTGATCACCAGCGACTGGGCGACCTTCATCCAGTCCATGAACCCGATCACCATCTGAGACCGACCCGCCGTCTACCGAGGTCCACGATCTCAGGTGACGACGTTGGCGGTCGACTCGTGGCTCGCCCGGATCGAGCGGGACCTGGCTGCGGTCGGGGAGTAGGACGCCGAGTCGCCCCGGTCAGCTCGGTTTGTGCGCCGGGGTGCAGGTCCAGTGGCCGTTGTGCCAGGTGCAGGTCTGCTCGTAGCCGGAGCGGAACGAGCCGAGCCAGGGGATGTCGTCCTGGCGTTGTGTGGCGATGAGCTGGTCGGGGGCGATGCCGTTCTCGACCCAGTTGAGGGTGGCGTGCCAGCCGGTGGACCACACGATGAGCGAGGTGAGCAGCGATGCCGGGGCGCGGGCGGCGATGCCGTCGAAGTCGTGTGGGTAGCGCTGTGCCTCGGTCAGTCCCTGGTGGCCGCCCTGTGAGCAGCCGTCGAAGTAGGAGTAGCGTAGGAGTAGCGCGGGGCTTGCCCGTAGTAGAGCGTGATGAGCCGTTTGGCGACGAGCGCGACGACGTGGTCGGCCCGGTAGCCGAAGTCGACCCGCAGTTGTGGGTCGGCGCCGAAGGTGGCGTCGAAGCCGGCGACGCCGACGTGGCCCTGGTTGGTGGTGGCCAGGACGAAGTCGCCGCGGGTCAGCGGCACGCACCCGTCGGTCGCGTCGGCGTAGAAGTCGATGTTCCCGCACAGCAGGTTATGCCTCCGGGTAGTGCATTTCGACGATCGCCAGCGCCTTGTCGTCGTGCTGTTTAGAGCGCGGCCACCGCTCGCCCTGAGGGTCGCTGGCTTCGGTGTCGTGCACTAAGTCGACGAGCTGAGCCGGATCTGTCTTAGCGATCTTCAAGGCCATGGTCCAGTCGGGTGGGATGCCATAGCGATTGACTCCGGCGGCTACGCCGTCACTCATCAGGAGAATCGCCGTCATCTGTTCCCGCGCCCAGCAGGCGTGGTGTGCATGGGCCGCAGCTTCGGGGGAGGCTTCGGCGATCCAGTAACCACCCGGCTTGTTCCGGGCTGCCTGCTCTGCAAGAACAAGTTCACGCCAGCGGCCCGGATTGGCGGCGGCGAAGCCGTTGGCTGCGGTCAGAACGCGGCGTTCGTCGCGGCCAACCTGTTTGAGCCGGTCATCGGTGATATGCCAGATTTCGTCCGTCCGGGTCGCGGCGACGACCGGGCTGTCGCCCAATACGAGGACGTCGATGTCCTGATCTGTCCAGCGGACGATGCTGACGGTGGCGGATGGTCCGTTGCCGGCGACGAGCCGGTTTGCGACGGCAACGGCTTCGATGGCGTCGGCGAGCAGTGTGTTTAGGTCACCGGTCGGCAGAGCGGTGAGAGCGTGGCGCAGGACCCTGCCCAGGGTCTCTGCGTACCAGCCTCCGTCCAGATCGCTGGTGTCGGGCTGAGATGCCCCATCGAGCAGGATGACTGCATTGCTGGTCCGGAAAATGCGGTCCTCGGTCGGCCGGCTCCGTCCGGGCCGGTCGGCGGTGCGGACTCGGGCGGCCGTTATTCGTGAACGCGAGGTGGGCATAGTGGCTCGCTTCGGGTCAAGGTCTCACCATCATGGTCACTGGCGATGACCATCGACCAGCGGCGCGTACTGACTTCAGCGTATTTCTCCGGCAGATGGCGGGCCAGGTATAGGTAACTGCCGCGCGGCGTTGCTCGCCGGGAGTGCCGCAGTTCCTGCCGCGCCATCGGAGAACCTAGTGAATCGCCGGATGGTGAGCAAAGCCTTTTGGCGTGCGGGCGAAATTGTGCGGCAATCGTCTGCACGTATCGCTGGCGTGCCCATCCGGCCGCATCATGGATCTTGTTCGACCGGCTGTGCGCTGCCGGCGGTGCTCCGGTGGGCGGGCTGACGTGCGACAAGTGGGGCGGCGCGATCTTCGGACGGAACAGGTGATCGAAAACCGACTTACGATCTTGAATAGGAGAGGGGGGTGATGGAAAGCTTCTGAAACAGGGCTGACGTATTGGCGATCATCTGTTTGTATGTGGCGATGCAGATCGGAGCGCCGCGTCTGGCGATCGATTACGGCACCGCCTGCACCCGCGCTGTCGTTGTCGTCCCCGGGCAGTCCTGGCAGCCATTGATGATCGACGGGAGTGCGGAACCGTCCAGTGCCGCCCACGTCGACGCGCACGGGCAGATCACCGTGGGCAGCGCCGCCTGGCGGCTGGCTGCCGTCGACCCGGACGGTTTCGTCGGTGCTCCGCTGGCCGAAGGGGCCGGGACCGTGAGCCGGCATGGGCGTGAGGTCGAGGTGTGCGACCTGGTCACGGCAACTCTGCTGCTGGTCAGTGCGGAAGCGATCCGGCTGCTCGGGGCCGTGCCCGCGGACGTACGGATGACCGTTCCCGCCGGGTGGGGGCCGCGGCGGCGTACCTGGCTGCGCCGGGCCGCGCACCAGGCCGGGCTCGGGCTCCCGCAGCTGGTGGAGGCGCCGGTCGCGGCCGCCGGGCAGCGGTTGCTCGACGGGGCGCAGTTGCAGGTCGGCGCGTTCGTGCTGGTCTGCGATGTGGGGGCGACGACGGAGGCGACCGTGCTGCGGCGCGGCCCGCGCGGGTTCGAGGTGCTCTCCACCCTGCACGCGGCGAACGCCGGTGGGCAGGCGATTGACGGATTGCTGGCTCAGGCGCTGGTCGCGGCCGTCCCGGTACCGGACGGCACCCCGTCGTGGCCGGTGCTGGCGAGCATGCGGGCGGGCAAGGAAGCGGTCTCCGTGCAGCCGGCGGTGACCGTACCCCTGCCGGAGCCGCAACCAGCGGTGATCCTGAACGCGGCCATGGTCGAGAGTGCCGCCCTGCCGGTGTTGCATCGGGTCGCGGACCTGGCGTCGGCCGCGGTCGTGGCGGCGGAGCTGACCCCCGCGGATCTGGCGGCGGTCTATGTGGTCGGCGCGGCCGCCGCGATGCCCGCCGTGGGCCCAACGCTGGAGCAGCGCCTCGGTGTACCGGTGCAGGTCGTTCCGATGCCGGCGGCAACGGCCCTGCTCGGCGCCGTGGAGGCGGCCGGAACGCTCGACGGGCCGGCGGACACCGCGCAGCAGGAGCCGCTGCCGCCCCTGCGTCGGGTGCTCGGGTTGTTGCTGCCGGGCGTGCTGTCGCTCGCGCTGTTCGCCCACACCCTCTACTCGGCGGTCTTCAGTGGTTCCCGGCTGCTGCACGAGCGGCCCTGGTGGGTGATGGCGCACTGGGGTGAACTGGCGACCGGGTGCGTGCTGGCGCTGGTGGTCGGGGTGAGCGCCGGGCCGTGGTTCGGTGCCGCACTGGCCCGTGACCAGCGGCTGCACGATCGGTGGAATGCCAACGGGCAGCTGGCGGCCGGGTTGCTGACCGGGGTGGCGCTCGGCGGGATCGTCGCCGCGCTGTACGGGGCGTCGGCGGCGCTGTACTTCCTGTACCCGTTCGGTATTCCGCTGCGCTGGACGCTGTTGCCGATCCTGCCCGCTGCGGTGCTGGTGATCGCCGTTGCCTGGCAGATCCGCCATCGCCGTGACCGGCCACCCGGCGGGTGGGAGGCGTTTCTGGCGATCCCGATGGCGCCGGTGCTGATGATGGGCGCCGGGATGCTGGTCGCGTCGCAGCTGCGGTTTCTCGCCTATCCGGCGTGGATGGGTGTCTACATCCACCTCGGGTCGCGGACGGGCATCGCGCTGGTCGGGGTCGGGATCGCGGTGCTGCTGGCCCGGGTTGCCGTGCTGCGCCTGATCGGCGCGATCGCGTTGGGTACGGCGGGATTCCTGCTCTCCGACTGGCGCCTGGACAACGGTGTCGGTGTCGCCGTCGCGCTGGCGGTGGCCGGGTGGTGGGCGCAGCGGTTGTGGGCTCTGCTCCGGTGATCCGCGCGGTCCGGGCGGCGGGAAGTGTGCTGGCGGCGATCGCGGTGGTGGCCGGGCCGCCGGTGGTGGCCGGGTTCGCGGTGCTGCACTGGTCGCCGCGCCTGCCGCCGCTGGGCGAGCTGGTCGACGGCGGACCGCCGAGTCTGGGTCAGATCGTGGTGCTGGCGGCTATTCCGATCGCGCTGTTGTGGCTGGTGGCCAGCGGGTATCTGCTGCGGGGCGGGGTGCGGCGGGCGCGGGCGCAGCTGCGGATGCCGAGCCCGGTGCAGCTGACCGCGGGGTCGATGGCCGGTGCGGTGGTGCTGGGCGCTCCTGCCGTGGTGGCGGTGGTGGCGCCGGCGGCGCCCGCGGTCGCGGCGAGCTCGGCCGGTGAGGTGGTCGCTTCGGGGGTGGAGCTGCCGGACGGGGCCGGCTGGGTGCCGGTCGCGGTGGGACAGGCGGTGGCGACCACGGCCGCCGCGTTCTGGCTGCGCCGCCGCCGTGAGTACCGGCCGCTGTCGCCCGGCTCCGATGTGCACCCGCTGCCCGTCACCGTCAACGTTCTCACCGCAGTGCGCACCGATGGCGGGTCGGCTGTTCCGCTGGTCGAGCACGTGCCACCCGGTGGCGTGACGCTGAGCGGACCCGGTGCCCGCGACGCGCTGCGCGGGCTACTGATCTCTCTGCTGCTGGCCGGGCGCCGGGTCGTGGTGAGCTGGGCGGATCTGGGGGAGCTGCTGGAGGACCCGTACCTGAGCGGACCGGTGCCCGCGGGTCTGCGCGCGGTGGACGAGCTGACCGATTCCGGCGCGGACGAGGTGGCGCTCACGGTGTGCGCGACGCCGGGCACGGGCACGTGGGTGGCTCTTGGCGCCGACGCCGCGGCGAGCCGGTGGGAGGTCGGCGCAGACGGGACGATCGCCGGCGTCCGGCGGTTGTGTGTGCTGAACGCGCGCGCGGCCGCCGACCTGTTCGGACTGCTCACCGCGGTGCGACCGGAAGAGGCTCCTGCGCAGTCGCGGCCCCGGCCGCGACCGGCTGCTGCGCGGCTGCGGCTGCTCGGCGGGTGCGAACTGACCGTCGGTGGGCACCCGGTGATCGTGCGGCGCAGCGCGGGACTGCAGGTTCTGGCGTACCTCGGGGTGCACCCCGGCGGTGCGACGGCGCACGAGATCATCGTGGCGATCTGGCCGGGCCTGCGGCCGGCCACCATCACCAACCGCTTGTACATCACGGTCAGCGAACTCAAGAAGGATTTCCTTTTGGGTACGCAGGTGGAGCTGATCCGGCACGAGCACGGCCGGTACCGGCTGACCGAGGCGGTGGATGTCGACGTCCGGCACTTGCAGGCCGCGATCGCCGGGGTGCAGCGCGCGATCACGACGGCGGAGCGGCGGCGGGCGCAGCAGGTGGTCGTCGACGGGTATGCGGGGGAGGTGGCGGCCGGTTGTGAGTGGCCGTGGATCGTGCCGGCCCGCGAGGCGCTGCGGCGGGCGGTGCTGAGCGGGTATGTGGATCTCGCCGAGGGCGCGGAGCCGGGGGTGGCGGTCGAACTGTTGCGGGCGGCGATGGTGGTGGAGCCGCACAACGCGCTGGTGCGGGAGCGGGCGATCGCGGTGCTGTCAGAGCTCGGCGACGAGGCGGCGGTGCGGGCGCTGCAGCAGTGACGCTGTTCATCCCGGCCGGTGATCCGATCACCCGGTTCGCTGGTGAGGACGACCAGGGGGTGGACCGTCGGCTCTGGATGGGTGTGCCGGGTCGTCTACGCTCGCGCGGGTGATCAATAGCCGACATGTGGGCGCAGGTGTTCGCTCTGGTGCTGCTCGCGGTGGTGCGAGCGGGTTCGCGCCGGCCGGTGAGGGACACCGATGACCGCTGCTGCGCTGGTGGAGGTCGCGGCGGCGGGTGACCGGGGCCGGGTTCTGGAGCTGCTCGGTGGGATGGACGATGCGGCGCGTCAAGCCGCGCGGCGTCCGCTCAGCGTGGTGCAGCGGGGGCTTGATGCCGGCGCGCCGCGGGAGCTGCGTGACTGCGTCACGCTGGCCGTGCTCGGCTGCGTCACCGCCCCGTCGGAGGCCGCGAAGGCGTTGATCTCGCTGTGGCGCGGGCAGCGCGGGGCATCCCAGTGGGCGGGTCCGCAGCTGGAGGCGTTCGCCGGGCGGGACTGCGGGTGGCTCGCCGATGTCGGACGGCGGGTGGCCGCGGCGGTGCCGGTGCGGCGACCGGCGGACTGGCCCTTCAGCGGCCACGCGAACGGAGAGCTCTACCGGCTGGCTCGAGGGCTGGTGTGGATGGCGGGTGCCGAGCCGCCGGTTGATGACGGCTTCGCCCTGGAGTGGGCGCTGACCAAGTGGCGGCGGCACCGGGAACGAACGCTGGACGACATCGTGCGCACGAATCCGAGGTCCGGAGAGGAGGAATCGGCTGCCGCGGCGTTGCGCGCTGATCCGTACACGTCACTGCTTTTGCCCCGGGTTTTCGGCCTCGTGGGGTTCGGGACTTTTCTGGAGCATCCGTGGCACTGGCGGGCGGACCTGATCGCGGTGACGCTGACCGGGGAGCTGGACCGCGCGATGCTGATCGAGCGGTGTGTCGACGGCCTGATCCGCGGCGGGCGGCCGATCGAACCGCGCGGGTTCTGGGCGCTGCTGGACGACGTCGCGCCGACCGAGGACGAACTCGCCGCGCACGCCCCCGACTGGGCCGCGTTGGCGGGGCGCGCCGACGCACCCGTGGCGGGACGTGCCGTGGAGATGCTGCGCCGGCTGCTGGACGCGGGACGGCTCGACACCGGCCTGCTGGCCGAGGCGTCGCACGCGGCGCTGTCCCGGCCGGAGAAGACGCTGGTGCGCACCCACCTGAAGCTGGTCGCCGAAGCGTTGCGCCGCGCTCCGCAGTGCGCGGCCGAGTTGCTGCCGCCGGTCACCGCCGCTTTCGGTCACCAGGACAGCGCGGTGCAACAGCAGGCGTGGAAGCTCGCCGCCCGGCATCTTGCGACGATCGAGCCCACGGTACGGGCGCAGCTCACCGAGGCGCTGCCCCTGCTGACACCGGACCTGCGCGATGTTGCCGCCGCCGCGCTCGGCGAACAGGCCCCGGCGCCCGGCCTGGAACCGCAGCTGCCCCCGGTGTCCGCGCCGCATCCCACGTCCGCCGCCCCGCACAGCGTGAGCGAGGCGGTCCAGGAGATCGCCGCGCTACTCGCCGCCCGCACACCGGTGCCCACCGATCGGGAACGCGCGGTCGACGCTCTGATCCGGGCGGCGTACCGGGACAGGGCGGCCCTGGCGGAGGTGCTCGCGCCGGTGACCCGCCGGCGGGACTGGATTCCCGCCGGGCTCGCCGAGCTGCTGCGGGCCGTGCTGGGCGAGGTGACCGTCGACGACGTGCCGGCCGCCCCACCCGACATGGCCGGCAGGTTCGACCACAAACGCTGCATCCCTTGCCTGTACGAATATCTGCTGGAAGCCCGCTGGTACGAGGCCGCGCGCCGGCTGCTCACCGAGCCGGTGCCGTTCCTGCTGGCCACGCCGGGCTGGAGCAGCGGCGCGCTGGACGCCGACGTGCTGGTGCAACGACTCACCGAGTACGCGCGGTTGGGCCTGCGGGCCGGGCCCGCCGACCTCGACCAGGCACTGCTGCGCACCCGCGTGCCGCAGACACCGGAACGGCAGCGGCTCTGCGCCGCGGCGGCCGCGTTGGGCACCGCGGACGGCACCCGGCTTGCGCACTGGCTGGACACCGCGGGTTCCGGGCCTGGGCTGCCGTCGCTGGGTGACGACTTCACCCCGGCCTTCCGCAACCTCGATCAGCGGCTGGACGCCACCTGGCATCACAGCACGGAATTCCCGGATGCGTCGCTGGCCGAGTGGATCGCGGTGGCGCCGGTGTTCCGCGAGTATCTCGCCGACGGGCTGGCGCACTGGCTGGATCATCCCGACTCGCTGTACGAGTACTTCCCCGACCTGCCGCTGCTGGTCGAGGCGGACGGACCGGCCGGGCGGCGGCTGACCGCGGTCCTCGCCTGTGCCGTGGCCCGGTCCGAGCGGGCGCACCGCACGGCTGTCGCCGAGGCGTTGCTGCAGGCGACGGTACGTGGCGACCTGGACGAGCCGTGGTGCGGCGAGCTGCTGGGCCGCTGGACGACCTGGCGCGACGAGCCGTACGACTTCGCGCCGGTGCTGGCCGAGGCGGCGCGCGCCGGTGCGTACCGCATGGTGTGGAATGTGTTGTCGGTGGCGCTGCCCGCGTTGCTGGCCCGGCCGCGCCGCCCGCGCACGCTCGGCGGGGTGCTGATGCTGGCCGCCGACTGCGCCGCCCAGATCGGCGCGACCGGCGACCTGCCCGGCCTCGACGAGCTGGCGGACAGCAAGGCCGGTTCACAGGCGGTGAAGCAGGCGCGGCGGCTGCGAAGCACGCTGACCGCAGGCATGGCAGGGCCCGGTTGAAGGGCATCCGCCTGCTGCTGGGTCGGTGACGCCGCAGCGCGCGCACGCCGTTCAAGCGGCACCGTCCTGCACTATTCCGAGAACCCGATCTATCGAGGTGGAAAAAGTTCAGAGTGCGATGGAGTAGTGGACCTGGGTGTCTTGGGTGACGAACCCGGCACTCTCGTAGACGCCGAACTCTTTGCTCGAGCTGTCGGCGTCGACCCTGAGGCTGGCCCGTCCGTAGCCCTGGTCCTGCGCGGCCCGAAGCGTGTGTGAGATCAGGGCTTCGGCCACGCCGCGCTCCTGGTACGCGGGCCGCGTGGCGATGACCCTGAAGTACGCGTCACGGACGCCGGTCGCCACCGTCTCCGCCTCCCACGAGACGACCAGCAGGACGCCGGCTGCCGTCCCGGTCTCGACGTCACGGAGCAGAAAGCTCAACGCGGGCCGGAAGCTCGCGTTCACGGCCCAGACCTCCCACTCCTCGGCGCTGAGCGGTGACCCGCCCGTGTGCTGGGCGGCCTCGTTGCGGACCGCGCGGAACTCCTCGTCGGTCTCGGCCGTGTAGCCCTCGATCCGCAGGCCGTCGGGAATGGGGGCGTGCGGAGCGGCGGTGCCGAGCGGATGCCTCATGTGCCGGCTCGACTTTGTCGCCGTCATTGCTGCCGCACGGTACAGGGCGACGGCTCCGTGAACATGCTCGCCGTAGATGGATTCGACGACCAGTTCGAGCGTGGGGTGATGCAGTGCGTGCAGCGCCTTGGCGGTCGCCAGCCCGTGCTGCATGAGCTTGGTCCCGAGTCCTTGGCGACGATGGGTGGGGCGGACGGCGCCGGCCGCATGCACCCGGTGGACGATCTCGGCTGTCGGCTTGTAGTGGACCGCCGAGAAGCCGAGCATCGTCGCGCCGTCGAACACCGCCAGAGTGGACGTCGGGAGGTCGTCGACCGGTGAGTCCAGTTCCTCGGCCGCGTCCTGCGCGGTGTACTGCCGTTACCTCTCAGTGCGCTTTAGCAAGCACACGGTTGGTAGTCCTGCCTTGCGGCGGGACGGTCCCGGTCTGACCGGCGGGTGCCGTGCCGGGTTGAC
>NZ_LLZH01000053.1:0-16412 GCF_001509495.1 Actinoplanes awajinensis subsp. mycoplanecinus | reverse complement strand
AAGCAGCGCCACCTCGAGGGCGAAGATCGCCGGCTGGGCCCAGCCGGTCTGCTCCACCTGCGGCTCCTTCGGCAGGTCCAGCAGCGCCGCGACCTCGTCATAGGCGGCGGCATACACCGGGAACGCGTCGTAAAGACCGCGGCCCATATCAAGGCGCTGGGAACCCTGGCCGGTGAAGACGACCGCCAAGGAGGCACGGCGAGCCTCGCCAGGCAGCAGCGGGAGCCGGTCGAGGTCAGCGCGATCGGCGGCCAGAACCACCGCACGGTGACGCAGCGGCGCACGGCGCGACAGCGCGCGGGCGATGTCACCGAGGGAACCTGACGCGCCCCGGATCCGGTCGGCCTGCTCGCGCAGCGCGTTCTCGTCGGCGGCGCTGAGCACGATCGGCGTGACCGGCAGTTCGATTCCCGCCACCGGCTCGACGGCCGGGACTCCTTCGAGGATGACGTGCGCGTTGGTGCCGCTGATCCCGAACGACGACACGGCGGCTCGGCGCGGCCGGTCGAGTGCGGGCCAGTCCCGCGACGAGGTCAGCAACTCCACCGCGCCCGCCGACCAGTCGACCTGGGCCGACGGGATGGAAGCGTGCAAGGTGGCGGGCACGGTGCCGTGCCGCATCGCCTGGACCATCTTGATGATCCCGGCGACACCGGCCGCGGCCTGCGTGTGGCCCAGGTTCGACTTCACCGAACCCAGCAGCAACGGCGATGACCGATCCTGACCATAGGTGGCGAGGAGTGCCTGCGCTTCGATCGGGTCGCCGAGCGGCGTACCCGTGCCGTGTGCCTCGACCACGTCGATGCCGGTAGCGGGCACGTGGGCGTTGGCGAGCGCCTGCCGGATGACGCGCTGCTGCGACGGCCCGTTCGGTGCGGTCAGCCCGTTGGACGCACCGTCCTGGTTGACCGCACTCCCCCGCACCACCGCGAGAACCGGGTGGCCGAGGCGATCCGCGTCCGCCAACCGCTCGACGAGCAGCATGCCGACACCTTCGGACCAGCCGGTGCCGTCAGCGCCGTCGGCGAACGACTTGCACCGGCCGTCGGCGGCGAGACCACGCTGCCGGGAGAAGCCGATGAACGTGTTCGGCGTCGCCATCACCGTCACACCGCCGGCGAGCGCCGCGTCGCACTCCCCGGTCCGCAGTGACTGCACGGCCAGGTGCAGTGCCACCAGCGACGATGAGCACGCCGTGTCGACCGTGACCGCCGGACCTTCGAGACCGAACGTGTACGACACCCGGCCGGAGGCGATGCTGCCGCCGGTGCCCATGAACCCTTCGGCACTGTTGTCCGAGGCACCCAGAGCCATCGAGTAGTCGTTGTACATGACACCGACGAACACCCCGGTCCGTGAACCCTTCAGGCCCAGCGGATTCACCCCGGCCCGCTCGAACGCCTCCCACGAGGTTTCGAGCAGCAGCCGGTGCTGCGGATCCATCGCCAGGGCCTCGCGCGGCGAGATCCCGAACAGCCCCGGGTCGAAGTCACCCGCGCCATAAAGGAAGCCACCCTCACGGGTGTAGGACGTGCCCGGGTGATCCGGATCCGGGTGGTAGATGTCCGCCCAGCCACGATCCTCCGGGAACAACCCGATCCCCTCGCCACCAGCCGCCACCAGGTCCCACAGGTCGTCCGGCGAGGCGACCCCGCCCGGATACCGGCAGGCCATACCGACGATCGCGATCGGCTCGTCGGAGGCGGCGGCCGCGGTCACCACCGGGACGTCCGTCGCGCCCACACCGGTGAGCTCGCCGATCAGGTAGCCGGTGAGCGCGGTGACGGTCGGGTAGTCGAAGACCAGGGTGGAGGGCAGCCGCAGCCCGGTCACCGTACCGAGGCGGTTGCGCAGCTCGACGGCGGTGAGCGAGTCGAAGCCCAGCTCCTGGAAGGCCCGGCCGGCCTCGACCGCGTCCGGGGTGGCGTGGCCCAGCACCGCGGCCACGTGCGTGCGGACCAGGTCAAGCACAGTGCGTTCGCGGTCGGCGCCGGTCAGGCCGGCAAGGCGGGCGGCGAGACCGCCGGCGGCCGGGGTGGCGCGGCGGCCGGGGCGTACCAGGTCACTCAGCAGCGGTGCCACACCGGGACGGTCGCGCAGCGCGGCGAGGTCGAGGCCGAGCGGTGCGACCACGGCGCGGTCCGCGGCGAGCGCGGCGTCGAAGGCGGCCAGGCCCTGCTCGGCGGTGAGCGGCACGATGCCACCCTGCCGGGCGCGGGCCCGGTCGGCGTCGCTGAGCGCGCCGCCCATCCCGGCATCCCACAAACCCCAGGCGAGAGACGTTGCCGGGACGCCTTCGGATCGCAAACCGATCGCGTACGCATCGAGGAACGCGTTCGCGGCCGCGTAGTTGCCCTGTCCCGCGGTGCCGAACAGCCCGGCCGCCGAGGAGAACAGCACGAACGCCGCGAGGGGCAGGTCCCGCGTGGCCTCGCGCAGGTTGCGCGCCGCGTCGACCTTGGCCCGGAACACCGTGGCGAGCCGCTGCGGCGTCAGGTCGGCCAGCAGCGCGTCGTCGAGCACCCCGGCCGCGTGGATCACCGCAGTGACCGGCTCATCGCGCAGCGCCTGCGCGACCGCGTCCGGGTCGGCCAGATCGCAGGCCACCGCGCGCACGTTGACGCCGTCGATGTCGAGAGTCCCGCCCGAGCGCGACAGCAACAGCAGCTCACGGACCCCGTAGGCCTCGGCGACGTGCCGGGCCACCAGCCCACCGAGAGTGCCGGTCGCGCCGGTCACCACCACGACACCGTCACCGAGACCGGCCGTGCCGGGCGCGGCGAGCCGGGACAGCCGCGGCACCCGGGTCACGCCGTCGCGGACCACGGCTTCCGGTAGGTCGTAGATCACCTCGTCGGCGGTGTCGAGCAGGTGCAGGCGGTCCGGGTGCTCGGCCTGGGCGGAGCGGACCAGGCCCCACAGTGCGGCGCCGTCCGGGTCGGTGATGTCATCGCCGGCCGCGCCGAGGGTGCGCACCACCAGCCGGGAGCCGGACCAGGCCGGGTCGGCGAGCCAGGCGTGCAGCAGAGTGAGCAGCGCGGTACCGCGGTCGAGGGCGGTGCCGGGCGCGGTCGCGTCGACCAGCACCACCGCGGCGGGTGCCGGCAGGGCGGCGCCGAGCGGGATCGACACGGACGCCTCGGCGACGGCTGTGGTGTCCACCGGGGTCCAGCGCACGCCGTAGAGCAGGCGATCGCTCGCGGACAGCTGCGCGCCGGAGACCGGGCGCAGGGTGAGCTGGTCGACCTCGGCGACCGGGCGGCCGGAGCCGTCGGCGAGCCGGACCCGCACGCTGTCCGGTGCGGTGGCGGCGCTCAGCCGGGCGCGCAGCAACGGGCCGGCCTCCCCGGCCACGCGGACACCGATGAACGCGAACGGCAGCCGGACACCCGGCCCGGCGAGCAACCCGGCGGCGCCGACGGCGTGCAGGGCGGCGTCGAACAGGGCCGGGTGCACCGCGTACCCGGCGCCGGTCTGGTCGGTGGCGATCTCGGCGTACACGTCGTCGCCGCGCCGCCAGGCCGCGCGCAGGCCTTGGAAGGCAGGTCCGTAGGCCATGCCGGCCTCGGCCAGCCCCGGGTAGTAGCCGGTGAGGTCGACCGGTTCGGCACCGGCCGGCGGCCACACGGTCAACCCGGCGTCCTGCAGCGTGGTGAGTTCGCCGGTGAGCTGGCCCGTGGCGTGCGGCGTCCACGGTTCGGTCTCGTCGGCGCGGGCGTGCAGGGTGACCGCGTGCCGGCCGTCCTCCGCGCGGGCCGCGACCGTGACCCGCACCTGGACGCCACCGTCGGCGGTGAGTGTCAGCGGGGTCTGCAGCAGCAGTTCCTCGACGGCCGGTAGGCCCGCCCGTTCCGCGGCCGCGAGGACCATCTCCACCAGGGCGGTGCCGGGAACGACGATCCGGTCGAGCACCACATGGTCGGCCAGCCACGGGTGGGTGGCGACGGCGAGCCGGCCGGTGAGCACGGTGTCCGCCGAGCCGGGCAGTTCGACCGCGGCGCCCAGCAGCGCGTGGCCGGTGCCGACCAGGCCGAGCCCGGCCGGGTCGGTGACCGGCCGGGCGGGGCGCGGGGTGGGCCAGTAGGTGGTGTGCTGGAACGCGTAGGTGGGCAGCTCGGTGCGGATGGCACCGGTCCCGGCGAAGACCGCCGGCCAGGTCACCGGCACACCGGCGGTGAACAGCGCGCCGAGCGCGGTGAACACGGTGGTGACCTCGTCGCGGTCGCGGCGCAGCGCGGCGACCGCACCGGGCACGAGTGTGGCGAGCACGGTGTCCGGGCCGAGCTCCAGGACCCGGTCCGCGTCGAGGCGGGTGACCGCGTCGGCGAACCGGACCGGTTCGCGGACCTGCCGCACCCAGTACTCCGGATCGGTCCAGTCCCCGTCGGCGTCCACGGTCGAGACCACGGCCAGGCGCGGCTCGCTGAACGTCAGCGTCTCCACGACGGCCCGGAAGTCGTCGAGCATCGGCTCCATCAGCCGCGAGTGGAACGCGTGACTGGTCCGCAGCCGGGTCGTCTTCCACTCGTACGATTCAATGGGTGAAATGTCTTTTTCTAGAGCGGATACCACGACCGCGTTCGGTCCGTTGACCGCCGCGATGTCGACGTCCGGGAACGCGGCGCGGACCTCGTCCTCGGACGCTTGGACCGCCAGCATCGACCCGCCAGCGGGCAGGGCCTGCATCAAGCGACCCCGCGCGGAGACCAGCGTGGCCGCGTCGGCCAAGGTCAGGACACCGGCCGCGTAGGCCGCCGCGATACTTCCAGGGCAAAAATCGCCGGCTGGGCCCAGCCGGTCTGCTCCACGTGCGGTTCCGGCAGCTCCAGGAGAGCCACAACCTCGTCGTACGCGGCGGCAAACACCGGGAACGCGTTGTAGAGCCCGCGGCCCATGTCGAGGCGCTGCGAGCCCTGGCCGGTGAAGACCACGGCGAGGCGGCCGTCGGTGGCCGCCGCCGCGGCGGTCACGCCGGTGGCGACGTCGAGGACGTCCACGACGGTCTGGTCGGCGGTGCTGGCCAGCACCACGGCGCGGTGCGGCAGCGCGGACCGGGCGGCCAGGGCCGCGCCGACGTCGAGCAGTCGCGCGGCGGGCTGGGCGTCGAGGAAGTCGAGCAGCCGCACGGCCTGCCCGGCCAGCCCGGCGGGGCCGTGCCCGGACAGCACCAGCGGCACGATCGGCAGCGTGGTGACGCCCGGCGGCGGGTCGGCCGGTGCGGGCGGCTCCTCGAGGATGACGTGGGCGTTGGTGCCGCTGATGCCGAACGACGAGACACCGGCGCGGCGCGGGTGACCCGCGCGCGGCCACGGGCGGGCCTCGGTGAGCAGTTCGACCGCGCCGGCCGCCCAGTCGACCTGCCGGGACGGTTCGCCGACGTGCAGGGTGCGCGGCAGCTGCCCGTACCGCATCGCCAGGACCATCTTGATCACGCCGGCCACGCCGGCGGCGGCCTGGGTGTGCCCCAGGTTGGACTTGATGCTGCCCAGGCGCAGCGGTTCGCCGGTGCGGTCCCGGCCGTACGTGGCCAGCAGCGCCTGCGCCTCGATCGGGTCGCCGAGCGCGGTGCCGGTGCCGTGCGCCTCCACCGCGTCGACCGCGTCCGCACCGATCCCGGCGACCGCCAGCGCCTGGCGGATGACCCGCTGCTGCGACGGCCCGTTGGGTGCGGTGATGCCGTTGCTGGCGCCGTCCTGGTTGACCGCGCTGCCGCGGACCACGGCGAGCACCGGATGCCCGGCGCGCCGGGCGTCGGAGAGCCGTTCGAGCAGCACGACACCGGCGCCCTCACCCCAGCCGGTGCCGTCACCGTCGTCGGAGAACGCCTTGCAGCGGCCGTCGGCGGCGAGCCCGCGCTGGCGGCTGAACTCGACGAACGCGCCCGCGGTCGCCATCACGGTGACACCGCCGGCCAGGGCCAGGTCGCATTCGCCGGAGCGCAGCGCCTGAGCGGCCAGGTGCAGCGCGACCAGCGACGACGAGCAGGCGGTGTCGACGGTGATGGCCGGGCCCTCGAACCCGAACGTGTAGGAGATCCGGCCGGACACCAGGCTGCCGGCGCTGGACGCGCCCGCGTACCCCTCGGCGCCGGTGCTAGCCTGACGCAACAGGTTCGCGTAGTCGCTGTAGAGCACGCCGGCGAACACACCGGTGCGGCTGCCGCGCAGCGTGGCCGGATCGATGCCGGCGCGTTCCAGGGCCTCCCACGAGGTCTCCAGCAGCAGCCGCTGCTGCGGGTCCATGGTGACCGCCTCGCGGGGGCTGACCCCGAAGAACGCGGCGTCGAAGTCACCGGCCCCTGTGAGGAAGCCACCCTCGGTCACGTACGAGGTGCCCGGGTGGTCCGGGTCCGGGTGATACAGCGCGTCGAGGTCCCAGCCGCGGTCGTCGGGGAACCCGGCGACACCGTCGCGCCCGTCGGCGAGCAGCCGCCACAGCTCCTCCGGGGTGCTGACCCCGCCCGGGTAGCGCAGGCCCAGCCCGACGATGACGATCGGGTCGTGCTCGGCGACACCGGTACGCGCCGGCGCGGCCGGGCCGGCCTCGGCGAGCGCGCCGACCAGTTCGCCGCGCAGGAACGCCGCGAGCACCACCGGGCTCGGATAGTCGAAGGTGAGCGTGGCCGGCAACCGCAACCCGGAGGCGGTGGCCAGCCGGTTACGCAGCTCGACCGCGGTCAGCGAGTCGAAGCCCAGCTCGGTGAACGGCCGGGCGGCCGGTACCCCGTCGGCGGAGGCGTGCCCGAGCACGGCGGCGGCCTGGGTGCGGACCAGGTCGAGCAGCAGCCGGTCCTGATCGGCCGGGGCGAGACCGGTGAGCCGCTGCAGCAGCGACGTGGCGGTGGCATCGGTGACCGCGCGGCGCACCGGTTCGCGGACCAGGCCGCGCAGCAGCGGCGGCAGCCCGGCGTCGCCGTGCCGGGCGCGCAGCACGGTGTGGTCGATGCGGATCGGCACCAGCAGCGGCCGGACGCTGTCGAGCGCGGCGTCGAACAGCGCAAGCGCCTCGGGCAGGGCCAGCGGGGCGATGCCGCCGCGGGTCAGCCGCCGCCGGTCGAGCTCGGAGAGGTTCCCGGCCATCCCGGCGGTGGTGTCCCAGGCGCCCCAGGCCAGCGAGGTGGCGGGCAGGCCGCGGCGGCGCCGGGCGGCCGCGAACGCGTCGAGGAAGGCGTTGGCGGCGGCGTAGTTGCCCTGCCCGGGAGTGCCGAACAGCCCGGCCACCGAGGAGTACAGCACGAACGCGTCGAGGTCGGCGCCGGCGGTCGCGTCCTGCAGGTTGACCACGGCGTCGACCTTGGCGCGCAGCACGGTGCCGAGCCGGTCAGCGGTCAGCCCGGTCAGCACGGTGTCGTCGAGCACGCCGGCGACGTGCACGACGGCGCGCACGTCGACGCCGGCGAGCACCCGGTCGAGGTCGGCGCGGTCGGCGACGTCGCAGCGCACCAGCCGGACCCGGGCGCCGGCCTCGGTCAGCTCGGACCACAGCTCGCCGGCGCCGGGTGCCTCGGTGCCGCTGCGGCTGAGCAGCAGCAGGTCGCGCACGCCGCGGGTGTGCACCAGGTGGCGCACCAGCAGCGTGCCCAGCTGCCCGGTGGCGCCGGTGACCACGGTGGTGCCGCCGGTGCGCGGCGCTCGCGGCATGACCAGCACGTTCTTGCCGATGTGCCGGGCCTGGCTGACGAAGCGGAACGCGTCGGGGGCCTGCCGGATGTCCCAGGCCCGCACCGGGGGCAGCCGCAGCCGGCCGGCCTCGAACAACGCGACGATCTCGGTGAGCATGGCGCGGATCCGGTCCGGGCCGGCCTCGAACAGGTCGAACGGCCGGTACCGCACGTCCGGCAGGTTCGCCGGGTCGCGCAGGTCGGTCTTGCCCATCTCGAGGAACCGCCCACCGGGGGCGAGCAGCCCGAGTGACGCGTCGATCAGCTCGTGGGCCAGCGAGTTCAGTACGACGTCGACGCGCGGGCCAGCGGCGAACGTGGTGGCGAACCCGGTGTCGCGCGAGGACGCGATGGCGTCGTCGCCGAGCCCGAGCGCGCGCAGCGCGTCCCACTTGGCCGGGCTGGCGGTGGCGAGCACCCGGGCGCCGAGGTGCCGGGCGATCTGGATGGCGGCGGTGCCGACCCCACCGGCGCCGGCGTGCACCAGCACGGTCTCGCCGGGCTGCACGTCGCCGAGTTCGACCAGGGCGTACCAGGCGGTGAGGAAGGCCATCGGCACGGCGGCGGCCTCGGCCCAGCTCCACTCGCCGGGGATCGGCACGAGCAGCCGTCCGTCGGTGACCGCGACCGGGCCGAAACCGCCGGCGAACGCGCCCATCACCCGGTCGCCGACGGTCATGTGGGTGACGCCGGGCCCGGTCTCCAGGACCACCCCGGCGCCCTCGCTGCCCAGGTCCAGGGGGTTGTCGCTGGGGTAGACGCCGAGGGCGATCAGCACGTCGCGGAAGTTGAGGCCGGCGGCGCGCACGCCGACGCGGACCATGCCGGGTTCCAGCGGGCTCGGCGGCGCCGGGTAGGCGGCCAGCCGCAGCCGGTCGAGGGTGCCGCCGCCGGTGCTCTCCAGCCGCCAGGCCGGCGCGTCCGGCGGGGTCATCGCCGGGTCGGGCAGCACCCGGGCCAGCCGCGGCACGCTCACCGCGCCGGCGCGGACCACCGCTTGCCCGACGTCGCCGGCGGCGACCAGCGCGGGCAGCGCGGCCCAGGACGCGGCGCTGCCGTCGACGTCGGCGAGGACGATGCGGGCCGGGTACTCCGACTGGGCCGAGCGGACCAGGCCCCAGACCGCGGCGTGGGCCAGGTCGGTGGGTTCGTCGCCGGGTCCGCCGGCGACCGCGCCGGTCGTGGTGACCAGCAGGGTGGTGGCGGCGTACCGGTCGTCGGCGAGCCATTGGCGCACCGCGTGCAGGACCCGCTCGGTGGCGGTGTGCACCCGGGCGGCCAAGCCCAGCGGGTCGTCGGCCGGGTCGACGCCGTCCGGCGGGCAGTCCAGCAGCAGCACCGCCGGGGCCTCGGTGTCGCCGAGGGGCAGGCCGGTGGCGCGCACCGCTCCGAACGCCGCCCAGTCCTGCGGCGCGGCGACAGGCTGCAGGGGGTGTTCGGTCCAGTCCACGCCGAACAGCGACCGGCTCGGCCCGGCCTGCGGCGCGGCGCTCTCGGCGGCCCGCATGACCAGGGCGCCGACCGTCACGACGGGCGCGCCGGCACCGTCGGCGGCGGCCAGGGCGACCCGGTCGGCGCCGTCCGGGGTGAGCCGCACCCGTAGGGTGGTGGCGCCGACGGCGTGCACGGTGACGTCGGTGAACGCGAACGCCATCCGCGCCGACCGGTCGGTGCCGGCCTCGGCCAGGGCGACGCCGTGCAGCGCCGCGTCGAGCAGCGCCGGGTGCAGGTGGAACCGGCCGGCCTGGCCCGCCTCGGACTCCGGCAGGGTCACCTCGGCGAAGATGTCGGCGCCGAGGCGCCAGGCGGCGGTCAGCCCGCGGAAGGTGGGGCCGTAGCCGAACCCGGCGCCGGCCAGCCGCTCGTAGAACCCGTCGACGGTCAGCGCGGTGGCGCCGGTCGGCGGCCAGACACTCAGGTCCAGTGCCGCGCCGGCCGGTGCGGTCGCCGGTGCGAGGGTGCCGGTGGCGTGGGTTTGCCACGGCTCGTCGGTGAGCGCGTCCTCGCTGCGGGAGTGGATGCTCACCGGGCGGCGCCCGGCGTCGTCCGGCGCACCGGTGACCACCTGCAGCGCGACGCCGCCGCCGGTGGCCGGGATCGGCAGGGGTGCCTGCACGGTCAGCTCGTCGAGCACCGGGGCGCCGACGTGCTCGCCGGCGCGCAGCGCCAGCTCGACCATCGCGGTGCCGGGCAGCACGACGGTGCCGGCCACGGCGTGGTCGGCCAGCCACGGGTGGGTGGGCACGGCGAGCCGGCCGGTCAGCACGCTGCCGTCGCCGCCGGCCAGGGTCAGCGCGGCGCCGAGCAGCGGGTGGTCGGTGGCGGCCAGGCCCAGCCCGGCGGCGTCCACGGTGACCAGGTCGGCCGGTGACGGCCAGTACAGCCGGTGCTGGAACGGGTAGGTGGGCAGGTCCAGGTGCTCGCCGGCGCGGCCGGGGTAGAGCTCGCGCCAGGCCACGGTGCTGCCGGCGGCGTGCAGCCGGCCCAGTGCGGTCAGCAGTGTGGTCGCGTCGTCGCGGTCGCGGCGCAGCGCCGGCACCACGGTGGCGTGCGGGAGCAGCTGCGCGGTCATCCCGGTGAGCACGGCGTCCGGCCCGAGCTCCAGGTAGTGCCCGGCACCGAGGTCGTCGAGCGCGCCGACGGCGTCGGCGAAGCGCACGGGGCGGCGCACCTGCTGCACCCAGTAGGCCGGGTCGTTCCACTGCCCGGTCTCGACCGGGCGGCCGGTGACGCTGGAGACCGCGGCCAGGGTGGGCTCGGCGAAGGTCAGGCTCTCGACCACCGTGGCGAACGCGGCGAGCATCGGCTCCATCAGCCGTGAGTGGAACGCGTGGCTGGTGCGCAGCCGGGTGCTCTTCCAGCCGTGCGCGGCGACCAGGTCGATGTCGGCCTCGGTGCCGGAGACCACCACGGCGTCCGGGCCGTTGACCGCGGCGATGTCGACACCCGGGAAGGCGGCGCGGATGTCGGGCTCGCCGGCCTGGACGGCCAGCATCGCCCCACCGGCGGGCAGCGCCTGCATCAACCGGCCGCGCGCCGTCACCAGGGCGGCGGCGTCGTCGAGGGAGAAAACCCCGGCAGCGTACGCGGCGGCGATCTCCCCGATCGAGTGCCCGGCCACCACCTGCGGACTCAGCCCGAGGCCGCGGACGGTCTCCAGCAGGGCCACCTCGACGGCGAACAGGGCAGGCTGGGCGTACCCGGTGCGGTGCAGGTCCTCGCTGTCGAGCAGCTCGCGCAGCGGCCGGTCGAGGTGCCGGTCGAGAGCTGCGGCGACGGTGCTGAACGCGGCCGCGTACCCCGGGAACCGCTCGGCCAGGCCGCGGCCCATGCCGAGCCGTTGCGCGCCCTGGCCGGTGAACAGCATCGCCAGTTTGCCGGTGGACGGTTCCCCGGTGACCAGGCCGAGGCCTGGTTCGCCGACGGCGAGGGCGGCCAGTCCCCGGGTGAGCGCCGCCCGGTCGTCGGCGAGCAGCACGGCGCGCTGTGCCAGCGCGGCCCGGCCGCCGACCAGTGCCCGGCCCAGGTCGGCGACGCCGATCCGCGGGCGGTCCTCGACGTAGGTGTAGAGCTGCTGGGCCTGGGCGCGCAGCGCGGCGTCGTCGCGGGCGGACAGCACGATCGGATGCGGCGCCGCGAGCGGGACGCCGGTCTCGGCCGGGGCCACCGGGGCCGGCGGCTCCTCGACGATCATGTGGACGTTGGTGCCGCTGACTCCGAACGACGAGATGCCGACCCGGCGCGGCGCGTCCCCGCGCGGCCAGGGCCGGGCCTCGGTGAGCAGCTCGACCGCACCGGCCGACCAGTCGACGTGCGGGCTCGGCTGGTCCAGGTGCAACGAGCGGGGCATGGTGTCGTGGCGCATCGCGAGCACGGCCTTGAGCACCCCGGCGACCCCGGCGGCGGCCTGGGTGTGCCCGATGTTCGACTTGACCGAGCCGAGCCGGGCCGGGCCGGCGGTGCGGTCCTGACCGTAGGTGGCCAGCACCGCCTGCGCCTCGATCGGGTCGCCGAGCCGGGTGCCGGTGCCGTGCGCCTCGATCAGGGCGACGTCGTCGACCGACAGCCCGGCGTTGGCCAGGGCCTGGCGGATGACGCGCTGCTGCGACGGTCCGTTCGGGGCGGCGATGCCGTTGCTGGCGCCGTCCTGGTTGACCGCGCTGCCCCGGATCACGCCGAGGATCGGGTGGCCGAGGCGCTGCGCGCGGGAGAGCCGTTCCAGCATGACGATGCCGACGCCCTCGGCGAGCCCGATGCCGTCGGCGGCCGCCGAGAACGCCTTGCAGCGCCCGTCGGCGGCGATGCCGCGCTGCCGGCTGAACTCGGTGAACGCGTCCGGGGTGGCCATCACGGTGACGCCGCCGGCCAGGGCCATCGTGCACTCGTCGCCGCGCAGCGCCTGCGCGGCCAGGTGGATCGCGACCAGCGAGGACGAACACGCGGTGTCGATGGTGACCGCGGGGCCCTCCAGCCCGAGGGTGTACGACACCCGGCCGGAGAGCACCGCCGCGGTCGTACCGGTGATCAGGAAGCCTTCGGCGGCCTGCACGGTGCCGCCGATCAGCCGCACGTAGTCCTGGGTGTTCGAGCCGATGAACACGCCGGTGCGGCTGCCGCGCAGGGTGGCCGGGACCAGTCCGGCGCGTTCGACGACCTCCCAGGCCGCCTCGAGCACCTGACGCTGCTGCGGGTCCATCGACAACGCCTCGCGCGGGCTGACATCGAAGAACGCCGCGTCGAACTCACCGGCGCGATCCAGGAAACCACCCTCGGCGCCATGCCCGTCACCGTCGTCCGCGCCGGCGAGGTCCCAGCCCCGGTCGGCCGGTGGCCGGCCGATCGCGTCGGTCCCCGTGTTGATCAGCCGCCACAGGTCGTCGGGGTTGCGCACCCCACCCGGATAGCGGCAGCTCATCGCGACGATCGCGATCGGCTCCCGGTCGGCGGACTCCACCTGACGCAGCCGCTCACGGGTCTGGTGCAGATCCGCGGTGACCCGCTTGAGGTAGTCGAGGAGCTTCTCTTGATCGGTCACTGCGGGCCTCACCTGTCGGTCCGGGCGGTCGACGCGGGCTCCACTGAGGCAGCCTGGCCCGAAAATAGGGGCAGGCCGGCGAACCGGCCTACCCCTAGCACTCCCCTGCGGCAGCGGCAGCGGCGCGGCCTGCGCTTACCGCTTCCCCGCCGATGGCGCCACCGGCATTGTCAGTAGTCACTTCCTCTCTTCAAAGTCGCGGTAGATGCGCAGCCAGGACTCGATCTCGGTGGTTCGCCAGACTCGACCCATGCGCAGCAACGCCACGGGGGCAGGAAAGTCGGGGCGTTCGGCAAGTTGCTGAACCCGCTGGCGCGACAAGCCCATCCGGTCAGCGATCTCCCGTGCACCCATCAACGAGGAGTCGGCCGCCGCGCCGGTCATCGTGGTCTCCGGACGTGTCGCATGCCGGCCTCTCCGCCTGGGTGCTGCCGGGTGGCCTTCTCCGGGCGGGTTTCCGCTGTCATGCGGCAAGCCCCGGCTTGTCCGACCAGCCGAGGAACCGCTCGTACAGGTCCGGCGGCAGCCCGCCCGGGACGGCCGCCCAGTCGTCGATCGCGTCGATCAGACACGAGCTGAGATAGACGACGAGGCCGTGCGGGAACCGCTGGTACTGCTCAGCAAGCTCGACTTTGGCAACCGCGCAAGGCCACGGCCGGCCGCACACCTTGCAATCCCAACTGGGTCGTTCGCCCTGATGATCCGTACGAGGGACTAGCACGAACGGCCCCCTCTCGCGCGGTCTTCCCGTGCCGACGTGAGATCCCCCGCGCGCCCCATCATCATCGGCGGGCAGCGGCCACCCCGCCCGCGAGTGCGTCCGCGAAAGAACTCCGGAGATCGGATACCGACGCGATCAGGCCGGCTCAGCAGCGGCACGCGGGTCAGCATGTCGTCTACCCGGCGTCGTTTTCTCGGTGCGCCCGGTCCGCCACCGCCGTGTCGAACGTCCTGTCCGTGCTCCAAGGCCATGGCAGGACGCTATGCCGACCCACCATTCCCGACGGACAGGAAACTGTCCCCTATACGAGCAACCCGATCTGATCGGCCAGATCAGTCGCGTCTCGGCGCAAGCTCTCCGGTCCCTTGGCGAATTCCAGAGTCATCCGGCGCGCGTACCCGTTGTAGCGGATAGTGTCCGGCGCGGCCACATACGCATCCTTGAGCGTGCCGAGTGCCGCCGTCTTGTCTCCCGCCAGCTCCCACGCACGCGCGACCTCGATCAGGTGCCGGCCCCGGCGAGGCTGGGATGGAATCGCCAGGTTGCTCGATTTCGTTGCCTGCTTGCGAGCCTCGGCGCCTTGTCGCGCCTCGACCGCGATCGTCACGGCGTGGGCTGACATGATGACCCGGCTGAAGCTGGTCATCGGCTCGTAGAAGCTGATCGGGAGGGTTCGCGCGATCTTGTCGGCCTGCTCCCACCACCACCACGCTGCGCCGTACTGGCCTGCGCGGGCCGCCGTGTAGGCCAGCTCGTGATGAAGTGCTCCCCAAACGGCCCGAAGATCGTCGTTCTCGGTGTCGGCCATGCGAGGCTTCAGCGCTTCCATGCCTTCGCGGTTCACCGCTTCTGCCGCATCGAAGTCACCGGCGTCTCGATGTGCCTGGGTGGCGAGCCAGATGGCACCCGCCAGCGCGCGTGCATCCTCGGACTCCTCAGCCGCCATGAACGACCGCTCCGCGATACGCCAGAGCAGGCTGGCATCGGGCTGGTAAGCCACGAAGAATTGGGTCAGGTTGTAGACCTGTGCCAGAAGAGCAAATGCTCGCCGACGATCTGCACCGTCATGCTCTCGCGTAGCACGTCGGGCATCCCGAATGAGGTCGGGCAGCAGGGAGCCCAAGACGGTGCGGTGATCGGGTGAGGCGTGCCTGGCCCGCCAGGCTGCGACGAGCCGGTCCTGAAGGCTGTCCAGCGACGGCGATTCCTCAGCGTCCCGCAGGCCGACGGCATTGACAGCAACACGCACGGCGGGAAGGGCTGGGTGTCCTGGTCCGCGGAACATAGTCACGGGCATCGGATCGCCCCCGGTCAGCTGAGCCAGGTCCCGCACCCTGAGGCCCTCCGCCAGACTGATCACGGTAGGGAGCTTGAGCTGCTCAATCTCGCCTCGCTCAACGGCTTTTACCCACCGTCCGCTCTTGCCCACGAGGCCGCCGAGAACATCACGAGTGAGGCCGCGTCGCTGCCGGCAGAACATGATCCGCTGCCCCATGCTCAGCGTCGGGTCTTCCGGATCCGTTTCAGCTTCTCGCATCAGGAATAGCCTCCTCGGACGTCGCCGTTTCCAGCCTACGGCCTGGCGCTGGCGGACGGCACCAACGAATTCTCGCCGTTCGGCTGGTCCGACGACCGACTCCGGTTCACTCAATCGTTCGGGCGCTCCCCCAACTGGGACTTCGCAGAACCGGTCGGCCACACGCGCGGCAGCACAGGTCACCCGTGGGCATGTCCACCCGGCCAGCGAGATAGCTCGGAACGCTACTCGGCGTATGGATACGGCGCGCATCGGCGCAGACCTGGAACGCCGGGCGATCTTGCAGAGCGGGGACGCTCCAATCTTCCAGGCGATCAATCGACAGCCGCGCAGCGGTATCAGACCGAGAAATCGCCGTCGCCTATGCATCTCATCGCCTCCACACCTGCGCCGCTCCGCGGGGTCAGCACGGCGGGCAGGCCGTCGCTGATCCGATCGTTACGGAACGATCACGCGTGGTGTAGAAGGTGGGTGTACGCAGCAGGCAGAGGGGCGTACGCAGACCTGCGTACAGAAAGGTCAGCCCTCGTCAGCCGGCCCCAGCGCCTCGCACTTCTCCCGCAGGTCACCCGCCTCCGGCACGCCGCTCGCAGCCACGCCTTCGACCACCTCAACCACCCGCCACCAGTTCGACAGCACGATTCGGCCCGACCGCATCGCCACCCGGACCTCCTGCGCCGCATCCTCCGGCCGCGGCTTCCCGGCCAGCAGCGCCAGGCCGAGGTCAAGCCGGGCCGACGCGATCCGCCGCGGCCGGGCGCCCTCCGCCTCCAGCTCGGTGATCACATCCCGCGCGACCTGTTCGGCCGCCGGATCTCCCGCCCATGCCAGCGTCGTCGCCGCGTAGCTGTGCGCCTTGGCCGGGTCGTACTGGTAGTGGTGCTCCGGATGCTCCGGCATCTCCCGATGCTCCGCCAGGCGCTCCACTCGGCCCAGCGCATCCCGGGTCGCCTGCGCATCGCCGAGCCGCGCCCACGCCCGCCCCTCCTGCGCGGTCGCCTGCACGATCGCCGACCCGTCCGCCGGAGCGATGGCCTGCGCATGCTGGGAAAGCTCGACGGCCCGGCGGAAGTCACCGCGCGTCAGCCAGTCCCACGCCTGCGTCTCCAGACACCACGCGGCGATCTCCGCGTGCTCGGACTGCCCGGACAACTCGGCCGCCGTGCTCAGGTGCGCCTCGGCGGCCGTTCGCTGCTGTAGGTCGATGTGAAGGGTGGCGCGCAGCAGCGACAGCCAGCCGCCGACGACCAGGAGCCGGCGGTGCTGCCCGAGCGTGGCACGCCCGGCGAGGAGCTGCTCGACGTAGCGCAGGTGGCGACGCACCCGGGGCAACAGGTCGGCAGGCGGAACGGTGGCGTACCCGTTACCTCTCAGTGCGCTTTAGCAAGCACACGGTTGGTAGTCCTGCCTTGCGGCGGGACGGTCCCGGTCTGACCGGCGGGTGCCGTGCCGGGTTGAC
>NZ_LLZH01000052.1:0-33313 GCF_001509495.1 Actinoplanes awajinensis subsp. mycoplanecinus | reverse complement strand
ACCGTGGTCTCGACCGTGGAGGCGGGCGGCGACTGGACCGACCCGGAGTACTGGGTGCGGCAGGTCCGCGAGCCGGTGCGGTTCGCCGACGCCGTGACCAGGCTGAACGCCGGCCGCGTCCTGGAACTCGGCCCGGACACCGTGCTGGCGACCTTGATCCCCGACGCCGTCGCCGCCCTGCGCCGCGACCGGGACGAGGCCACCACCGTGCTCACCGCGGTCGCGGCACTGTTCACCGACGGCCAGGACGTCGACTGGACCGCCGTACTCGGCCACGGCCCGCGCGCCGACCTGCCCACCTACGCGTTCCAGCACAGCCGCTTCTGGCCCCGCCCGCGCACCGGGGCCAGCCGCGACGCCACCGGCCTCGGCCTGACCGAAACCGGTCACCCGCTGCTCGGCGCGGCCGTCGAGGCACCCGACAGCACCGCGACCCTGTTCACCGGGTGGCTGTCGCTGGCCACCCACCCGTGGCTGGCCGACCACGTCGTGCTCGGCCGCCCGCTCGTACCCGGCACCGCCCTGGCCGAGATGGCCCGCGCCGCCGGCGAGCGCGACGGCGTCCCGGTCGTCGAGGAACTGCTGCTACAGGCACCGCTGCCGCTGCCCGCCCGTGGCGGCGTCCAGCTGCGCGCCACCCTGGCCGAGGCCGGACCCGGCGGCCGGCGCACGATCACCGTGCACGCCCGCACCGACGACGACGAACCGTGGACCACCCACGCCACCGGCGTGCTGACCGCAGCGCAGGAACCCGTCCACCCGGCCGCGGACTCCGCGTGGCCGCCGGCCGGCGCCGAGACGCTCGACCTGACCGGTTTCTACCCGGCGACCGCCGCCACCGGGCTCGCCTACGGCCCCGCCTTCCAGGGTCTGCGCGCCGTCCACAAGCACGGCGACGAGGTGTTCGCCGAGGTCGAACTCGACCACCCGGTCACCGGCTACGGCCTGCACCCGGCCCTGTTCGACGCGGTCCTGCACGCCATCGCCGCCGGCGGGCTGTTCACCGACGGACAGACCCGGCTGCCGTTCGCCATCACCGGGCTGCGCACCTTCGGCCCGGCCGGCACCCGCCTGCGGGCCCGCCTGACCCGGGCCGCCAGCACCGACACGGTCCGCATCACGATCACCGACCCGGCCGGCACCCCCGTGGCCGAAATTGACAGCCTCGCGCTGCGCCCGGCCGCCGGGATCGGCACCGGCGCCGCCGACCGGCTGCTGCACACCGTGACCTGGACCCGGCAGGACATCACCGCCGCACCGGACCTCCCGGTCACTGTCGTGCTGGGCGACGACCTGCCGGACCCGGCGCTGCTGCTGGCAGTCGACGCGACCGCACCGGGCAGCGCCGCGGACCGGGCGGCGGCCCTGCTCGCCCTGATCCAGACCTGGCTCGCCGACCCGGCCTGGGCCGGTTCCCGGCTGGTGGTGCGCACCCTCGGCGCGGTCGGCGACGAGATCACCGACCCGGACGGCGCCGCACTGTGGGGCCTGGCCCGGTCGGTGCAGTCCGAACACCCGGACCGGGTGCATCTGCTCGACGGCCCGGACAACGCCTACTACCCGGTGCCGCAGGCCTGGATCCACGACGGCGCGGTGCACCTGCCGCGGCTGGCCCGGATTCCCGCGGCCGCCGCGATTCCCGATCTCGGGACCGGGACCGTCGTGGTCACCGGGGCGACCGGCACTCTCGGTGAGCTGACCACCAGGCACTTGATTTCACGGTACGGCGTGCAGGACCTGCTGCTGCTCTCCCGCTCCGGTCGCTCCCTGGACATCGACGGTGTCCGGGTGCGGGCCCTGGCCTGCGACGTCGCCGACCCGGACGCGGTGCACGCGGCCCTGCGCGACGAACCGGTGACCGCGGTGATCCACGCGGCCGGGGTGCTCGACGACGCCATGGTCGAGTCGTTGACCCCCGAGCGGCTGCACACCGTGTTCCGCGCCAAGATCGACGCGGCGCGGAACCTGCACCTGGCCACGCGGGACAAGCCCCTCGCGGCGTTTGTGCTCTACTCCTCGGCGGCCGGACTGTTCGGCAACGCGGGGCAGGGCAACTATGCGGCCGCGAACGCGTTCCTCGACGCGTACGCCATCTTCTTGCGGTCTGAAGGTGTCCCCGCGACGTCTCTCGCCTGGGGTTTGTGGGACGCCGGGATGGGCGCCACGCTGAGCGACGCCGAACGCGCCCGCGCCCGGCAGGGTGGCATCGTGCCGCTCACTGTCGAACAGGGCCTGGCCGCCTTCGACGCCGCGCTCGGCGCCGGCACCGCGGTCGTCGCCCCGCTGGCCCTGGACCTGGCCCCGATGCGCACCGCCGCCGAGGCCGGGCTGCTGCCCCCGCTGCTCGCCGGTCTGGTCCGCGTCCCGGTACGCACCAGCACCGACAACGCGCTGGCCCGGCGGCTGGCCGGCTTGCCCGCCGCGCAGCGCGAACGGGCCGTGCTGGATCTGGTCCGCACGCATGTGGCCGCCGTGCTCGGCTACCCCGGACCGGACGCCGTCGAGGTGGAGCGGGCGTTCCAGGAGCTGGGCTTCGACTCGCTCACCGCCGTCGACCTGCGCAACCGCCTGGCCACCGTGACCGGGCTGCGGCTGCCCTCCACGCTGGTGTTCGACTACCCGAGCACGCTGGTCCTCGCCGGGCACCTGGCCGCCGAGCTCGCCGGCTTTGTCCTTCCCGCGGCGCCGGTGCTCACCGGCACGACTGGTGGCGCGGACGAACCGATCGCGATCGTCGCCATGGCCTGCCGGTATCCGGGCGGGGTCACCTCACCGGACGACCTGTGGGACCTGGTGGCCGCCGGGCGAGACGGCGTCGGGCTGTTCCCGGAGGATCGTGGCTGGGCGGACATCTACCACCCGGACCCGGACCACCCGGGCACGTCCTACACGCGCGAGGGCGGCTTCCTCTACGACGCCGGTGACTTCGACCCGGAGCTGTTCGGCATCTCGCCGCGCGAGGCCCTGGCCATGGACCCGCAGCACCGGCTGCTCCTCGAAACCTCGTGGGAGGCGTTCGAGCGGGCCGGGGTGAATCCGCTGGGCCTGAAAGGCTCGCGGACCGGGGTGTTCGTGGGCGTGATGTACAACGACTACTCGATGGCTCTCGGCGCCTCCGACGACAACGCCGAAGGCTTCATGGGCACCGGCGGCAGCATCGCCTCCGGCCGGGTGTCGTATTCCTTCGGCCTCGAAGGCCCGGCGGTCACGGTCGACACCGCGTGTTCGTCGTCGCTGGTGGCACTGCACCTGGCCGCCCAGGCGCTGCGCAACGGCGAGTGCGACGCCGCGCTCGCCGGCGGTGTGACCGTGATGGCCACGCCGAACACGTTCATCGGCTTCTCCCGGCAGCGGGGCTTGGCCGCGGACGGCCGGTGCAAGTCGTTCGCCGACGGCGCGGACGGCACAGGCTGGTCCGAAGGTGTCGGCATGCTCCTCGTCGAGCGGCTCTCCGACGCGCAGCGACTCGGCCACCCGATCCTCGCGGTGGTGCGGGGGAGTGCGGTCAACCAGGACGGTGCGTCCAACGGGCTGACCGCGCCGAACGGGCCGTCGCAGCAACGCGTCATCCGCGCCGCGCTGCAGGCGGCCGGACTGACGACCGCTGACGTGGACGCGGTCGAGGCACACGGCACGGGCACCTCTCTCGGCGACCCGATCGAAGCGCAGGCACTGCTCGCCACTTATGGTCAGAACCGGTCAACGCCGCTGCAGCTCGGGTCAGTGAAGTCGAACCTGGGCCACACCCAGGCCGCGGCCGGTGTTGCCGGGATCATCAAGATGGTTCAGGCGATGCGGCACGGCACGCTCCCGGCGACCTTGCACGCCGCCGTCCCGTCGACCCAGGTCGACTGGTCGGCCGGTGCGGTGGAACTGCTGACCTCCTCGCGGGAATGGCCTGCGGTGGATCGGCCGCGGCGGGCGGCGGTGTCGTCGTTCGGGATCAGCGGCACCAACGCGCACGTCATCCTGGAAGCGGTGATCGACGTCGCGGAACCGCAGGCCACGGCCGAGCTGCCGGTCACGCCGATCGTGCTCAACGGCGCCGACGAGAAGGCGCTGCGCGAGCAGGCCGACCGGATCCGGACCTCGGCAGGTTCCCTCGGCGACATCGCCCGCGCGCTGTCTCGCCGTGCGCCGCTGCGTCACCGGTCGGTGATTCTTGCCGCCGATCGCGCTGACCTCAACCGGCTCCCGCTGCTGCGTGGCGAGGCTCGCCAGACCTCCCTGGCGGTCGTCTTCACCGGCCAGGGCTCGCAGCGTCTCGACATGGGCCGTGGCCTCTACCAGGCGTTCCCGGTCTATGCCGCCGCCTACGACGGCGCTGCTGGACCTGCCGAAGGAGCCGCAGGTGGAGCAGACCGGCTGGGCCCAGCCGGCGATCTTCGCCCTCGAGGTGGCGCTGCTTGCCTTGGTGCGTTCGTGGGGCATCAACCCGGACGTGGTCGCGGGCCATTCGATCGGTGAGATCGCGGCGGCCTATGCGGCCGGGGTTCTGACCCTGCGCGACGCTGCCACGCTGGTGTCCGCCAGGGGACGTCTCATGCAGGCGCTGCCGGCCGGTGGGGCGATGCTGGCGGTGCAGGCGTCGGAGGACGAGGTCCGTTCCGCTTTCTCGGAGATCGACATTGCGGCGGTCAACGGGCCGCACGCGGTCGTGGTGTCGGGGGTCGAAACGGTCATTTCGCCCCTTGAGGGCCATGGTTGGAAGACGACCCGGCTGCGGACCAGCCACGCGTTCCACTCGCGGCTGATGGAGCCGATGCTCGACGACTTCCGCGCCGTCGTGAAGACGCTCACGTTCAGCGAGCCGCACCTGCCGACCGTCTCCACGGTCGACGCGGCCGGCGACTGGACCGACCCGGAGTACTGGGTGCGCCAGGTCCGCGAACCCGTCCGATTCGCCGACGCGGTCACCCAGTTGAACGCCGGCCGGGTCCTGGAACTCGGCCCGGACACCGTCCTGGCGACTCTGGTGCCCGACGCCGTCGCCGCCCTGCGCCGCGACCGCGACGAGGCCACCACGCTGCTCACCGCCGTCGCCGCCCTCTACACCGACGGCCAGGACGTCGACTGGACCGCCGTGCTCGGCGCCGGCCCCCGCGCCGACCTGCCCACCTACGCCTTCCAGCACCGGCGGTACTGGCCGAGGCCGCGGACCGGCCCGACCGGCGACGCCGCCGGGCTCGGCCTGGCCGGCACCGGCCACCCCCTGGTCGGCGCCGCTGTCGCGCTGCCCTCCGGCGACAGCGTGCTGACCGGCACGCTCTCCGTGCACACCCACCCGTGGCTGCGCGACCACACGGTCGCCGGGCGGACCGTCGTACCCGGCACCGCGCTCGCCGAGATGGCCCTCGCCGCCGGCCACCAAGCCGGCCTGCCGGTCCTCGACGAGCTGCTGCTGCAGACGCCGATGACGCTCAACGACGGCGAAGCGGCCGCCGTGCGGGTCACCCTGGCCGCCCCCGACGGCGACCGCAGCGCGGTGACCATCCACTCCCGGCCGGGCGCCGACGAACCGTGGACCCTGCACGCGACCGGTGTGCTGGCCGCGGACACCGAGCCCGTCCCGGCCGTCACCGCCGGGACGACCTGGCCGCCTGCCGGGGCGCAGGAGCTCGACATCACCGGCTTCTACGCCACCGCGGCCGCCGGCGGCCTCGACTACGGACCCGCCTTCCAAGGTCTGCGCCGGGTCTGGCGACGCGGAGACACCGTCTACGCCGAGGCCGGCATCGACGACGCGGGCCGTGGCTACGCCATCCACCCGGCACTGTTCGACGCGGTCCTGCACGCCATCGGCGCCGGCGGGGCGCTCGCCGCTGAGGGCGGTGTGCGGCTGCCGTTCGGCTTCACCGGGGTCCGGGTCAGCGCCCGGGCCGGCACCACCGTCCGCGCCGAGATCAGCCCCGCGCCGGGCACCGACACGGTCCGGCTCACGCTGACCGACCCGGCCGGTACTCCGGTGGTCACGGTCGCCGCCCTGGCGCTGCGGCCGGTCGCCCCCGCCCAGTTCGGTGGCCTGGCCGACCGGCTGCTCTACGGCCTGGACTGGACCCCGGCACCGCTGACCCCCGCCGCCGACCTGCCGGTGGTGATGACCCTGGGCGCCGCGTTGCCCGCACCGGCGCCGATCCTGGTCGTCGACGCGACGGCACCCGGCACGGCCCGCGACCGCACGGCCACCCTGCTCACGCTCGTACAGACCTGGCTCGCCGACCCCGGCTGGGCCGACTCCCGGCTCGTGGTCCGCACCACCGGCGTGACCGGCGACGACGTCACCGACCCGGACGGCGCCGCGCTGTGGGGCCTGATCCGCTCCGCGCAGTCCGAACACCCCGACCGGTTCCACCTGCTCGACGGCCCGGACGACACCTACTACCCGGTGCCCGAGGCGTCGGTGCGCGACCGCGTCGTGCGGGTGCCGCAGCTGACCCGCCTGCGCGGCGGCGAACCGGTCGAGCTGGGCGACGGCACGGTCGTGGTCACCGGCGCCACCGGCACCCTCGGCGAGCTGATCGCCCGGCACCTGCTGGACCGGTACGCCGTGCGCGACCTGCTGCTGCTCTCCCGGTCCGGGCGCAACCCGATCCCCGGCGACCCCCGGGTCCGCTCCCTGGCCTGCGACGTCGCCGACGCCGCCGCGGTGACCCGCACCCTGCGCGGCGAACACCTCACCGCCGTGGTGCACGCGGCCGGTGTCCTGGACGACGGCGCCCTGGCCTCGCTCACCCCGCAACGGCTGGACACCGTGTTCCGGGCCAAGGTCGACGCCGCCCGCAACCTGGCCGCCGCCACCGCGGACCAGCCGCTGGCCGCGTTCGTGCTCTACTCCTCGGCGGCCGGCCTGTTCGGCACCGCGGGACAGGCCAACTACGCGGCCGCGAACGCCTACCTCGACGCGTACGCCCGCCAGTTGCGTGCCGCAGGCGTCCCCGCCACCTCGCTCGCCTGGGGTCTGTGGAGCGCCGGCATGGGGGAGCAGGCCGACCAGGCGCGGATGCGCCGCGGCGGTGTCCTGCCGCTCACCGCCGAGCAGGGCCTGGCCGCGTTCGACGCCGCCCTCGGCGCCGGCGCAGCCGTGGTCGCCCCGCTCGCCCTCGACCCGGTGGCGCTCGGTCAGGCCGCCGCGGCCGGCATGCTGCCCCCGCTGCTCGCCGGACTGGTCCGCACCCCGCGGCCGTCCGCGGCGGCACCGGCCGGCCCGGCGCTCGAGCAGCGCCTGGCCGGGCTGAGCGCCGACGACCAGGACCGCCTCGTACTCGACGTGGTCCAGACACAGGTCGCCGCCGTGCTCGGTCACGAGTCCGGCGCGGCCGTGCCGGCCGACCGGGCCTTCACCGAGCTCGGCTTCGACTCGCTGACCGCCGTCGAACTGCGCAACCGGCTGGGCCTGGCCACCGGGCTGCGGCTGCCGTCCACCCTGGTCTTCGACTACCCGACCGCCGGCGCGCTGGCCGCATACCTCACCGGCCGGCTGCGGCCCGAGGTGATCTCACCGACCGTGGCGCTGCTCGCTGAGCTCGACCAGCTCGAACAGGGCCTGCGCGCGGCAGCCGCCGGCGAACCCGACCGGACCCGGGTCACCGCGCGGCTGCACGGGCTGCTCGCCGCCTGGCAGGGCGCGGACGGCACACCGGGCGCCGGCACCGCGCTGGCCGAGGAGCTGGAAACCGCCAGCGACGACCAGATGTTCGACCTGCTCGGCAAGGAATTCGGCATCTCCTGACCCGCCGCCGCGGCACACGAAGGGCACACACATGAGCGAGCCAGGACAGGTCCCGGAGGACCGGCTGCGGTACTTCCTCAAGCGGGTCACCGCCGAGCTGCACGACACCCGCGAACGGCTGCGCGGCGCCGAGCAGTCCGCCGTCGAGCCGATCGCGATCGTCGGCATGGCCTGCCGGTTCCCCGGCGGCGTCGGCTCACCGCAGGACCTCTGGGACCTGGTGGCGGCCGGGCGCGACGCCATCGGGCCGTTCCCGGACAACCGTGGCTGGGACGTCGACACCCTCTACCACCCGGACCCGGACCACCCCGGTACGACGTACTCGAATCAGGGTGGTTTCCTGCCCGGCGCAGCCGACTTCGACCCCGGCCTGTTCGGCATCTCACCGCGCGAGGCCCTGGCCATGGACCCGCAGCACCGGCTGCTGCTGGAGACGTCCTGGGAGGCGATCGAGCGCGCCGGGCTGGAGCCCGCGGCGCTGCGCGGCTCCCGGACCGGAGTGTTCGCCGGAGTGATGTACAACGACTACGCCCTGGTGGTCAGCGGTTCCTCGGACGCTGCCGAGGGGTTCATGGGCACCGGCGGCAGCATCGCCTCCGGCCGGGTCGCCTACACGTTCGGACTCGAGGGGCCGACCGTCACCGTCGACACCGCCTGCTCCTCGTCGCTGGTGGCGCTGCACCTGGCCGTGCAGGCGCTGCGCAACCGCGAGTGCGAGATGGCCCTCGCCGGTGGGGTCACGGTGATGGCCACCCCGAACACGTTTGTCGGCTTCTCCCGGCAGCGCGGGCTGGCGCCGGACGGCCGGTGCAAGTCGTTCGCCGACGACGCCGACGGCACCGGCTGGGGTGAGGGCGTCGGGATGCTGCTGGTCGAGCGGTTGTCCGACGCACGGCGCCTCGGCCACCCGGTCCTCGCGGTGGTGCGGGGGAGCGCGGTCAACTCCGACGGCGCGTCCAACGGGCTGACCGCGCCGAACGGGCCGTCGCAGCAGCGCGTCATCCTGGCCGCGCTGGCCGCCGCCCAGCTCGAACCCGGCGACGTCGACGCCGTCGAGGCGCACGGCACCGGCACCCCGCTCGGCGACCCGATCGAGGCGCAGGCGCTGCTGGCCACGTACGGCCAGCGCCGCACCGAGCCGCTCTGGCTGGGCTCGGTCAAGTCGAACCTCGGGCACACCCAGGCCGCCGCCGGCGTCGCCGGGATCATCAAGATGGTCGAGGCCATGCGGCACGGCAGGCTGCCGGCCACCCTGCACGCCGCCACCCCGTCGACCCAGGTGGACTGGACGGCAGGCGCGGTGGAACTGCTGACCTCGTCGCGGGACTGGCCCGCGGTGGACCGGCCGCGCCGGGCCGCGGTGTCGTCGTTCGGGATCAGCGGCACCAACGCACACGTCATCCTCGAAGCCGTTCCCGACGAGGTTCCGGCGGCGCCAGCCGCACTGCCGGTCACTCCGCTGGTGTTCGCCGCCGCCGATGAGCAGGCCCTGGACGCGCAGCTCGCCCGGGTCGCCGCCCACCTGGCCGGCCATCCCGGTGTGTCGCTGCCCGCGGTGGCCGCCACGCTCGCCGGGCGCGCCCGCCTGCCGTACCGCGCCGTGGCGCTCGGCCGTGACCGGTCCGAGCTGGCGGCCGCGCTGGCCGCGGGTGGCACGGTCCGCGGTGTTGCCGGGCAGCCCGGCCGGCTCGCTGTCGTCTTCACCGGCCAGGGCTCGCAGCGCCTCGACATGGGTCGCGGTCTCTACGACGCCGTGGAGCAGACCGGCTGGGCCCAGCCGGCGATTTTTGCCCTGGAAGTTGCCCTGCTTGCCTTGGTGCGCTCGTGGGGCATCCACCCGGACGTGGTCGCCGGGCACTCGATCGGTGAGATCGCGGCGGCGTATGCGGCCGGAGTGCTGACCCTGGCCGACGCTGCCACGTTGGTCTCCGCGCGGAGCCGTCTGATGCAGGCGTTGCCCGCTGGTGGTTCGATGCTGGCGGTGCAGGCGTCCGAGGACCAGGTCCGGGCGGTGTTCCCGGACGTCGACGTCGCGGCGGTCAATGGGCCGCACGCAGTGGTGGTGTCCGGCCTTGCCGAGGACATCGCGCCCGTCGAAGCCCACGGCTGGAAGACGACGCGGCTGCGCGCGAGCCACGCGTTCCACTCGCGGCTGATGGAACCGATGCTCGACGACTTCCGGGTCGCGGTGAAGGCGCTGACGTTCGCTGAGCCGCGTCTGGCCGTGGTCTCGACCGTGGCGGACGGTGGGGACTGGACCGATCCGGAGTACTGGGTGCGGCAGGTCCGCGAACCGGTGCGGTTCGCCGACGCCGTGACCCGCCTCGACGCGACCCGGGTCCTGGAGCTCGGCCCGGACACCGTCCTCGCCACCCTGATACCCGACGCCGTGGGCGCCCTGCGCCGCGAGCGCAGCGAACCCGCAACCCTGCTCAGCGCGATCGCCACGCTGTTCACCGCCGGCACCGCCGTGGACTGGCCCGCGGTCACCGGCGACGGCGGGCACACCGACCTGCCCACCTACCCGTTCACCCACCGCCGGCTGTGGCCCCGCCCCGGCCCCGGCGGGGGCGGTGACGCCGCCGGCCTCGGCCTCGACCCCGGCGGGCACCCGCTGCTCGGCGCCGCCGTCGAGCTGCCGGACACCGCGACCCTGGTGCTCACCGGCACCCTGGAACCGGCCGGCCAGCCCTGGCTCACCGAGCACACCGTGCGGGGCCGGGCCGTGCTGCCCGGCACCGCCCTCGCCGAGCTGGCCCTGGCCGCCGGTGCCCGCGCCGGCGTACCCGCCCTGGACGAGCTGGTCTTCCAGGCGCCGCTCACCCTGCCCGAGCGGGGTGCCGCCGCGATCCGGGTCACCGTGACCGAGATTGATCGTGTCCACACGGTCACCGTCCGGTCCCGGGCCGCCGATGGCGAGCCCTGGACCACCCACGCCACCGGCACGCTGTCCGCCGCCGAGCCCGCGGACGTCGACGCCGACCTGGTGAGCTGGCCGCCGGACGGCGCCGAGGAACTGCCGCTGACCGGGCTCTACGAGACGTTCGCCGAGGCCGGCCTCGGCTACGGCCCGGCGTTCCGCGGCCTGCGCCGGCTGTGGCGCCGCGGCCCCGAAGTGTTCGCCGAGGTGCGCACGGACGCGCCCACCGACGGGTACGGCCTGCACCCGGCGCTGGCCGACGCGGTGCTGCACGCGATCGGCCCGGCCGCGCTGCTGCCCGGCGACGGCCTGCGGCTGCCGTTCGCGGTCGCCGGCGTGCACCGGTTCGGCCCGGCCGGCGCCGCCCTGCGCGCCCGGCTGACCGCCGCGGACGGCGCCGACGCGATCCGGCTGGACCTGGCCGACGACACCGGCCTGCCGGTGGCCACCTTCGAACGGATCACGCTGCGCCCGGTCGCCACCGACCGGTTCGGCGGCGCCGCGGCCGACCGGCTGCTGTACGACGTCGCCTGGGTGCCGCAGGAGGCGACCGCCACGGCACCGGACGCCGTCGTGCCGCTCGGCGCCGCACTGCCGTCCCCGGTGGCGACCCTGCTGGTGGACGCGACCGCGCCGGGGCCCGCCGGAACCCGGACCGCCGCCCTGCTCACCCTGCTGCAGACCTGGCTCGCCGACCCGGCGTGGGCGTCCGCGCAGCTGGTGGTGCGCACCCACGGAGCGGTGGGTGAACGGGTCACCGACCCCGACGGCGCCGCGCTGTGGGGCCTGGTCCGCTCGGCGCAGGCCGAACACCCGGACCGGCTGCGGCTGCTCGACGGACCGGACGATGCGAGCTACCCGCTGGCACAGGCCGTGATCCGCGACGGCGTCCCGCTGGTGCCGCGGCTCGCCCGGCTGCGCCCGGAGCACACCGCGGCGGGCCCGGTGACGTTCGGCGCCGGCACGGTCCTGGTCACCGGCGCGGGCGGTACGCTCGGCAGCCTGCTCGTGCACCACCTGGCGCAGGCGCACGGCGTCCGTGACCTGCTGCTGCTGTCCCGCTCCGGCACCGGCGTGGACCTGCCCGGCGCGGTCGTGCGCTCGCTGGTCTGCGACGTCGCCGACCCGCAGGCGGTCGCCCGGGCCCTGCACGGCGAACGGATCACCGCGGTGGTGCACGCCGCCGGTGTCCTCGACGACGCGCTGCTCGCCGACCTGACGCCGGACCGGCTCGCCACGGTGTTCCGCGCCAAGGTGGACGCCGCCCGCACGCTGGTGGCCGCGACCCGGGACCAGCCCCTGGCCGCGTTCGTGCTCTACTCCTCGGCGGCCGGTGTGCTCGGCAACCCGGGACAGGGCAACTACGCGGCCGCGAACGCCTTCCTCGACGCGTACGCGATCCAGCTGCGCGCCGACGGTGTCCCCGCCACCTCGCTCGCCTGGGGTCCGTGGGACGCCGGTATGGCCGACGCGCTCGGCGAAGCCGGGCAGCGGCGGCTGCGCCGAGGCGGCATCCTCCCGCTCACCGCCGCGCAGGGCCTCGCCGCGTTCGACGCCGCCCTGACCACCGCCCGGCCCCTGCTGGTGCCGGTCGCGTTCGACCCGGCCGGCCTGCACGCCGCCGCGTCCGCCGGAGCACTGCCCGCCGTCCTCGCCGGTCTCGTCCCGGCCGGCGCCGGCGCGGGCGGCCCGGACCAGCGGGCACTCGCCGCCTTCCAGCGCCGGCTCACCCAGCTGCCCGCCGACGACCTGCGGGCCGCCCTCGCCGATCTGGTCGCCCGGCAGGCCGCGGTGGTGCTCGGGCACACCGCACCGGACGACGTCGACGCGCACCAGCCGTTCCTGGAAGCCGGCTTCGACTCACTGACCTCGGTGGAGCTGCGCAACCGGCTCGGCACCGCCACCGGGCTCACGCTGCCGACCACGCTGCTGTTCGACCACCCCACCCCGGACGCCCTGGTCACCCACCTGGCCGGGCGGCTGGCCCGCCCGGACGAGGCGGCACCGCAGCAGGCCGGCACCCTCGGCACACTGTTCCGGGAAGCCTCGGCCACCGGGCGCAGCGGCGAGTTCTTCGCGGTGCTGACCGCGGCGGCGGCGTTCCGCCCGGTGTTCCGCACCGCCGCCGAGCTGCCCCGCCCGGTCGACGTGGTCCGTCTCGCCACCGGCACCGAGGGCGCGACACTGGTCTGCCTGCCCTCGATCCTGGCCATCTCCGGCCCGCACCAGTACGTCCGGTTCGCCGGCGCCCTGCGCGGGCGGCGCAGCGTGGCTGCGGTCGCCGCACCCGGCTTCCACCACGGCGAGTTGCTGCCCGCCAGCGTCGCAGCGGTGATCTCCGCGCAGGCCGACGCGGTCGTGGCGCACCTCGCCGGCCGCCCGGCGGTGCTGGTCGGGCACTCGTCCGGCGGCATGCTCGCGCACGGCGTCGCCGCCGAGCTGGAACGCCGCGGCGCCGCCGTGGCCGCGCTCGTACTGATCGACATCTACTCGCACGACGTCGAGGCGCTCGCCGGCATCCAGCCGGTGCTCAGCGCCGGCATGATCGAACGCGAGGACGGCTACGTGCCGATGGACGACACCCGGCTCACCGCGATGGGCGGCTATGTCAGGCTCTTCCACGGCTGGCAACCCGGCCCGATCGCCGCACCGACGCTGCTGGTGCGCGCCGGCGAGCCGATGTTCGGCTGGTCCCGCGACGGCGACTGGCGCTCGTCGTGGCCGCTGCCGCACCGCACCCTGGACACCCCCGGCAACCACTTCTCCGTCATGGAGGAACACGCCACCACGACCGCCCGGACCGTCGACACCTGGCTGTCCGAGCTGCTCCCGACCGATCTCGACCCGAAGGCAGCCACGTGAGCAACCCCGCCGAGAACCTGTGGATCCGCCGGTTCCACTCCGAGCCGAACAGCCGCGTCACCCTGGTCTGCTTCCCGCACGCCGGCGGCTCGGCCAGCTTCTACTACCCGGTCTCGGACGCCCTGCAGTCCGCCGTGCAGGTCGTCGCGCTGCAGTACCCGGGCCGGCAGGACCGCCGGCAGGAGCAGCCGCTGACCACCATCGGCGAGCTGGCCGACGCGTCGTTCGCGGCGTTGCGGCCGCTGATGGACCGGCCGCTGGCGTTCTTCGGGCACAGCATGGGCGCCACCCTGGCGTACGAGGTCGCGGCGCGGATGCGCACCGGGCTGGGCAGCGGCCCGGTCACCCTGTTCGCCTCCGGCCGGCGGGCGCCGTCGCGGCACCGGGTCGAGACCGTGCACCAGCGCGACGACGAGGGCATCGTCACCGAGCTGAAGACGCTCAGCGGCACCGACACCCGCATCCTCGGCGACCTGGAGCTGCTGCGGATGATCCTGCCGGCGATCCGCAGCGACTACACGGCCGCCGAGACGTACCGCTGGCAGCCGGCCCCGCCGCTGGCGTGCCCGATCGTGGCGCTGGTCGGCGACACCGACCCGAAGGTGAGCCTGGACGAGGCCGAGGCCTGGGGTGAGCACACCACCGGCGGTTTCGAGCTGCGGACCTTCCCCGGCGGGCACTTCTACCTCGCCCAGCACCAGCGCGCGGTGATCAACCTGATCAGCGACCAGCTGCTCTCCCTGACCCCCTGAGGATGGCCGTGGCACCGACCTTCGTGATCAGCACCGGCCGGTGCGGATCGACCATGCTCTCCCGGATGCTGCGCCTGCACCCCGAGGTGCTCAGCCTCAGCGAGCTGTTCAGCACCGTACGCGCCCGGCACCCGTTCGACGGGTCCCCGGACGGCGCCGCGTTCTGGCGGATGCTCAGCGAGCCCGACCCCGCCGTGGACACCATGGTCACCGCGGGGCTCACCGTCTCCGAGCTGATCTACCCGTACGCCACCGGCCGGTTCGACCCGGCGCGCGGCGTCCCGCTGATCTGCCACATGACGCTGCCGATGCTCACCGACGACCCGGACGCGCTCTACGACGAGCTCGCCGCCGAGGTGCCGTTGTGGCCGGTCCGGCCGATCGCCGAGCACTACCGACAGCTGTTCACCTTCCTGGCCGGCCGGTGCGGGCGACCGGTCGTGGTGGAGCGCTCCGGCGGCTCGCTGAGCCTGCTGCCCCGGCTGCGCGAGGCGTTCCCCGACGCGCGGTTCGTCTACCTGACCCGCGACGGCGTGGACTCGGCGCTGTCGATGAGCCGGCATGCCGGGTTCCGGCTGATGCTGATGGGCCGGGCCGCCGCCCGCGTCACCGGGGTCAGCGGCCCGGAACAGCTCGGCCCGGCCCAGATGCCGCTGCTGCCGCCGGAGGTGGGCCGGATGCTGGCCGACCCGGCCGAGCTGCCCCGGCTGATGGCCCGGGACGTGCCGGTCACCGCGTTCGGCGCGCTGTGGTCGGAGATGACCCGCGAAGGCGCCGACGAGTTGCTGCGGCTGCCCGGCGACAGGTGGACGATGCTCGCGTACGAGCAGGTGGTCGCCGACCCGCGCGGTCAGCTGTCCCGGCTGGCCGGCTTCCTCGGCGTACCGGCGAACCGGTCCTGGCTGACCGCCGCGGCCGGGCTGGTCGACCGGGACCGGCGCGGGGCCTCGTCCCGGCTGGACACCCGGCTGCGCGCCGCCCTGCGCCGGTCCTGCGCACCGGGGACGGCCGTCGACGCGGTGCTCGCGGCGGCGGCCGGCGTGCTGCTGCACGTGCCGCTGTGACCGGCCTGCTGGCGGCGCTGTTCGCGGCGCCGGTGGTCACCGCCGAGACCCGTACCGACCCGCCCGGCCCGGCGCTGTTCCCCGCCGAGGAAGCGGTGATCGCGCGGTCGGTGGACAAGCGCCGCCGGGAGTTCACCACGGTGCGGCACTGCGCGCGGACCGCCCTGGCCGGGCTCGGGGTGCCACCCGCGCCGATCCTGCCCGGCCTGCGCGGCGCACCGATCTGGCCGCCGGGCGTGGTCGGCAGCATGACCCACTGCGCGGGGTTCCGCGGCTGCGCCGTGGCGCACGCCGGTGACCTGCGCACGATCGGTCTCGACGCCGAACCGGCCGACCCGCTGCCGGACGGTGTGCTGGAGGCGATCGCGCTGCCCGCCGAACGCGACGCCGTGCTGGCCGCCGCACCCGGCGTGCCGTGGGACCGGCTGCTGTTCAGCGCGAAGGAATCGGTCTACAAGGCCTGGTTCCCGCTCACCCACCGGTTCCTCGAGTTCAGCGAGGCCCACGTCGAGCTGGACCCGGCCGGCACGTTCACCGCGACCGTGTTGACCGCCCACGCCGGCGAGCCGGCCGGGTTCACCGGCCGCTGGCTGTGCCGCGACGGCCTGCTCATCACCGCGATCGCCGTCCCCGCCTAGCTAGGGGTGCTCCTGGGGTGTGGCGCGGCACCGGCCGCACCCCAGGATCACCCGTGACAGCTGGACACGACCGCTCGGAGGGCCGGATGGACACGCAGCGCAGGAGCGCCCCGTCGCTGCCGCGGCCCGGCGCCGGCACCGACCTGGTCGTGCGCGACCGCACCACCGGCGACCTGCTGCAGTTCGCCTACCGGGCCGACAGCTTCGACGCCCCGGTCCGGATCGGCACCGGCTTTCACCTCGGCCGGGTGCCACACCTGGTGGCCGGCGACTTCACCGGTGACGGTGCGCGGCAGCTGCTCTGCCTGCTCCCCGACGGCCGCGAGGTGCTGCTGCCCCCGGCCGCGTCGTTCGACATCGGCGACCTGAGCACGGCACCGCACCGGCCCGGAACGGCGGTGCAGGCCGTCGTCGCACGGGCCGCCGGCCCCGACCGGGTGCTGCGGTCCGCCGCCGACGGCACGGTCCGGCTCGGCACCGCCACCGACCTCGGCGACGCGGTCGCCACGATCACCCCCGGCGCCGTGCTGCTGGGCGCCGCGGACGTCACCGGCACCGGCCCCGAACTGCTGGTCCGCCTGCCCGGCGGCGCGATCAGCGCCATCGAGACCGGCGGCGCCCGGCACGACCTGGGCTCCGACTGGGACGGCGCTCTCGTGGTCGCCGCCGCGGACCTCACCGGCGACGCGCTCGCCGACCTGATCGCCTTCGGACCCGCGGGGAACCTGCTGGTGTTCCCGCACAGTGGCGTCTTCTGGCCGCAGTTCCCCGCGGTCACCTTCCTGTCCCCGGTGGCCGTGGCCGCGAGCGTCGGCGCCTACGACGTCATCGGCTGACGGCACCCCCAAGATCGCGAGGACACTCACCCATGGACACGTTGGCCGAAGCGGTACTCGCCGGAGCCCCACCGGACGAACTCGCCCGGATCCCGCTGCCCCCGTCGTACCTCGCCGCGCACCTGCGCGAAGAGGACGCGGGCATGTTCGACGGCGAGGCGGACCGCGACGTCCGGCGGTCGATGCACGTCGGGCCGGTGCCGATGCCGGCGCTCGCCCCCGACGAGGTGGTCGTCGCGGTGCTCGCCAGCTCGATTAACTACAACACGGTGTGGTCGGCGATGTTCGAGCCGATCTCGACGTTCACCGCGGTGCGCCGCTTCGCCCGCCAGGGCGGCTACGCGGCCCGCCACGACCTGCCGCACCAGGTCGTCGGCTCGGACGCGGCCGGCGTGGTGGTCCGGGTCGGCGACGGCGTACGGCACTGGAAGGTCGGCGACCACGTGATGGTCAGCCCGGCCTACGTCGACGACCAGGACCCGGGCTCGCACGCCGACGCGATGATGGGACCCGAGGGGCGCGCCTGGGGCTACGAGACCAACTTCGGCGGCCTCGCGCACTACACCGTGGTCCGGGCCAGCCAGCTCGTCCCGAAACCGCCGCACCTGACGTGGGAGGAAGCGGCCTCGGTCACGCTGTGCGCCGGGACCGCGTACCGGATGCTGATCGGCGCCAACGGCGCCCGGATGAAGCAGGGCGACATCGCGCTGATCTGGGGCGCCACCGGCGGCCTGGGCGGCTTCGCCGTGCAGATGGTCAAGAACGGCGGCGGTGTCGCGGTCGGCGTGGTCAGCTCCGAGCACAAGGCGCAGATCCTGCGCGAGCAGGGCTGCGACGTGATCATCAACCGTAGCGAGCTGGGCATGGGCGAGGGCGCCGACACCCCGGCGGACGCCGTCGAGTACGGCAAGCGCCTCGGCCGCCGGATCCGCACCGAGCTGGGCGAGGACCCGCACATCGCGTTCGACTACGTCGGCCGGGCCACCTTCGGTACGTCGGTGCACGTGGTCCGCCGCGGCGGCACGGTCGTCACCTGCGGGTCGAGCACCGGCTACCAGCACCAGTACGACAACCGGTACCTGTGGATGAACCTCAAGCGGGTGATCGGCAGCCACATCGCCAACCTGCAGGAGCAGTGGGACACCGCGCGGCTGTTCCGCCAGGGCGGGCTGGTGCCGATCCTGACCGACGTGCACCCGCTCGAGCAGACCGGCGAGGCGCTGCGGCTCGTGCAGAACAACCGGCACGTCGGCAAGGTCGGTGTGCTCTGCCTGGCACCCACCGAGGGCCTGGGCGTGACCGACACCGAGGCCCGCGAGCGGATCGGCGTCGACCGGCTTACCTCGTGGCGCCGCTACGCGACGACGGCGAGGGTGTGACGATGTCCGCCACCGGCATCCTGGCCACCGGGGCCTACGTACCGAAACAGATCGTGACCGGCGCGGACGTGGCCGGCCCGGCCGGCGTCACCCCGGAGTGGATCGAACGCAAGACGCAGATCGTCACCCGCCGCTACGCCGCCCCTGACGAGGCGACCTCCGACCTGGCGGCCCACGCCGCCGAGCAGGCCCTGGACCGGGCCGGGCTGCCGGCCACCGCGCTGCGCTACCTGATCGTCTCGACGTCCACGCCGGACTCGCCGCAGCCACCCACCTCGTACCTGGTGCAGGACCTGATCGGCGCGACCGGCGCCGCGTGCTTCGACATCAACGTCGTCTGCAGCGGCTTCGTCTACGGCCTCGCCCTGGCCCGGGCCCTGGTCGCCCAGGAGCCCGGCGCGCACGCGCTGGTCGTCGCCGCCGACGTCTACTCGCGGATCCTGGACGTCACCGACCGCAAGACCGTCGTGCTGCTCGGCGACGGCGCCGGCGCGGCGCTCGTCGGCCCGGTGACCACCGGCGGCTTCCTCGACTTCGAGCTGACCAGCCACGGCTCCGCCCGCGGCCTGATCCGGGTCGACGCCGGCGGCAGCCGGATGCCCGCCACCCACGACACCGTCGACAACGGCGACCACCTGTTCCGGATGAACGGCCGCGGCGTCCGCGACTTCGTCATGGACCACGTCCCCGGCGCGGTGCGCACCCTGGTCGAGCGCACCGGCCACCGGCTCGCCGACGTCGGCCACTTCGTCCCGCACCAGGCCAACGGGGTGCTGCTCAGCGAACTGGTGACCCGCTCCGGGCTCGACCACGCACAGACCCACCGCACGCTGGAGGCCTACGGCAACACCGGCAGCGCGTCCACCGCGCTCGCCCTGGAGGCCGCCGACAGCGGGGGACACCTGACCGACGGCGACCTGGTGCTGCTGGCCGGCTTCGGCGGCGGCATGTCGCTGGGCGCCGCGCTGCTGCGCTGGACGGGCACCCGATGACCACCACACCGCTCTCGACCGCAGGCATCACCCGGGTCGGTGTCGTCGGCTGCGGCACGATGGGCGCCGGACTCGCCGAGCTGTGCGCCCGCGCCGGCCTCGACGTGCGGATCGCGGTGTCGTCCACGGCCTCCGCGGACGCCGGCCGCGCCCGGATCGCTCGCTCGCTCGACCGCGCCGTGACGCGCGGCAAGCTCACCGCCGAAGACCGCGAGCACGCGCTCACCACGATCGCGTTCACCACCGCGCTCGACGACCTCGCGGACCGGCAACTGGTGCTCGAATCCGTGCCCGAGGACGAAAAACTCAAGCGTACGATCTTCACGGCCCTCGACGCCGCGGTCACCGACCCGCACGCGGTCCTGGCCTCGAACACCTCCTCGATGCGCATCGCCACCCTCGCCGACCACACCGAACGCCCCGGCCGCGTCGTGGGCCTGCACTTCTTCAACCCGGTGCAGGTGCTCCCGCTCGCCGAGGTGGTCTCGGCGCCGGACACCGACCCGCGCGCCACCGCCACCGCCGAGGCGTTCGCCGCCGGCGTACTCGGCAAACAAGTGATCCGCTCCGCCGACCGCTGCGGCTTCGTGGTCAACGCGCTGCTGGTGCCGTACCTGCTGGCAGCGGTCCGGATGGTGCAGAGCGGCCACGCCGTCGCCGCCGACATCGACCGCGGCATGAAACTCGGCTGCTCCCACCCGCTCGGCCCGCTGGAACTGACCGACCTGATCGGCCTGGACGTCATCGAGTCGGTAGCCGTCGCCCTGCACGCCGAGTTTGCCGAGCCGCTCTACGCACCCCCGGCCCTGCTGCGCGAGATGGTCGCCGCCGGCCGCCTGGGCCGCAAAACCGGAGGCGGCTTCTTCGACTACCCATCCTGACGGGTCACTGTTCGCGGTCCCGCGCGAGGCCGCTGCCACAACGCCAAGACAGACCCTTCATGGGTACGCAAGGAAGCGCCGACCTGCGTCCTTCCGCTGTTCTGCCAGCTGCAGAACAGCGGCCGGACCGGACCCGACGACAACAACATTGAGTCATGACGATGACGACGCGCACGGTCGCCTACCCGGCGGACGGTGTGACGATGATCGGGCACCTCGCGGTCCCGGCCGGCATCGGCCGCCGGCCCGCGGTGCTGCTCGGACCCGAGGGCGTGGGGCCAAGCGATGTCGAGCACCGCCGAGCCGATGCCCTCGCCGAGCTGGGATATGTAGCGTTGGCCTTCGACCTGCACGGCGGTAGCGAACGTCAGGTCCCCTGGCGCGCTGCCAGGATCTCGGCGGCCACCCCGCGTGCCCAGGCCCGGATGCGCGGCGGGTTGCGAAAGTCGCCGGCGTGACCCTCCTTCGCCATCCGGCGGGACAGGAAGCCGAGCCAGCCGTGCGCCTCGGCGGTCATCCGGCCGCCGAACGTCACGTGCTCCCGCGCCTGGAGCAGCTCCATCGCCACCGTGGCCTGGTGGTTCGGCGGCAGGTCGGTGTCGTCGGCGGTGTGGTCGAGCGGGCCGCTGTCGAACAGCCAGACCGGCCGTCCGGCGAACTGGCCGGCGAACCGTTTGGCGAACTTGCGGGCATCGGCGTGCCAGCCGGCCGCGTACATGGCAGCGCCGAGGACCAGGGCCTCGTAGCCGGCCACGTCGTCGACCTCGCCGGCCGCCAGAAGCCGCGTGTCCAGGCCGGCGGTGCGCAGTTCCTCGGCGATCCATCCGGCGATCTCGGCGGTGGATCCGCCGCTCGTCGCATATGCCACCAGTGCCGTCATCGGATACCTCCGTGGATACTGCGGCCCTCAGGCCGGAGAGGAAACGGACTCCCTGCGAAGCAGGCCAGGGGCAGCCGGTTCGCCGCCAGGGCGAATCGAAAGTTACGTCTGTGGAGATTGCAGAAGACCGATGGGCGGTCCACCGTCCCTCGCCGGTAGTCCGGGTCGGCAGCGATCGGTGAAGCAGAAAGCTCAATCCGCGAGGGCTGAATCCCCCTGCTTCAGCTGGGGGAGATGTCAAGGCAGTTCCTTCTCCGTTTCCAGTAGATGGGCCACCACGTCGGTGGCCCGGTACGTCTGCCGGTCGGCGGGCAGCCGGCGCAGCAACTCGCGTACGGCGGTGAAGTCGGTGCCGGCGGTGATCACCGGCGGCTCGGTGTAGCCGCCGGCCCGCTGCTGAGCGAAGCCGGCGGCCGCCATCAGCCCGTTGCACAGGCAGCGCCGCCCGGCCGTGTTGGCCTCGCGGCCGCCGCCGTGGCTGCGGTACATGGCCACGGGCTCTGCGGGGCACCGGTAGCCGACCGAGCCGTCCGGCTTGCGGTACGCGGTGCGCAGCACGCCGAGGTCGCACAGTCGCTCCCGGTCGGCGTAGACGTCCTCGTCGGACAGGGTTCCCGGCAGCTGCACCACCTTGAACGGGAAACCGGTCGGGGAGGCGCGGCCGTCGGTGCGTACCGGCACGTCGCCGCGGGCGGCCAGTTCCACGACGCGGCGCTTCCACTCGGCGGCCATCCCGGACTCCTCGCAATACGCGAACGCGGTGCCCACCTGCACGCCGGTGGCTCCGGCGGCCACCGCCCGGGCGAGTCCAGCCGGGGTGCCGTACGAACCGGCCATCCAGAACGGCAGACCGAACCGGGTCATCGACCGGGGGTCGACCACGTCGCGGTCGTCGTAGACGGGCTGACCGGTGTCGTCGACGCGGCGCGGGCCGCGCGGCGGGGCGTTGTGCCCACCGGCTGTGGCGCCTTCCACGATGAAGCCGTCGGGCCGCGTGCCGGGATCGGCGGCGAGCCCTTCGGCGAGGTCGACGGAGGCGACGATGGCGTCGAAGCGGGGACGCTTCAGCGGGTGCTGCCCCGGCGGAGCGTACGCCCGGGGGTCGAACCGGATGGCGTGCTGGCCGTCGGCAGACGTGGCGCCCTGGACCCGGACCGGCAGCGCCACCGGCTGGTGGCTGGCCAACCCGTCCAGCAGTCCGGGCAGGTGGGCGGGGTTTCCGGCGCCCACCAGCACATGGTCGACGCCGGCGAGCATGGCGCCGTAGCAGCCGAACGGGATCGGCAGTTCGATCTTGCGCAGGTAGTTGATGCCGATCAGGCCGTCGTGGCCCTCCTTGGCGAGGTACACCTCGACGAAGTTCGCCGCGATGGTGAGCTCGGCGAGCACCCGGGACGGCTGCAGACTGAACCGCAGCACCGGCCGGAACGGCGCCGTCGCGGGTTTGCCGCCGGCCACGTAGTAAGTGCGCAGGATCCGTTCCGCCACCCCGGGTACCGGGAAGTGCGCCAGTGCCCGGCGGATGTCACCGCCGAGGTCGCCCTGTTGCAGCCGCCGGGCGCAGACGATCTCCAGTGCGGTGCCCGACACCACCCCCATCTGACCGGTCAGCGACACGGCGCGGGCGAGTCGCCAGCCGGAGACGGCGACGCCCATGCCGCCCTGGATGATCCGCGGACCGCGAGCCGATCGGGCCGTCATCGTGTCCTCCCCTCGCCGGTTCGACCGAGCGTCGCGTCACGGCGCCGCTTGCCACCAGTGCCGTTCGGCCCTCGTACACCGGACCGGTTTCCGCTCGGCGGTCAAGAGGCCATTGGTCCCTGTTCTCAGGGGTATCGGCGCCTTTAGTTGATCGACCACAGTCCATACGCTGCGTAGTCAGGACCCTTCTAGCCCAGGCGGTTTCGTCATGAAGATCGCAGTCCTGATCAAATATGTCCCGGAGGCGACGGCCACCTGGCGTTTCGCCGATGACCGCACCGTGGACCGGGCGAGCGTCGACGGCCGGCTCTCCGAACTGGACGAGTACGCCGTCGAACAGGCCGTCCGGCTCGCCGAGGCGGGCGTCGCCACCGAGATCACCTATCTGACGATGGGCCCGGCCCGGGCCGTCGAGGCGGTGCGCAAGGCACTCGCGATGGGCGGTGACCGGGCGGTGCACATCCTCGACGACGCGCTGCACGGCACGGATGCCGTCGGCACCTCGCTCGTCCTCGCGGCCGCGCTGCGGCGGACGGACGCCGACCTGATCATCTGCGGCATGGCGTCCACCGATGCGGAGATGGCCGTGGTGCCGGTGATGGTGGCCGACCGGCTCGGCCTGCCGGCGCTGGTGAACGCCACCGCGGTCCGGGTCGACTGCGACACCGTCACCGTCGAGCGCGACACCGACGACGCGACCGAGGAGGTCGCCGCGCCGCTGCCGGCCCTGGTGACGGTCACCGACCGGTCCGGTGAGGCCCGCTACCCGTCCTTCAAGGGGATCGTCGCGGCCAAGCGCAAGCCGGTCACCACCCGGTCGCTGGCCGACCTTGAGATCGCTGCCGGACAGGTCGGCGCCGCCGGTGCGGCCACCGAGGTCCGCGCGGTCCGTCCCCGGCCGCCCCGCGAGGCGGGCACGGTCATCACCGACGAGGGCGACGCCGCCGTCCGGCTGGCCGACTTCCTCGCCGCCAACAAGTTGTTGTAGACCACAAGCCCTGGGAGGCTGCGGTGAGCACAGTCCTGGTCCTCGTCCACCACGACGACGGGGTCATCCGGAAGCCGAGCCTGGAACTGCTGACGCTGGCGCGCCGGCTCGGCGAACCCGCGGCCGTGGTGCACGGCGACGCGGGCGAGGCGCTGATCGACGCGCTCGGCCGGTACGGCGTGACGACGGTGTACTCGATCACGCCGCCGGAGCCGCCGTCGTACCAGCCGATGGTCGAGGCGCTGGCGCTGGCCGACCTGGCCGCCGGCATCGCGCCGGCCGCCGTCCTGGTCAGCTCCGGGCCGGGCGGCACGGAGGTCGCCGCCCGCGTCGCGGTGCGCCTCGACGCCGGCATCATCACCGACGCGGTCGACGTGAGCGCCGGCCCGGACGGCCCGGTGGCCACCCAGTCGGTGTTCGCCGGCGGTTGGTTCACGGAGAGCCGGGTCCGGCGCGGAACCCCGGTGATCACGGTACGCCCGAACGCCGTCACCGCCGAGCCCGCGCCCGAGCCGGCCCGCGCCGCCGTCCGGACAGTCACCGCCGAGCCGGTTTCCGCCGCGGTCCCCCACGTGGTGGCGAGCCGGGCGAAAGCCGCCACCGGACGGCCCGGACTCACCGACGCCACCGTCGTGGTCGCCGGCGGCCGTGGCGCCGGCTCCGCCGAGGGCTTCGCGGTGATCGAGCGCCTGGCCGACGCGCTGGGTGGAGCCGTCGGCGCTTCCCGGGCCGCGACCGACCTCACCTGGTGCCCGCACGACTTGCAGATCGGGCAGACCGGCAAGACCGTCGCCCCGCAGCTCTACCTGGCCGGTGGCATCTCCGGAGCGATCCAGCACCGGGCCGGCATGCAGGGGTCCCGGACCATCATCGCGATCAACAAGGACCCGAAGGCGCCGATTTTCCAGATCGCCGACTTCGGCGTGGTGGGGGACCTGCACACCGTCGTGCCGGCCCTGATCGACGAGATCCGGAAGCGCAAGGGCTGACCGCCATGGCTCTTCGACTCGTCATCGGACTGGTGATGACCGCGGTGGCGTTCTTCGTCGCCGGCCGGCGGATCGCCATGCTGCACCGGCTGGGCCGTGCCGCGCAGCCGGTGGAGCCGGGCCGGACCACCGGCGTGGCGGCCCGGCTGCGCGCCGAGCTCACCGAGGTTCTCGGCCAGCGCAAGCTGCTGACCTGGACGGTTCCCGGGGTGGCGCACGTGCTCGCGTTCTGGGGCTTCCTGGTGCTCGCGCTGACGATCGTCGAAGGGTACGGCGCGTTGTTCCAGCGCGACTTCCACCTGCCGCTGATCGGTACTCAGCCCTGGCTCGGCTTCCTGGAGGACCTGTTCATCCTCGCCACGCTGGTCTCGGTGATGGCCTTCGCGGCGATCCGGATCCGGCACTCGCCGGGCCGTGAGGGCCGCCGCTCCCGGTTCTTCGGCTCCCATCTGGACGCCGCGTGGCTGGTCCTTTTCATGATCTTCAACGTGGTGTGGAGCCTGCTGCTCTACCGCGGCGCCCAGATCAACACCGGTAACTTCCCGTTCCCGGCCGGTGCCTTCGCCTCCGAGGCGGCGGCCCGGCTGCTGGAGCCGCTCGGCGCCACCGGCAACGACGTCGCCGAGACCGCCGGCCTGCTCCTGGCGCTCGGCGTACTGCTGCTGTTCCTGGTCATCGTGGTCCACTCCAAGCACCTGCACGTCTTCACCGCGGCCGGCAACGTCGCGCTGAGCCGCCGGCCGCGCGCCCTGGGCGCCCTGCTGCCGGTGCACTCCGCCGGCAAGCCGGTCGACTTCGAGGACCCCGGCGAGGATGACGTGATCGGCCGTGGCTCGATCACCGACTTCACCTGGAAAGGCCTGCTCGACTTCGCCACCTGCACCGAGTGCGGGCGGTGCCAGTCGCAGTGCCCGGCCTGGAACACCGGCAAGCCGCTGTCACCGAAGCTGCTGGTGATGGCCCTGCGCGATCACGCGCTGGCCGCGGCGCCGTACCTGCTCGCTACCGACCGGTCCCGGGTGGACGCGCTGGCGTCGGCCGCGGCGCTGACCCCGCTGGTCGGTGCCGAGGGTGTCGTCCACCCCGACGTGCTCTGGTCGTGCACCACCTGCGGTGCCTGCGTAGAACAGTGCCCGGTCGACATCGAACACGTCGACCACGTCGTCGACATGCGCCGCTACCAGGTGTTGATGGAGTCCAGCTTCCCGCCCGAGGCCGGAGTGCTGCTCCGCAACCTGGAGCACGCCGGTGACCCCTGGGGTCGGGGTTCGGGGGCCCGTACCGAATGGACCGCCGGGCTGGACTTCGAGGTGCGCACGCTGGATGGCGACCGCATCCCCGACGACCTGGAGTACCTGTTCTGGGTGGGCTGCGCCGGTGCCTTCGACGACCGGGCCCAGCGCACCAGCCGCGTGGTGGCCCAGCTGCTGCACACCGCCGGGGTCCGGTTCGCCGTCCTCGGCAGCGGCGAGACCTGCACCGGTGACCCGGCCCGGCGCATCGGCCACGAACTGCTCTTCCAGCAGCTCGCCATGCGCAACGTCGAGACGCTCAATGGCGCGGGCGTACGCCGGATAGTCGCCACCTGCGCGCACTGCTTCAACACCCTGGCCAACGAATACCCGCAACTGGGCGGCGACTACGAGGTCCTGCACCACACCCAGCTGCTGGCCCGGCTCGTCGCCGACGGCCGCCTCACCCCGGTGACGCCGGTCGACGCCACCGTCACCTATCACGACCCGTGCTATCTGGGCCGGCACAACCGGGTCTTCGCACCGCCGCGCGAGATCCTCGGCGACCTGCCCGGCATCCGTCTCGTGGAGCCCGAACGCACCCGGGAACGGTCCTTCTGCTGCGGCGCCGGCGGCGCCCGGATGTGGCTGGACGAGACGCTCGGCACCCGCATCAACGAGACCCGCACCGACGAACTGCTCGCCGCCGAGCCGGACATCGTGGCGGCCGCCTGCCCGTACTGCGTCGACATGCTCGCCGACGGCGTGGCACTGCGCCAGGAACCGGACCGGGACGGCGGTCAGGTCGTGGTCACCGACGTGGCGGAGGTCCTGCTGCGATCGGTACGCGCATCCGATCCCCTGCTCACGAACGACCCCGGAAGGGCGCAGCCATGACGACGACCACCGGCCTCGACTGGGACACCCTGCACCTGATGTTGTCCTCCCTGGACGACTTCCTCGCCCAGCAGTTGCCCGAGAGCCGGCGACTCGAACTGGACCGTGACGACGTGTGCCCCGAAGAGACCGTCCGCGGCATGTGCGGCGACGACCTCGGCGTCCACCTCGTGTTCGTCCCCGAGGAGTACGGCGGTCTGGGCGGCGGCGCGTTCGACTCGTACCGGATCTGCGAGCGGATGGCCCGCATCGACATCGGCGTCGCCACGTCGGTGTTCGCCACCTTCCTCGGCAGCGACCCGATCCTGGTCGGCGCCACCCCGGAGCAGCGCAAGGAGTGGCTCGGCCGGATCGCCGAACAGGGCATCCTGTTCGCCTACGGCGCCACCGAGCCGGAGGCGGGCAGCGACCTGGGCGCGCTGACCACCACCGCCACGCCGGTACAGAGCGGGGGACGGCTCACCGGGTACCGGCTGACCGGGCGCAAACAGTGGATCAGCAACGGGACTGTCGCGGACGTCTGCACGATCCTCGCGCTCGCGCCCGGCGGGCCGTCCTGGTTCATCGTCGAACGCGGCACCCCCGGCTTCACCACCGCTGCGCCCGAGGACAAACACGGCATCCGGCTGTCCAACACCGCGGCGCTGTTCCTCGACGACGTGCTGGTGCCTGCGGAGAACCTGGTCGGCCGGGTCGAGGGCCGTGGGCTCGTCCAGGCGCAGCAGGTCTTCGGCTACACCCGGGTGATGGTCGCCGCGTTCGGGCTCGGTGGCGGCTGGGAGGCGCTCGACCGGGCCATCGCCTATTCCGCGAGCCGGACCCAGGGCGGCGCGCCGCTCGCCGAGAAGCAGGGCTATACCCACAAGCTGATCGTCCCGCACGCGGTCCGGCTGGAGGCGGCACGCGCCTTCGTGGAGGAGACCGCCGCCCGCCTCGACGCCGGGGAGGGCACGGACGGGGCGCTGAACACCGCGGGCGCCATCGCGAAGTACCTGGCCACCGAGGCCGGCAACGCCGCGGCCGAGGCGGCGATCCAGGCGCACGGCGGGTACGGATACACCCGGCCCTACCTGGTCGAGAAGATCAAACGCGACGTCCGGATCACCACGATCTACGAGGGCACCTCGGAGATCCTCGAGATGACGATCGCCCGTGACCGGTGGCAGCAGCACCTCAAGAGCGCCGGCCGGTACCACCGCGACGACGCCCGCGACCTGGCCGCGCTGCCCGCCACCTCCGGCGGGCCGATCGCCGCCCTGGCGCTGGACTGCCTGGCCGCGGTGCTGGACGCCTGCCGGACCGGCCGGCTCACCCGCAACCAGCACGTCCTGTTGCGCCTGGGCGAACTGATCGCCTGGGCGGAGTGCGCCGGCGTGCTCGCCCGCCGCGCCGCCACGGCCGCTGCCGGGACCCTGCCGGAGAAGGCGGACCGGCGCTTCCCATCGGCCACCCTGGCGGCGATCAGCCGCGTCTTCGCCCGCGAGGCCGCGCTCAAGGTCGCCGACGAGGGGTTGCGGCTGGTCCTCGGGGCACAACCGGCGCCCACCGGCACGGACCCCGCCGCCGCGCTGCCGCTGGACCGGGTACGCACCGCGCAGACCGGACTGCTCGCCGACCTCGACCACATCGCCGACGCACTGTACGACCGGATCGCACCTCGGGAGGCTGCGTCATGACCGCCGTACGTCCCGTACCCATCGCCGTCATCGGGCTCGGCGCCGTCATGCCCGACGCACCGGACGCCGCCACCTTCTGGACCAACATCAGGACCGGCCGCTACTCGATCAGCGAGGTGCCGCCGGAGCGCTGGGACCCGGCTCTGCACTACGACCCCGACCCGCACGCCCCCGACAAGACGTACTCCCGCATCGGCGGCTGGGTCCGCGACTTCACCTGGGATCCGCTGGCCTGGCGGCTGCCCGTGCCACCGGCGGTCTCCGCCCAGATGGAGGAGGGCCAGAAGTGGTCCGTCGCCACCGCCCGGTCGGCGCTGCTCGACGCCGGCTGGCCGGACTGGACTGTCGACCCGGAACGGGTGGCCGTCATCATCGGCAACGCCATCGGCGGGGACAAGCACTACCGCACCGTGCTGCGGGTGCAGTTCGACGAGGTGGTGCATCGGCTGCGGTCGGCGCCGTCCTTCGCCCAGCTGCCCGAACCGGTCCGCGCCGCGGTGCTGGCCGAGACCCGCGACCCGTTCCTGGCCGGTCTTCCGGAGATCACCGAGGACACCATGCCCGGCGAACTGGCCAACGTGATCGCCGGCCGGATCGCCAACCTGTTCAACTTCCGCGGACCGAACTTCACCACCGACGCGGCCTGCGCCTCCGGGCTCGCCGCCATGTCCGCGGCGGTCCGCGGACTGCAGGCCGGGGACTTCGATGTCGCGGTCACCGGCGGCGTGGACCGCAACATGAACGCGGCCGCGTTCGTCAAGTTCTGCAAGATCGGCGCCCTGTCCGCCACCGGCACACGCCCGTTCGACGCCGGCGCCGACGGGTTCGTGATGGGCGAGGGCGCGGCCCTGTTCGTGCTCAAACGCCTCGCCGACGCTGAACGCGACGGCGACCGCGTCTACGCGGTGCTGCTCGGCCTCGGCGGCTCCAGCGACGGCCGCGGCAAGGGCATCACCGCCCCGAACCCGCTGGGACAGCGGCTCGCGGTGGAACGCGCCTGGCAGAACGCCGGACTCGACCCAGCGCTGGCCTCCTGCGTGGAGGCGCACGGCACCTCGACGCGGGTCGGCGACGCCACCGAGCTCGGCAGCCTCAGCGATGTGTTCGCCAAGGCCGGTGCGGCCACCGGTGCCATCGCGCTCGGGTCGGTCAAGTCCAACATCGGCCATCTCAAGGCCGCGGCGGGCGCGGCCGGGATCTTCAAGACGGTGCTCGGCCTGCACGAGAAGGTGCTCACCCCGAGCCTGCACTTCGAGCAGCCCAACCCGCACGTGGACTGGGACGCCATCCCGTTCCGGGTCAACACCGAGCTGCGCGAGTGGCCGGCACCGCGGCACGGCGTGCGGTGCGCCGGGGTCAGCGCCTTCGGCTTCGGCGGCACCAACTTCCACGCGGTCCTCGAGGAGTACGTCCCCGGGCGGCACCGGCCGCCGCAGGAGAGCGCCCGCTCGTACGCCGGGGTCGACCTCGCCCGGCAGGCCTCCGCCTCGGCCGAGCCTCGGCCGCCGCTGCGGGGTGCGGCCGTCGTCGGCGGCCGCGACGAGGCCGACGTCGCCGGGCAGTTGGACCGGCTGGCCGCCGACGCGGCGGCCGGACGGGCGCCGGCGCCGGCCGCGCCCGATCCCGAGATCGCCGGGGCCGCCGTCCGGGTCGCCATCGACTATGCCGACCCGGCCGACCTCGCGGCCAAGGCCGGTCGGGCGGTCACGGCGCTGCGTGCCGGTGACCCGGCGCGCTGGCGGATGCTGCGGGCACAGGGCGTGCACCTGGGTCGCGGCGCGCCGGGCCGGGTGGCGTTCCTCTACACCGGGCAGGGCTCGCAGTACGTCAACATGCTGCGCGACCTGCGGGCGCGCGAACCCCTCGTGGCGGCCGCCTTCGCCGAGGCGGACCGGGTGATGACGCCCCTGCTGGGCCGGCCGCTGACCGGGTACATCTTCGCCGATGACAGCGACCAGGCCACCCGGCATCGCTTGGAAGAGCAGCTGATGCAGACCGAGATCACCCAGCCCGCGGTGCTCGCCACCGACCTGGCGCTGACCCGGCTGCTGGACGCCTACGGCGTGCGCCCGGACCTGGTGATGGGGCACAGCCTGGGCGAGTACGGCGCCCTGGTCGCCGCCGGTGCGCTGTCGTTCGACGCCGCGCTGGAGGCGGTGAGCGCCCGCGGCCGGGAGATGGCCGGGCTCACCATGGCCGACAACGGCGCGATGGCGGCGGTGTTCGGCCCGCTCGAGCAGATCGAGCGGATCGTCGCGGCGACCGAGGGATACGTCGTCGTCGCCAACGTCAACAGCGGCAGTCAGGCGGTCGTCGGCGGCGCTACCGAGGCGGTGCAGCGGGCGATCTCCGCGTTCGAACGGGCCGGTCTGACCGCCACCCGGATCCCGGTCAGCCACGCCTTCCACACCGAGATCGTGGCGCCGGCCAGCGAGCCGCTCAAGGTGGCCCTGCGCCGCCTGGACCTGCACGCGCCGGTGCGGCCCGTCGTCTCGAACGTGACCGGCGAGTTCTACCCGCCCGACGCCGACATGGAGGCCATGCTCGACCTGCTCGGCCGGCAGGTCGCCTCGCCGGTGCAGTTCGTCAAGGGACTGCACACGCTCTACGCGGCCGGTGCCCGGATCTTCGTGGAGGTCGGCCCCAAGAAGGCGCTGCACGGCTTCGTCGAGGACGTCCTCGGTGACGACGTGCTGGCGCTGTTCACCAACCACCCTAAGGCCGGCGACGTGGCCTCCTTCAACCAGGCCCTCTGCGGCCTTTACGCCGCCGGCCTCGGCTTCGCCGCGCCGGCGCAGGCCGGCCGGGCCACCGCAGCGGCCACCGCCAGAGCTGTCCCGACCACGCCGGAAAGGACCCCCATGACCACCGACCGGTACGCCGAACTCGGTCACCTCTTCGCCGACGTTCTCGAACGCGGCCTGCAGATCTACTCGGGCGGCCGCCCCGGCGGCCCGCCCACCGCCGGCCCCGAGCCGGTCGTGGTGACCGGCGCCGCGCTCGGGCTGCCCGGCGTGGAGCGGGTCTTCGACGACGAGAACATCGCCCGGATCCTGGCCGGCCAGCAGTTCATCGACACCATCCCGCACCGGCTGCGCCGCGCCGTGGTGGACCGGCACATCACCCGCCTGGTGAAGCGGGAGACCGGAGACCCCACCTTCGAGACCATCGACAACGAGGCCGACGTCGTCAAGCTGGCCGGCCGGGCCGCACCGGTCGACATGGTCGGCCAGTTCGGTGTGGACGCCACCCGCGACGCCGCGCTGGACAACGCCACCCGGCTGGCCATCGGCGCCGGTTTCGACGCGCTGCGCGACGCCGGCATCCCACTGGTGATGCACTACAAGGACACCACGCTCGGCACTCGTCTGCCGGACCGTTGGGGCCTGCCCGCGTCGATGCGCGACGACACCGGGGTCATCTTCGCCTCGGCCTTCCCCGGCTACGACAACTTCGCCCGGGATATCGAGCGCTACGTCACCGACCGGGGCCGCCGCGAGCAGCTGCTCGCCCTCGAGGCGGTCCGGGCCCGGCTGGGCGGCGGCGAGGCGGCCACCGCCGAGGTGGACCGGCGGATCGCCGAGCTGCGGCACGCGCTGGAGACCGACCCGTACCTGTTCGACCGGCGGTTCCTGTTCCGCTGCCTGTCGATGGGTCACTCCCAGTTCGCGGAGATCATCGGCGCCCGTGGGCCGAACACCCAGATCAACGCCGCCTGTGCGAGCACCACGCAGGCGACCGCGCTGGCCGAGGACTGGATCCGGGTCGGCCGCTGCCGCCGCGTCGTGGTGGTCTCCGCGGACGACGTCACCTCCGACGTCCTGCTGCCCTGGGTGGTCTCGGGCTTCCTGGCCTCCGGTGCCGCCGCCACCGACGACATCGTCGAGGAGGCCGCGACCCCGTTCGACCGGCGCCGGCACGGCATGATCGTCGGCATGGGCGCCGCGGCGTTCGTCGTCGAGTCCGCCGACGCCGCCCGCGAGCGCGGCCTGCAACCGATCTGCGAGGTGCTCGGCGCGGTCACCGCCAACAGCGCCTTCCACGGCACCCGGCTCGACGTCGAGCACATCAGCCAGGTCATGGAGCAGTTGCTCGACGGTGCCGAGGCACGCGGCGTGCAACGGCACACGATCGCGCCGGAGACCGTCTTCGTCTCGCACGAGACGTACACGCCGGCCCGTGGCGGCAGCGCGGCCGCCGAGATCAACGCGCTGCGCCGGGTCTTCGGCACGGACGCCGACACCGTCGTCATCACCAACACCAAGGGCTTCACCGGGCACGCGATGGGCGCCGGCATCGAGGACGTGGTCGCCATCAAGACGCTGGAGACCGGGCTGGTCCCACCGGTGCCCAACTTCAAGGAACCCGACCCCGAGCTGGGCCGGCTCAACCTCTCGACCGGCGGCGCCTACCCGGTGCGGTACGCACTGCGGCTGGCGGCCGGCTTCGGCTCACAGATCGCCATGTCGCTGCTGCGCTGGACGCCGCTCGCGGACGGACGGCACCGGGCGCCGGCAGAGCTGGGGTACGCGTACCGGATCGTCGATCCCGCCGCCTGGCAGCGCTGGCTGACCGAGGCCGGTGGCGCCGAGGCCCGGCTGGAGGTCGTGCAACGCCGGCTGCGCATCGCCGACGCAGGCGTCCCCGCGGTGCCCCCGCCGCCGGTGGCCGTCGCGCCGCCGGTCGTCACCACGCCGCCGGTCGTCACCACGCCGCCGGTCGTCACCGTGCCGCCCGTTGTCACCGCGCCACCGGCACCGCCCGCGCCCGTCGCGGCGCCGGCTCAGCCGGCACCGGAGGGTGACGAGATCGCCGGGGCGGTGGTGGGGATCGTGTCGGAGCTGACCGGTTATCCGCCGGATCTGCTGGATGTGGATCTGGATCTCGAGGCGGATCT
>NZ_LLZH01000051.1:0-12496 GCF_001509495.1 Actinoplanes awajinensis subsp. mycoplanecinus | reverse complement strand
AACCCGGTCGAAGGCGTCCGCGAACACCGGGAACGTCGTGTAGAGGCCCCGGCCCATGCCGGCCCGCTGCGCGCCCTGACCGGTGAACAGGAACGCCAGCCGGCCGGGCCGGGCGACACCCCGGACGGTGGCCTCGCCGAGGATCACGGCGCGGTGCGGCAGTGGGGCACGCCGGGCGGCAGCCGCACCGATGGCCAGCGCGTCACCGTCGAGCGTCCAGACAGCCTGCGCTTCCAGGGCCTCCGGCGTGTGACCGGATACCAGCACCGGCACCACCGGCAAGGTCAGCGCTTTTGCCTTCTCCTGGGGAGAAGCCGGCGGCTCCTCCAGGATCACGTGGGCGTTGGTGCCGGAGACACCGAACGCCGACACACCGGCGCGACGCGGGCGGTCGTTTGCCGCCCACGGCTGTGCCTCGGTCAGCAGCTCGATGTCGCCGGCCGACCAGTCCACCTGCGGGGTGGGCTGCTGCGCGTGCAGGGTGGCCGGCAGGGTCTCGTGGCGCATCGCGAGGATCATCTTGGCGATGCCGGCGACACCGGCGGCGGCCTGCGTGTGACCAATGTTCGACTTCACCGAGCCCAGCCACAGCGGCCCGCCGGAACGGTCCTGGCCGTAGGTGGCGAGCAGCGCCTGCGCCTCGATCGGGTCACCCAGCGTCGTGCCGGTGCCGTGTGCTTCCACCGCGTCTACGTCCGCCGCGGTCAACCCGGCGTTGGCCAAGGCTTGACGGATCACCCGCTGCTGGGCGGGACCGTTCGGCGCTGTGAGCCCATTCGACGCGCCGTCCTGGTTGACCGCTGTCCCCCGTACCACAGCAAGAACTTGATGCCCGGAAGCTCGAGCCGCGGAAAGACGCTCAACCAGCAGCATCCCCGCGCCCTCCGACCAACCCGTGCCGTCGGCGCTCGCGCCGAACGACTTGCAGCGACCGTCGGCCGCGAGGCCGCGCTGCCGCGAGAACTCCACGAAGACGTCCGCGTCCGGCATCACCGTCACGCCGCCGACCAGAGCCATCGAGCACTCACCCGAGCGCAGCGCCTGCGCCGCCAGGTGCAAAGCCACCAGCGACGACGAACACGCCGTGTCAACGGTGACCGCCGGGCCTTCCAGGCCGAACGTGTAGGAGATCCGGCCGGACATCACCGACGACGCCGTGCCGGTCAGCAGGTGACCTTCGATGCCGTCTACGGACTCCACCGGGCCGGTGCCGTAGCCCATCGCGGTGGCGCCGACGAACACGCCGACCGGCTGACCAGCGAGCCCGTGCGGGTCCACGCCGGCGCGCTCCAGCGCCTCCCACGAGACCTCCAGCAGCAGCCGCTGCTGCGGGTCCATGGCGAGGGCCTCGCGCGGCGAGATACCGAACAGCCCGGCGTCGAAGTCACCGGCGCCGTAGAGGAAACCGCCACCACGGGCGTAGAACGTCCCGGCGTGGTCCGGATCCGGGTGATAGAGCCGATCGAGATCCCATCCCCGATCCACCGGGAACGCCCCGATCCCCTCACCACCGGACGCCACCAGATCCCAGTACTGCTCCGGCGATCCCACGCCGCCGGGCAGCCGCAGACCCATGCCGACGATGACGATCGGGTCGTCGCTGGTAGCGGCCGTGACGCCGGTGACCACGGTGTCGGAGCGGCCGGTGACCTGGGCGAGCAGGAAGTCGGCGAGCCGGGCCGCGGTCGGGTGGTCGAACGCGAGGGTGGCCGGCAGCGTCAGCCCGGTGGCGGCGCGCAGCCGGTTGCGCAGTTCGACCGCGGTCAGCGAGTCGAAGCCGAGGTCCTTGAACGCGCGGCCCGGTGCGATCGCCGCGGTGGAGTCGTGGCCGAGGACGGCAGCAACGTGGGTACGGACCACCTCGGCGACCAGCCGGGACCGGTCGGCGGGGGTCAGGCCGGCCAGCCGCCGGGCGAAGGCCGACTGCTCGGCTCCCCCGGCGAGGACCGGTGCCTCGACGGCCTGGGCGGCCGGGAGGTCGGCGAAGAACGGCCGGGCCCGGGTGGCGGTGAAGGCGGGCAGGAACGTGGTCCAGCGCAGGTCGGCGACCGTGACGTGGTCCTCGCCGGCGCCGACCGTGGCGGCCAGCGCGGTGAGGGCGGTCGCCGGGTCCAGCGGGGTGAGGCCGCGGCGGCGCAGCAGGGCGCTCACCTCGGCGTCGGCGGCCATGCCGGACTCGGCCCACGGTCCCCAGGCGATCGCGGTGCCCGGCAGGCCCCGGGCACGTCGGCCGACGACCACGGCGTCCAAGGCGGCGTTGGCGGCGGCGTAGGCGGCCTGTCCGGCACTGCCCCACACGCCGGCGATCGAGGAGAAGACGACAAACGCGTCCAGGTCACCGGTCAGCTCGTCGAGGTGCCGGGCACCGTCGACCTTGCCGGAGAGCACCCGGTTCAGGTGTGCGGCGTCGGCGGCCGTCAGCGCGGCGTCCTCGGCCACACCGGCGGCGTGCACGACCGCGTCTACCGGTCCGACGGCTGCCAGCAGAGCTTCGACCGCGGCCCGGTCGGCCAGGTCGCAGGCGTGCACCTCGACAGCGGCGCGGGCCGCACGGTCGCCGGTGCGTGCCTGGGCAGCGGGCAGCTCGGCCAGCAGTTCCGTCAGCAGGTCGGCGGCGCCGGGTGCCGCGTTGCCACGGCGGGAGACCAGGATCAGGCGCTCGGCACCGTTCGCGGCGGCCCAGCGGGCCACCTTGGCGCCCAGCCCACCGGTGCCACCGGCGATCAGCACGGTGCCGGAAGGCCGCCACTCACCGCCGCCACCACCACCGATCGGCTCGGTGCCGGGCCGCTCGCCTCGGCCGGCGAGTGCGGGGCTGAGGCGGCGCAGCAGGACGCCGCTGCCGCGGATCGCGATCTGGTCCTCGGCGCCGAGCCCACCGGCCAGGACCGCGCCGAGCCGGCCAACGGCGCGGGTGTCGAGGGTGTCCGGCAGGTCGACGAGGCCGCCCCAGATCTCGGGGTGTTCGAGGCCGGCGACGCGGCCGAGGCCCCAGGTGGCTGCCTGGTCCACGTCGGGGGCGCCGTCCGCGCGGCTGGTGGTCACCGCGCCGCGGGTCAGGATCCACAGCGGGACGCCGGTGTCCGCTGCCGCCTGGACGGCGGTGAGCAAGCCAGGAAGGGGCACTGCGGGCAGCACCAGCAGACCGGCCGGTGCCACCTCCCGCAGCCGGGCGGCCAGCTCGTCGCGGTCGGCGGGCGCCAGCACCACAGGTTGCGTACCGAGGTCGCTCAGCGCGGCGGCGACGCCGAGGGTGTCGTCGCCGAGCACCGCCCAGACACCCACCGGCGCCCCGGCGGTGAGGCCGGTGGCGGGTTTCCACGTGACCCGGTAGCGCCGGCCGTCGAGCAGCGAACGTTCCCGGCTGCGCTCACGCCAGGCGCTGAGCGCGGGCAGCAGCGGTTCGAGGACCGTCATGGGTACGCCGAGCCGCCCCGCCAGCGTAAGCGGGTCGCCCCGGTCGACCGGCTCCCAGAACTCGGCGTCGGCCGCGGTGACGGCGCCTTCGCGGCGGGGTTGCAGCCAGTACCGCTGGCGCTGGAAGGCGTAGGTGGGCAGCTGATCGGGCCGGACTCCGGCGAACAGCGCCGTCCAGTCCACCGACACGCCGTGGACGTGCAGGGTGGCCAGGGCGGTCAGCGCGGTGGTGACCTCGTCACGGTCACGGCGCAGCATCGGCACCGCGCCGTCGACCATTGCCGACAGCACACCGTCGGGCCCGAGCTCGATGAAGCTGGTCACCCCGTCGAGAGCCGCGATCGCGTCGGCGAACCGCACGGGGCGGCGAACATGCTGGACCCAATACTCCGGATCAGCCCACTCGCCGGTGCCGGTGAACGTCAGCGTGGTCACCACGGCCCGGAACTCGTCGAGCATCGGGTCCATCAACCGCGAGTGGAACGCGTGACTGGTCCGCAACCGGGTCGACTTCCACCCCTGCTGCTCGACGGGCGAAATATCCGCCTCGATGCCGGACACCACGACTGCCCGCGGCCCGTTGACCGCCGCGATGTCGACATCGGGGAACGCCGCGCGGACCTCGTCCTCGGACGCCTGCACGGCGAGCATCACGCCACCGGCCGGGAGCGCCTGCATCAACCGGCCACGCGCGGACACCAGCGTCGCGGCGTCCTCCAAGGAGAGGACTCCGGCCACATGGGCGGCCGCGATCTCACCGATCGAATGACCCACCAGGACATCCGGAACGACACCCCACGAGCGCAGCAACGCTGCCAGGGCGACCTCGAGGGCGAACAACGCCGGCTGGGCATTTCCGGTCTCATCCAGCGCCGACTCGTCGATGTCCAGGTGCACCGCGACCGCGTCATAGGCATCCGCGAACACCGAAAACGTCTCGTAGAGACCCCGACCCATGCCGGAACGCTGCGCGCCCTGGCCGGTGAACAGGAACCCCAGGCGACCGGACTGCGCGACCCCGCTGACCGTGACATCACCGAGGAGCACGGCGCGATGTGCCAGCGCGGCACGGCGCGCCGTGGCGGCACCCACCGCCGGCAGGTTGGCGTCGAGCGGCAGCCGGGCCGTCTGCGCCTCCAGGGCCTCCACCGTGTGACCGGATACCAGAACCGGCACCACCGGCAAAGTCAGCGGCGACGCGGCTACGGCGACATCGACCGGCGGCTCCTCCAGGATCACGTGGGCGTTGGTGCCGGAGACACCGAACGCCGACACACCGGCGCGGCGCGGCCGGTCGCTTGCCGCCCACGCCCGGGCGGAGGTCAGCAGCTCGACACCGCCTGCCGACCAGTCCACGTGCGAGGACGGTTCGTCGGCGTGCAGGGTGGCGGGCAGCGTCTCGTGCCGCATCGCGAGGATCATCTTGGCGATGCCGGCGACACCGGCTGCGGCCTGGGTGTGACCGATGTTCGACTTCACCGACCCGAGCAGCAGCGGCCCGCCGACGCGGTCCTGGCCGTAGGTGGCTAGCAGCGCCTGTGCCTCGATCGGGTCACCCAGCGTGGTCCCGGTGCCATGGGCTTCGACAACGTCCACCTCGGATGGCGCCAGGCCCGCCCCCGCGAGGGCGGCCCGGATGACCCGTTGCTGCGCGGGGCCGTTCGGCGCGGTAAGCCCGTTGGACGCGCCGTCCTGGTTGACGGCGCTCCCCCGCACCACTGCCAGGACCTCATGCCCGGCCCCGCGGGCTGCCGACAGCCGCTCGACCAGCAGCATCCCCGCGCCCTCCGACCAACCGGTCCCGTCGGCGCCCGCACCGAACGACTTGCAGCGACCGTCGGCCGACAGACCACGCTGCCGGGAGAACTCCACGAAGACGTCCGCGTCCGGCATCACCGTCACGCCACCGACCAGAGCCATCGAGCACTCACCCGAACGCAGCGCCTGCGCCGCCAGGTGCAACGCGACAAGCGACGACGAGCAGGCCGTGTCGACCGTGACGGCCGGGCCTTCCAGGCCGAAGGTGTAGGAGATCCGGCCGGACATCACCGACGACGCGGTACCGGTCAGCAGGTGACCTTCGACGCCGTCAGCGGCGTCGTGGGGTCCGTTGCCGTAGCCCATGAAGGTGGCGCCGACGAACACGCCGACCTGTTCGCCGCGCAGGCCGAGCGGGTTGACGCCGGCGGCCTCGAACGCTTCCCACGACGTCTCCAGCAGCAGCCGCTGCTGCGGGTCCATCGCCAGGGCTTCGCGCGGCGAGATCCCGAACAGCTCCGCGTCGAAGTCACCGGCGCCGTAGAGGAAACCACCACCACGGGCATAAAACGTCCCGGCGTGGTCCGGGTCCGGGTGATAGAGCCGGTCCAGGTCCCAGCCACGGTCCACCGGGAACGCCCCGATCCCCTCACCACCGGACGAGACAAGGTCCCAGTACTGCTCCGGCGATTCCACGCCGCCGGGCAGCCGCAGACCCATGCCGACGATGACGATCGGGTCGTCGGCGGTGGCGACGGCGCGGGCGACGGTGGCGTCCGACACCACGGTTTCCGGGGTGAGCCGGCCGAGCACAAACGTGGTCAGCCGGTCGGCGTCGGGATAGTCGAAGACCAGGGTCGCGGGCAGGGTGAGCCCGGTCGTGGCCTGCAGCCGGTTGCGCAGTTCCACCGCGGTGAGCGAGTCGAAGCCGAGGTCCTGGAACGCGCGGTCCGCGGCGATCGCCGCGGCCGAGGCGTGGCCGAGCACCGTGGCCACGTCGGCCCGGACCAGGTCCAGCACGGTGCGGTGCCGCTCCGCCAGGGTGAGCGGCGCCAACCGGGCGGTCAGGCCGGTGCCGGGCCGGTCGGCGGTGGCAAGACCGGCCGGGATGGCGGCTTCGGGGGTGAGGCGGGCGAACAGCGGGCGGTCGCGGACCGCGGTGAACAGCGGGAGGAAGTCGGCCCAGCGCACGTCGGCGACCACGACCTGGTCGTCGCCAGCGCCGACAGCGGTGGCGAGGGCGGCCAGCGCGCGGGCCGGTGCCATCGGGGTGAGGCCACGGCGGCGCAACTGGTGCGCCACCTCCTGGTCGGCGGCCATGCCGACTTCGGCCCACGGTCCCCACGCGATCGCGGTGCCGGGCCGACCGGCGGCGCGACGCCGGGCGATCAGCGCGTCCAGGGCGGCGTTGGCGGCACCGTAGGCCGTCTGCTGCGCGCTGCCCCACACTCCGGAGATCGACGAGAACACCACGAACGCGTCCACGTCGCCGGCGAGCTCGTCGAGGTGCCGGGCGCTGTCGACCTTGCCGTCGACCACGCGGTGCAGGTGGGCGGCGTCCGCGTCGAGCAGCGCCACGTCCTCGCCCACACCGGCGGCGTGCACCACCGCGTCGACTGGTCCGACGGCTGCCAGCAGGGCCTCGACCGCGGCCCGGTCGGCCAGGTCGCAGGCGTGCGCCTCGACGGCGGCGCGGTCCGCGCGGTCGCCGGTGCGCGTCTCGGCGGCGGGCAGCTCGGCCAGCAGTTCCGTCAGCAGGTCGGCGGCGCCGGGCGCCGCGTCGCCGCGGCGGGAGACCAGGATCAGGCGTTCGGCGCCGTTCGCGGCGGCCCAGCGGGCCACCTGCGCGCCGAGACCGCCGGTGCCGCCGGCGATCAGCACGGTGCCGCGCGGCTGCCAGTCCGGCGCGGTGGCTGCCGGGGCCGGGACGAGGCGCCGTACCAGGGTGCCGTTGGCCCGTACGGCGATCTGGTCCTCGGCGCCCAGGGCGCCGCCGAGTACTGCGGCGATCCGGGCCGTGGCGCGGGCGTCGATCGTGGCGGGCAGGTCGAGCAGGCCGCCCCAGATCTCGGGGTGTTCGAGGCCTACCGCGCGGCCGAAGCCCCAGAGAGCGGCGGCATCGACGTCGGCCGGGCCGGCGGCGACCGCGCCGCGGGTGACCAGCCACAGCGGGACGGGCTGCCCGGCGGTGACCAGGTCACGGACCAGCGTGAGGGCTTCGGGCAGCGAGGCCGGCGCGGCGAGGATGCCCGCGAGGTCCGTGCCGGTGCTCTCGGTCAGCGGCACCACGGTGGCACCCGCGGCGGTGAGGATGTCGGCCAGGCGGTACCGGTCCTCACCGGCGACCGCCCAGGTGCCGGCGAGGGTGGTGTCGGGGGTCGGGGTGGCCGGCTCCCACTGGATCCGGTAGCGCCAGCCGTCGGTCAGCGAGCGTTCCCGGGATCGGGCGCGCCAGGAGGCCAGGGCCGGGAGGACGTCGGTGAGGGCGGTGGCGGGCAGGCCGAGCCGGTCGGCGAGCGAGCCGTCGTCGACCGCGGTCCAGAAGTCGGTGTCCTTGTCGGCGGGTTCGGCGGCGGGAGCGTCGTCGGGCCAGTAGCGCGACCGTTGGAAGGCGTAGGTGGGCAGGTCGGCGGGCCGAACCCCGGCGAACAGCGGCGCCCAGTCGACCGGCACACCCTGCACGTGCAGGGTCGCCAGGGCGGTCAGCGCGGTCGTGACCTCGTCACGGTCGCGGCGCAACATCGGCACCGCGCCGTCGACCATTGCCGACAGCACACCGTCGGGGCCCAGCTCGATGAAGCTGGTGACCCCGTCCAAAGCCGCAATGGCATCCGCGAAACGCACCGGGCGGCGGACGTGCTGCACCCAGTACTCCGGCTCAGCCCAGTCACCGTTGCCAGTGAAGGTCAGCGTGGTCACCACGGCCCGGAACTCGTCGAGCATCGGGTCCATCAACCGCGAGTGGAACGCGTGACTGGTCCGCAGCCGCGTGGTCTTCCAGCCCTGCTGCTCGATGGGCGAAATGTCCGACGCCAGGCCCGACATGACGACCGCTCGCGGCCCGTTGACCGCCGCGACGTCGACATCCGGGAACACCGCGCGGACTTCGTTCTCGGATGCCTGTACGGCGAGCATTACGCCACCGGCCGGGAGCGCCTGCATCAACCGGCCACGGGCGGACACCAGCGTCGCCGCGTCCTCGAGCGACAGCACCCCGGCCACATGAGCGGCCGCGATCTCACCGATCGAATGCCCGACCAGCACGTCCGGGACGACACCCCACGACCGCAGCAGCGCCGCGAGGGCCACCTCGAGGGCGAACAACGCAGGCTGGGCATTTCCGGTCTCGTCGAGCGCAGTCTCGTCGATGTCCAGGTGCACCGCGACCGCGTCATAGGCATCCGCGAACACCGGGAACGTCGCGTAGAGGCCTCGGCCCATACCCGGGCGCTGGGCGCCCTGGCCGGTGAACAGGAACGCCAGGCGGCCAGGTCGGGCGACACCCCGGACGGTGGTCTCGCCGAGGATCACGGCGCGGTGCGGCAGTGCGGCACGCCGGGCGGCAGCCGCACCGATGGCGGGCATGTCACCGTCGACGCTCCAGAGAGCCTGCGCTTCCAGGGCCTCCGCGGTGTGACCGGACACCAGCACCGGCACCACCGGCAGGGTCAGCGCCTCCGTCTGCGCCTGCAAGGAAGCCGGCGGCTCCTCGATGATCACGTGCGCGTTGGTGCCGCTCATACCGAACGAGGACACCCCAGCGCGGCGCGGCCGGTCACCCGCTGTCCAGGGCTGCGCCTCAGTGAGCAGTTCGACGCTGCCGGTGCTCCAGTCGACGTGCGGCGATGCCTCGTCGACGTGCAGGGTGGCCGGCAGCGTCTCGTGGCGCAACGCCAGGATCATCTTGACGATGCCGGCGACACCCGCGGCCGCCTGGGTGTGACCGATGTTCGACTTGATCGAGCCCAGCAGCAGCGGCCGCTCCCGGTCCTGGCCGTAGGTGGCCAGCAGCGCCTGTGCCTCGATCGGGTCACCCAGCGTCGTCCCGGTGCCGTGCGCCTCCACCACGTCGACGTCAGCGGCACTCAGCCCCGCGTTGGCCAGGGCCTGACGGATCACCCGCTGCTGCGCGGGACCGTTCGGCGCGGTCAACCCATTCGACGCGCCATCCTGATTGACGGCTGTCCCCCGTACCACAGCAAGAACTTGATGCCCGGAAGCGCGAGCCGCGGAAAGACGCTCGACCAGCAACATCCCCGCGCCCTCGGCCCAGCCGGTGCCGTCCGCGGCAGCGGCGAACGGCTTGCATCGGCCGTCGGTGGCGAGACCGCGTTGCCGGGAGAACTGCACGAACGTTTCCGGGCCGGACATCACCGCCACACCGCCGGCCAGCGCCATCGTGCATTCGCCGGAGCGCAGCGCCTGCACGGCGAGGTGCAGCGCGACCAGCGACGAGGAGCACGCCGTGTCGATGGTGACGGCCGGGCCTTCCAGGCCGAACGTGTAGGAGAGCCGGCCGGAGACGACGCTGGCGGCGGTGCCGGTGAGCAGGTGACCTTCGAGGCCGCCGGGGAGCGTGCCGGCGCGGCTGGCGTAGTCGAGGCTGTTGGTGCCGGCGAACACGCCGATCTGCTGGCCGCGCAGGCTCAGCGGGTCGATCCCGGCGCGTTCGAACGCTTCCCACGACGTTTCGAGCAGCAGCCGCTGCTGCGGGTCCATCGCGAGGGCCTCGCGCGGCGAGATCCCGAACAGGCCCGCGTCGAAGTCGGCGGCGTCGTAGAGGAAGCCACCTTCGCGGGTGTAGGTGGTGCCGGGGTGATCGGGGTCGGGGTGGTAGAGGCCGTCGAGGTCCCAGCCGCGGTCGCGGGGGAACTCGCCGATCGCGTCGGAACCGGCGGCGACGAGATCCCACAGGGCCTCGGGGGTGTCGGCGCCGCCCGGGAAGCGGACGCCCATGCCGACGATGACGATCGGGTCGTCGCTGGTCGCGACCGGTACGGCCGGCGTGGCGACGGCAGCGACGGTGCCGGTGAGCTCGCCGAGCAGGTACCCGCCGAGCCGTTCCACGCTCGGGTGGTCGAACGCGAGCGTGGCGGGCAGGGTCAGCCCGGTGGCGCTCTGCAGCCGGGTGCGCAGCTCGACCGCGGTAAGCGAGTCGAAGCCCAGGTCCTTGAACGCCCGGTCACCGGCGACCGCCGCCGTGGAGGCGTGCCCGAGGACCGCGGCGACGTGGGTGCGCACCAGCTCGGCGACGTGCCGTTCCCGGTCGGTGCCGGGCAGTTCGGCGAGGCGCTGGGCGAAGCCGGAGAAGACCGTGCCGGTGGCGGCGGGGGTCGGGGCCGGCTGAAGGTCGTCGAAGAGTGGGCGGGCGCGGGCCGCGGTGAACGACGGCAGGAACTCCGCCCAGCGCACGTCGGCGACCGTGACCGCGACGTCGCCGGCGCCGACCGCGGCAGCGAGCGCGGCGACCGCCCGGCGCGGATCCATCGGCTGCAGACCCCGGCGGCGCAGCTGGCCGGCCACTTCGGTGTCGGCGGCCATGCCGACCTCGGCCCACGGCCCCCAGGCGACCGCGGTGCCAGGCCGGCCTGCCGCGCGGCGCCGGGTGATCAGCGCGTCCAGCGCGGCGTTGGCGGCACCGTAGGCGGCCTGCTGCGCGCTGCCCCACACCCCGGAGATCGACGAGAACACCACGAACGCGTCCACGTCGCCGGCCAGCTCGTCGAGGTGGCGGGCGCCGTCGACCTTGCCGGTGAGGACCTCGTGCAGGTGGGCCGGGTCGGCGTCGAGCACCGGCACGTCGGCGGCGACCCCGGCCGCGTGCACCACGGCGTCGACCGGTCCGACGGTGGCCAGCAGCGCCGCGACGGCGTCGCGGTCGGCGAGGTCGCAGGCGTGGATCTCGGCGTGCGGCAGGGCGGCCAGCAGCGCGGCGGCGGCGGGCGAGCCGGGTCCGCGGCGTGACACCAGCACCAGCCGGTCCGCGCCCTGCGCGGCGGCCCAGTGGGCGACCTGCGCGCCGAGCCCGCCGGTGCCGCCGGTGATCAGTACGGTGCCGCGCGGCTGCCAGGCGGGCGCGGTGCCGGTCGGGGCGGGGGTGAGCCGGCGGACGAGCGCGCCGGAGCCGCGTACCGCGATCTGGTCCTCGGCGCCGAGCGCGCCGGCCAGGATCGCGCCGATGCGGGTGGCGGCGCGGGCGTCGAGTGTCGCGGGCAGGTCGAGCAGGCCGCCCCACATCTCGGGGTGTTCCAGGCCCACGGCGCGGCCGAGGCCCCAGACGGCGGCCTGGTCGACGTCGACCAGGCCGTCCGCGCGGCCGGTGGCGACCGCGCCCCGGGTGACGAACCACAGCGGGACGGCCCGGCCGGTCTCGGCGACGGCGCGGGCCACGTCGAGAGCCTCGGCCGGGGTTCGCGCGGTGGCGAGCACGCCGGCCAGGTCCGGTCCGGCTGCGGCCCAGTCGACAACCGGGACGCCGAACCCGGCCAGCAGCTCGGTGAGCCCGTGGTGATCGGGGCCGGCCAGCGCCCAGGTCCCGGCCGGGACGGCGGCGCTGAGGGTGGCGGGTTTCCAGGTGACGCGGTAGCGCCAGGTGTCGAGGGCGGAACGTTCGCGGCCCCGTTCGCGCCAGGCGGCGAGGGCGGGCAGCACGGGTGCCAGGGTCTCGGCGGCGACGCCCAGGCCGGCGGCCAGCCCGGCCAGGTCGTTGCGTTCGACCGTGGTCCAGAACGCGGCGTCGGCGGGGGCGGAGGACGGCGCCGGGCGGCTCTCCAGCCAGTAGCGCTCACGCTGGAAGGCGTAGGTGGGCAGGTCGGCGGGCCGGACTCCGGCGAACAGCGGCGTCCAGTCCACTTCCACGCCCTGCACGTGCAGGGTGGCCAGGGCGGTCAGCGCCGTGGTGACCTCGTCACGGTCACGGCGCAGCATCGGCACCGCGCCGTCGACCATCGCCGACAACACCCCGTCGGGCCCGAGCTCGATGAAGCTGGTGACCCCGTCCAAAGCCGCGATCGCATCCGCGAACCGCACCGGGCGGCGGACGTGCTGCACCCAGTACTCCGGGTCAGCCCAGTCACCGGTGCCAGTGAAGGTCAGCGTGGTCACCACGGCCCGGAACTCGTCCAGCATCGGGTCCATCAACCGGGAGTGGAACGCGTGGCTGGTTCGCAGCCGCGTGGTCTTCCACCCCCGCTGCTCGATGGGCGAAATGTCCGCCGCGATGCCGGACACGACGACCGCCCGCGGCCCGTTGATGGCCGCGATGTCGACATCGGGGAACGCTGCCCGGACCTCGTCCTCGGATGCCTGCACCGCCAGCATC
>NZ_LLZH01000050.1:0-12587 GCF_001509495.1 Actinoplanes awajinensis subsp. mycoplanecinus | reverse complement strand
CGTCAGATCTTGGTAGGGTTTCCGTCAGGACGGCCGCGCCGGGCCCCTCACGGGTCCCGCTCGCTCGCCCGTCTCCCTGGCGGCTCGGTAAACATTACTAGGTCCCCCACGCAACGCAAAATCGGGGGGTCAGGTGCGCTGCGCGGAGAGCGCCAGGCGCACCCGGTTGGGGCTGTTGGTCTTGGTCATCAGCGCCGTGATGTGTGTCTTCACCGTGGTCACCCCGATGTGCAGGCGGTCCGCGATCTCGGTGTTGGTCAGCCCCTCGGCGACCAGGTCCAGCACGTCCTGCTCGCGCGCGGTCAGGCCGTCGACCCGGGCCGGCGCCTCCGGGCGCGCGTCCACCGCCCGCCGCACCAGTCGGCGCAGCACGTCCTGACTGAACGGGCTCTCCCCCGCCGCGGCCTGCCGGATCCCGTTGAGCAACTCCTCCGGGGGCGCGTCCTTCAGCAGGAAGCCGCACGCTCCGGCCTGCAGCGCCGGGTAGAGGTGGTCGTCGTCCCCGAACGTGGTGAGCACCAGCACCCGGGTGGACGGTCGCTCCGCCATGATCCGGCTGGTCGCGGTGATGCCGTCGACGCCCGGCATCCGCAGGTCCATCACCACCACGTCCGGCAGGAGCTGTGCCGCCAGGGTCACCGCGCCCCGGCCTTCGCCGGCCTCGCCGACCACCTCCATGCCGTCCTCGGCGTCCAGCAGCATCCGCAGGCCGGCCCGGATCAGTTGCTGGTCGTCCACCAACAGCACCCTGATCATGAGGACGCCAGTGCGGCGATGGGGTGATCCCCGGGCAGCATGGTCGCCACCCGCCAGCCCGGGCCACTCGGCCCGGCCGTCAACGACCCACCGAGCACCTCCACCCGCTCCCGCATCCCGGTCAGCCCATGCCCACCACCGGGCACGATGTCGACCGGCGCGGCGGCCGGGGAAAAGGCCGGTGAGGAAGCCGGAGAGGCCGGTGAGGAAGCCGGGGAAAAGGCCGGGGGGAAAGCCGGCGACGACGGGAAGTCCGTGACCGACCAGTGCAGGTCAGAGCCCTCCATCACCACCGACAGCTCAGCACGGGCATCCGGCCCGGCGTGCTTGGCCACATTGGTCAACCCCTCCTGGGTGAGCCGGAGCAGCGCCAGCCCCCGCACCGCGTCCAGCTCCACCACCGCCGGGTCGATCTCCGCCTCGACGACCACGCCGGCCCGGCGCGCGGTCTCGACCGCACCGTCCAGTGCGGCCGGCAACGCGCTCGGGTCGATGGCGGTCATGGCGGCATCACCTCGTACCCGATCGGGGTCTCGAAGGACCGCGACCAGCCGCCTCAGATCGGTCAAAGCGGCCGTGCCCGTCCGGTGCACGTCGTCGAAGACCTCCGCGGCACGCGGATCGAGGTCGGGCAGCACGTGCCGGGCCACCCCGACCCGCAGCACCATCGAGGCCACGTGGTGCGCCACCACGTCGTGCAGCTCCCGGGCGATCGCGCTGCGCTCGTCGGCGCGGCTGGCCCGGTGTTCCGATTCGCGGCGCCGCTGTTCCTCCACGGCGCGTTTCTCGGCCTGCACGCCGAGCTCGCGGGTGGTCCGGACGACCAGGCCGAGCAGGATCGGCAGGCCCAGGTTGGTGGCCAGCCCCATCAGCGACTGCAACAGGTGCCCGGACGAGGGCGGGTCGCAGATCAGGTAGATCACGGTCACCGCGGCGACCGCGACCGCCAGGAAGCTCTTCCGGGACGCCCAGAGGGCCAGCTCGCCGATCGCCCACGCGGTGCCGACCTGGTTGATCGTCGCGTCGTCCAGCTGGACCATCGCGATCGCGAACAGCACGGTCTGCGCCACCAGGTTGATCGGCGGGCGGCGGTGCAGCAGCAGGGCCGCGGCGAACGCGAGCACCGCGAGCACCCACTGCAGCGTGGTCGGCGGGTGCTCGGAGTGGTTGATCACGAGCAGGTAGGCCACACCACTGCAGTCGAGCAGCACCATGCGCGTCAGGGTGTCGCGCGCATCGAGGAACTTGGCCATGACCGTCAGCCTAGGTCCTCGAGGTGGCGACGGCGGGCCGTGAGACGGCCGGCCAGCGGGTGCGTGCCGCGAGGTAGACGCCCAGCCCGATCGGCCCGAGCAGGATGGTGAGCAGCAGGATCGGGGCGAGGACCAGATGCGGGATGCCCCGGTCGCGGGCGTCCAGCCAGATCCACCGGCCGACGAACAGGTCGAAGCCGATCATGTGGGCCCAGCCGGCCGCCGCGCCGTCGGACGTGCCGAGCAGGTCGCGCACCCCGCCCAGGGTCGGGTTGGCGACCGCGGGCAGCACCTCGCCGAACGCCGGGATCACCAGCGCCGCGTAGATCACCAGCACCGGGAGCACGATCAGCGGCGAGGCGATGATCCGCCGGGTCCAGGACCAGCCGGGCAGCACGATCATCAGCGCCCAGAACGGCGCGGCCAGCAGGAAGGTCAGCTCGAACAGGAACCCGGTCATGCGGTCACCATCTCCGGCCGGCGCGCCCGGGACAAGACCATCCCGGCACTCGCGGCCGTCCCGAGGACGAGGACCGCGAACGCGAGGAGGACGGGACCATCCGGTTGCAGCAGCGGCGACGACCGCAGAGCCTGCCAGGTCAACAACGGCACGAGTACGCCGTACGAAATCCCCGCCACCAGCACCAGCCTCGCCTGAGTCGCGGCATCGATCCGGTGTCCCGCCCACCTCGCGAGGGCGAACGCCAGCAGCGGGAGCACCTGCAGCGCGTGCAGCCCGACGAAGTGCCCGATCCGCAGGTCCCCGCCGACCGTGCTCCACCCGGTCAACGGCATCCCGGGTCCGCCGTCGGGGAGGCCGACCGTGTGCGCGCCGGCGGCCCCGGCGACCCCGGTCTGCCGGCTGGTCATGGTGAAACCGGTCATCATGCCGACCAGTGAGATGAACAGGCCGAGCCGGATCGCGTACGCGGCGGCCCGGTCCGCGATCCGCTGCCGCAGCACGCCGATCCCGATCACCAGATGGGCCAGGAACAGCACCATGATCGAGGTGCCCATGATCGACCAGAGCGTCGCGTTCAGCGGGGTGCTCACGTTGTAGTGGCTGGTGGTGCCCCGGATCACCTGGGTCACCACGATCGCCAACTCGGCCACCGTGACGGCCACGATGATTGTTCCGGCCCACTCGGCGACCCGGCTGCGGCGCGGCATGATCGAAAGCAGCCAGGCCAGGGTCCAGGCGTAGATGGCGAACGACACGGAGAACTTGAACGGCTTGAGCCAGATCGGCACCCCGGTCAGCACCCGGGAGTCGGCGAACAGCCCGATCCCGGAGATCACCGCCAGCGCGACGGTTGCCCAGGTCAGCGCGATCAGTGGCCGGTGCCATCGGCGCGGTGCGGAGACTTCGACGGTTGTCATGCTCTTCACCCTGGTGCCGTCCGTGCCGCAAATCGCCCATCCAGCGGCCGTACCTGCGGCCGCTCGTCCGAGGTCGGTCTCCTCCCTGGGTAGGAGGCGTCTCCGTAGGGGGCGGCAATACTGTGCCGGTGCAACCCGGAGCCCCTGGCCTGACCGATTACCCCCTCGACACCGACGGACGCCGCAGCAGCGCGGCACTGGGCCGGGCGGTGGTCGCCGACGCCCTGCGCCCGGTCGATCCGGCCGCCGCCGCGGCCGCCGAACGCGAGCCCGACTGGCGACGCGGCTACCTGCGGCACTTCCGGGCGCTGCTGGAGGCCGGGCTGAGCGCGGACGGCGCCGCCGGATACACCATCGCCGAGGCCGGGCTGACCTCACTGCACGCCCGGATGCGGTACGTCCGGACCGACGGCGAGTTCACCCTGGCCCAGGCGCTGCTCGCGGTGCCGGAGCGGCCGTACGACACGGTCGAGGTGAAGGGCACGGCGGCACCCGAGCGCGAGCTCACGCTGCCGTACCGGGGCGCCGAGCTGCGCGGTGACGCCCTGACCCGGACGCTCGACGACTGGGTCGCGGCCGGCGTGGTCGAACAGTCGTGCGCGGCCGCCGTCCGCGAGGTGGCCGCGAACCCGGACTGGCTGGACCTGAGTGACCTGCGGATGGCGCTGCTCGGTGCGGCCGCCGAGATGGGACCGCTGCGGGCGCTGCTCGGCTGGGGCGCGACGGTGCTGGCAGTGGACCTGCCCCGGCCGGACCTGTGGGAGCGGATCTCCGCGGTGGCGGCCGGCTCGGCGGGCCGGTTGTCCGCACCGGTGGCCGACGGCGGGACGCCCGGCGCGGACCTGGGCGCGGAGCCGAGCCGGGTGGCGCAGTGGCTGCTCGGCTTCGACGGGCCGCTGGTGCTCGGCAACTACGGGTACGCGCCGGGCAGTGCGTACCCGCGGCTGGCCGCGGCGGTGGACGCGCTCGCGGTGCACATCCGGCAGCAGCGCCCGGACACCGCGCTCGCGGTGCTGGCCACCCCGACCGACGTGTACGCCGTACCGGCCGAGGCGGTCGAGCAGTCCCGGGCCAGGTTCGCGGCTCGGGGCCGCCGGGCGCGGGTGACCGGTGCGCTCTCCGGCGGGCGGCTGCTGTTCCCGAACTATCCGCAGCCGGTCGAGCCCGGGATCAACGACAGCCTGGTGCCGCAGCAGGGGCCGAACTACGCCCTGGCGAAGCGGATCCACCGGTGGCGGGCCACCGTCGCGCGGCGGGACGGGACGGTCAGCTTCGCGGTGGCGCCGCCGGCCCGGACCCGGTCGGTGACGAACAACCGGGTGCTGGCGGCCGCGTACACCGGGGCGCACCTGTTCGGCGTCGAGGTGTTCGAGCCGGACACGGCGAGCAAGCTGATGGCCGTGCTGCTCGTCCATCAGCTGCGCAAACCCCGTGCGGCGGACGCGGCGGCGTGGCGGGACGAGGCGGTGGCGGCGGCGCACGGCGGGCTGTGGCGGACGGCTTACCACCCGCGTACGGCATTGCCGCTGGCCGCCGTGCGCGGTTTCCTGTAACAGGACGTGGTTATGGTCCAGTAATGAACACGGCCGGTCTGGTGCTCGCGGCCGGTGCGGGCCGGCGGTACGGGATGCCGAAGGCGCTGGTCCCGTACCGGAACGGGCTTTTGGTGCAGCACGCGGCCGCGACCCTGCGCCGAGCCTGCTGCACACGGACCGTGGTGGTCCTCGGCGCCCGCGCCGAGGACGTCATCCGCGCCGCGCCGGATCTGCCGGAGACGCTCGTCAACCCGGACTGGCCCACCGGGATGGGCTCCTCGCTGCGCGCCGGGCTGACCGCCCTGACCGGGGACGACTCGCTCGACGCGGCCGTGGTCCTGCTCGTCGACATGCCCGGGGTGACCGCCGGGGCGGTCCGCCGGATCACCGCGCACGCCGCGCCGGACGCCCTGGTGATGGGCGGCTACGCGGGGCGGCGCGGCCATCCGGTGCTGCTCGGCCGCGAGCACTGGACCGGTGCCGCGGATGCCGCGACCGGTGATCGCGGCGCCCGGGATTATCTGCGCGCCCACGAGGTATCCGTGATCGAGGTCGGCGACGTCGCCGACGACACCGATCTGGACCGTCCGGGAGATCTTGATGCGTGACGTGCTCGCCGACCTGCTCCGCTGGTGGTCCGCCGGCGAATCGGCCGGACTGGCCACGGTCACTGCGACCTGGTCGAGCGCGCCCCGCCCGGCCGGCGCGGCGCTGGCCGTCGGCCCGGACGGCGTGGCGATCGGCAGCGTCTCCGGCGGGTGTGTGGAGGCCGCCGTCTACGACCTGTGCCTCGAGGTCACCGAGACCGGGCAGCCGCGCACCGCACGGTTCGGGGTCGCCGACGACCTGGCCATGGGTGTCGGACTGACCTGCGGCGGTACGGTCGAGCTGACCGTCGGCCGGGTCGACGCCTCGTCCTTCCCCGACCTTCCGGCGCTGGTCAGCGCGGTCGAGGCGGACGAGCCGGCCGCGCTGATCGTCGACGGCGGCGCGTACACGGTGGCCTTCCCCGGCGCGGGTGATCCGCAGGCGCGGCGGATGCTGGCCGAAGGGCGGACCGGATTGCTGCCGGACGGTCGGCTGGTGGTCTCGTTCGTGCCGGCGCCCCGGATGCTGGTCTTCGGCGCCACCGATCACGCAGCCGCGGTGGCCCGGATGGGCGCGTTCCTCGGGTACCGGGTGACCGTCTGCGACGCGCGGGCGGTCTTCGCCACCGCCCGCCGGTTCCCGGGCGCGGACGAGGTGGTCGTCGACTGGCCGCACCGCTACCTCGCGGCCGAGGACGAGGCCGGGCGGATCGACAGGCGGACCGTCGTCTGCGTGCTCACCCACGACCCGAAGTTCGACGTGCCCACCTGCGAGCTGGCGCTGCGCCTCGACCTGGCCTACGTCGGCGCGATGGGCTCCCGGCGCACCCACGACGACCGGCTCGGCCGGTTGCGCGAGGCCGGGCTGGACGCGGCGGAGCTGGACCGGCTCAGCTCGCCGATCGGCCTGGACCTGGGCGCCCGCAGCCCGGAGGAGACGGCGGTGAGCATCGCCGCGGAGATCGTCGCGCTGCGGCACGGCGGCTCCGGCGACCGGCTGTCGAGCCGGTCGGGGCCGGTCCACGCTCGTCACTGACAGTGACCTCAACGTCGCGCAAAATAGTTTGCGGACGGAAGCAACCTTTCCGCTCCGGCCGCACACTAATGCCTTTGACAGCGCTATTCCGAATCGCATTCCGGGCCGCTTTATTAACTAATGGGAAGTGTTGACAACTACCATTTTCCGGAAGCACGATAGCGTCGTTCCCCATCCCCCATGGAAAGGCTGCTCGTGTTCAAGAATCTGCGGAAGCGTTGGCGTGCCGGGCTCGTGGCGGTCACCGCGATCGGACTGGGCCTTGGCGCAGTGGTCTACACGCAGGGCGCCTCCGCGGCGACCTGGCCGACCGCCACCGGCACCACCAAGCTGACCGCCACCAAGGCGGTCTCCGGCACCCTCGACGGCGGCCTGAAGCGCTTCATCGGCAGCGGCGCGCTCGGCGGCGACTCACAGGAGGAAGGCCAGGACCCGCTCTTCGAGCTGGCCGACGGCGCCACCCTGAAGAACGTCATCCTCGGCTCCCCGGCCGCGGACGGCGTGCACTGCAAGGGCTCCTGCACGCTCACCAACGTCTGGTGGGAGAACGTCGGCGAGGACGCCGCGACGTTCCTTGGCGGTTCCAGCGCGACCTACACCGTCAACGGCGGCGGGGCCAAGAGCGCCGACGACAAGGTCTTCCAGCACAACGGCGGTGGCACGCTGACCATCAAGAACTTCGCGGTCGACGACTTCGGCAAGCTGTACCGCTCGTGCGGCAACTGCAAGACCCAGTACAAGCGCAAGGTCGTCGTCGACAACGTCACCGCGACCTACCCGGGTCTGTCGCTGGTCGGGATCAACGCCAACTACGGCGACACCGCGACGCTGTCGAACATCACCATCGTGAACGACACCAAGAAGAAGCTCGCCATCTGCATCACCTTCAAGGGCAACAACACCGGCGCCGAGCCGACCAAGGTGGCCACCTTCACCGGCAGCACCGGTGGCGACGGCACGAACTGCAAGTTCACCAAGGCCAACGTCACCTACAAGTGATCGCTCAGCTCATTCAGTGACGTGATGCGGTGCGGTTCGTCCAGCGGCCCGGTTCCCCACCGGTCGAGATGAACCGCCCGCAGCCCGGCGGCCCGTGCCGCCAGCACGTCGAGATCGTGCCTGTCCCCAACGCTGAGGACCTCCCCGGGCCTCAGCCCCCAGCGGGCTACCGTCCCGCGGAACGCGCCCGGATCGGGCTTGGCCATCCCCAGATCGTCGGGAGTCCACACGGGCCCCAGATCGGCCAAGCCCATCCGGGCGAGTTTTTTGCGCTGCTGGCCGGCCGAGCCGTTGGTGAGCACCGCCACCCGGAGGCCGCGGGCCGCCACCGCGGCGAGCGCACCGGTCACGTCGCCGAACGCGTGATAGGCGCTCTCGTACTCGACCAGGTAACCACCGAAGACGGCGTCGAGGCCCTCCGGATCGTCGGAAAAACCGAAATCGCGAAGCCGGCGCCGGCGCTGCTCCGGGAAATCGATCTCCCGTCGCCGCCAGGTGGCCAAATGCTTTTCGGCGACCTCGTGCCAGCGGGCGATCGTGGCCGGATCCGCGACCATTCCGACAGTCGGCAACCAGGCCGTCAGCGCGAGCTCCACCGAAGCGTCATGGTCACCCAGAGTGCCGTCCAGGTCGAAGAGAACCCCTCGTAGCGTCAATTCACCCTCGCTCGCAGTCTCCGCAGCATCCGCGCGTCACCTCGCTCGTAGTCTCCGCAGCATCCGCGCGTCGCCGAAACCTACCGCGCGGGCCGCGGCCTCGACCGTCGCGCCGTGCCCGATCAGGTATTCCGCCCGCTCGACCCGCAACAGCTGCTGATACCGCAGCGGAGTGCGCCCGGTCGCGGCCGCGAAAAGCCTGGTCAGCGTACGTTCGCTGACGTCAGCCCCGGCCGCCAGCTCGGCCAGCCGCAACGGCTCGGCGAACGACGCGTCGATCCGGTCCTGCACCCGGTGGACCACGTCGCTGAGGTGCGCGCGGTGCCGCAGCATCGCACTGGCCTGCAGCTCGTCGCCGTTGCGCCGGGCGTAGACGACCATCTCCCGGGCCACCCGGGCGGCCACCGCCGGGCCGTGCCGCAGCGCGACCAGGTGCAACGCCAGGTCGATGCCGCTGGCGATGCCGGCCGAGGTGACCACCCGGTCGTCGGAGACGTAGAGCACGTCGCGGACCAGCGCCGACCGCGGATAGCTGCGGGCCAGGACGTCCTGCAGGTCGTGGTGGGTGGTGCAGCGTCGGCCGTCGAGCAACCCGGCCCGGCCCAGCGCGTCGGCGCCGGCACAGACACTGGCCACGGTGCCACCGGCCGCGTGATGCTCCGCGATCCGGCGGAGCGTGGCGGTGCGGAAGAAGCCGTACCCGTCGCGCCAGCCCGGGACGACCACGAGATCGTCCGGAGTGAGCGCGGGCCAGTCCAGGTCGGCCTGCAGCACCACGCCCTGCCAGGTCGGTACGGCCGGCGACTCGGCGACGTAGCGGAGCGTGTAGCCGGGCGCGGTGGAGAAGACCTGGGCCGGCCCGGCCAGGTCGAGCAGATGCACCTGCGGGGTGAGGACGAACACCACCACGCTCACGATCCGGTCAGCCCTTCTCCACCTCTGCCACGGTGCGGACGGTGGCGAAGCGGCCGGCCAGCGCGTACTCCGTGCGGGTCACCACGTCCGCGGCGGCCAGCGTACGCGGGTCGGCCAGCAGCTCGGCCACGCTCTGGTCCTCGGGCGCCTCCCAGTGCGGGATCGGGAACGTCGCGGTCGCGTCGGTGACGTAGGTGACCTGATACCCGAGGTCGGAGGCGAACCGGGCGGTGGTCTCCACACACTGCTCGGTACGCAGCCCGCAGACCGTCACGGCGTGCACCCCGGCCACGGTCAGCCGATGCTGCAGGTCGGTGGTGGTGAACGCGTTGTGCACGGTCTTCACCAGCACCGGCTCACCGTCCGCCGGGACCAGCTCGTCCATCAGCCGGACGAAACCGTTCGCCGGGTCGAAGGTGCCGCCGCTGCCGGGCTCGGAGTGCAGCACCCAGATGACGGCCTGCCCGGTGGCGCGCGCGTGGTCGACCAGGCGCTGCACATGCGGGACGACCTCAGGGTTGTTCACGGTCTGCCATAGCGGGCGGGCGCGGAACGACTCCTGGACGTCGATCACGATCAGAGCTTCAGTCATACCGTCCATCGAACCCGCTCCGGGTGGGCCGGGACAGGCCCTTTCCAGACCCACCCCGGAACGATCCGGTCACCTGCGGGCGTGCGCGTGCCGGATCAGCCGGTCGACGTCCTCGTCCTCGGGCGGGTTCACCATCGACGCCCAGCTCTGGACCGCGTAGACCGGGTGGGGGAACCAGCGCCCCGCTGCGGAGAAGTCGATTTCGGACTGGTGGGTGGCAAAGGCTTCCGGTCCGTACCCGAAAAGGTCCTTGAAAGCGACGCGGCCGAGCTCGACGTTGAGCCGGAACCTGCCCGGGCGGTCCAGGTCGGAGCGCTCGTCGAAGCCGGGGACGTTGCGCACGACGATCGTGGCGAACGGGCGCATCCGGTCGTCACCGACGAAGTAGAAACGGTCACCCCAGCTCAGCTCGGGCGCGCCGGTGCCGGGGCCGGCGATCAGCTCGGTGACGCCGGGCAGGCGCCGGATCCGCTCGGCGAGCGCGTCGACTTCTTCGATAGGCATGGCCTCTATCGTATCGTTGACACACCCAGTGAGGGTTCCGCTGAGTTCTTCCAGGAGCATGATGCCGAAGTCTCAAACCATCAGTTACCGGCCGGTGGATCTGGCGCGGCCGCACGGGCTGTCCGCGCAGGCGATCCGCAACTACGAGAGCGACGGGGTCATCCCGCCGGCGCAGCGCACCCCGACCGGGTATCGCGCCTACGGCGAACAGCACGTGCTCGCGGTGGGCGCGTTTCTCGCGCTCGCCAAGGCATACGGGCACGGGCCGGCCGGGGTGATCATGCGGGCCGCGATGCAGGGCGATCTGAACACCGTCTTCACGACGATCGATAGCGGTCACGCCCGGCTGATCAGGGACCGGGAGACGCTGTCCGCCGTCGAGGCGGCCGCGGACTCCCTCGTGGCTCTACCTGTGCCGGCGCCGGTGCCGGTCGGCTTGTCGGCGGCGCTGCCGGTCGGGGCGCTCGCTCACCGGCTCGGGGTCACCCCCGCGACGCTCCGCAAATGGGAGCAGGCCGGGATCCTGGTGCCGACCCGGGACCGGGCGTCGCAGCAGAGGCTCTACAGCCCGGACGACGTGCGCGACGCGGAGCTGGCCCACCTGCTCCGGCGGGGTGGTCACGGCCTGTCGCACATCGCCACGGTGCTCGGCCAGGTCCGCGCGGCCGGCGGCGCCGCAGCCCTGGCCGCGTCACTTGCCGACTGGCGGGCTCGGCTGATCACTCACGGTCAGGCGATGCTGTCGGCGGCTGCTCGGCTCGCCGAGTTCCTGGCTGTCCCGCCCGAGGGGGTTTCGGGCGGGACAGCACGCAGAAGTCCGCGTCAGCGCGGATAGTCCCGGTAGTTACCGGCGTAGTAGTCGCCGACCTGATCCCGGTAGCCCTCGGTCTCGAAGGTCTCCTTGTCGTACTCCGGAGAGTCCTTGATCTGGTCCTTCGTGCGATCCACGTAGACCTTGCGCTCGTCGTGGTCGACGCTCTGCACGGTGCCGGCCGGCAGCAGCACCTTGCTACCGAAGATCCACGGACCGGTGTCCACCACGAGGTGGGCGTTGCCGACGTCGTAGCTGGCCTTGTCGATCGAGCCGATGTGCCCATCGGTCGCCTCGACCTTGTACCCGACCAGATCAACACCGATCCGGCCGGCCTCGTCGACGACATCGGCGTCGGCGGGCTGTGCATTTCCGGCCAGAGCCGGGTCCCGCCAGGACCACGGAGTAAAAGGCGTGGGTTGCATGTCGGCCTCCTTCATCGATGACATTGCCGCTGCCTTGTGCCTACCCGCTGCCCGGCGGTCCAATCACAAGTGGCACGTTTGTCCCTCGTTCCGGTCTCCCCAATCAAGATCAAAATCAGGATGTCGTAGGTGGGCGGTGGGTACAGACCGCCGCTCCCGCCGAGGGCCCTTCCGGCCCGAGCTGGCCGCTGGCGCGTCCAAAGCGCTCGGCCCTCCAGGGCAATGCCCGTGGGTGGTCCCGACCCAAAACCCCCTGCCCGCCCCAGGCTGGCCCCGCCCCAGCTGGCCCCGCCCCAGCTGGCTCTGCCCCGGCTGGCTCTGCCCCGGCTGGCTCTGCCCCAGGCGCGAGGTGGACGGTTCGGGCGGGGAGGGCCATTCGAAAACCGTCAGGCTTGATATTTCCGAATGGCCCTCCCCGCCCGAACCTTGCCTGGCTGATACCCGGCCGCGACTCAAGACCAGCGGGCGTCATCCCGGGCTGGGGTTGCGAGCATGTCAACGGTGCCGAACCCACGATGAGTGCTCGCTCGGCGCGGTCGGCGCGGTCGGCGCGGTCGGCGCGGTCGGCGCGGTCGGCGCGGTCGGCGCGGTCGGCGCGGTCGGCGAGCGAGGTTGTCACCCCGGTTGCGGCAGCGCTATGGGCGCTCGCCGGGCAGGGCTGGCCATGACGGCCGTTAATCCGGACTCATGAGGGCCCCTGCAGCCAGCCCGACCGACCGAGGTGGACCTGGCGGCCGTTATCCAAGGCACCCATAACGGCCTCTGCAGCCAGCCGGGCATGCCGCAATGCCACTTGGCCGGTAGCTCCTGGGTGGGGCGGTGAGAGTCCGCACTGCCAGATCGCGTGCGCCTGCCGCCCACCTGGGGGCGGTAGCCGCACGCACAACCCGACCGCGGACCGCCACCGCCCCCGAACCCGGCCAACGCGGACTTCCACCGCCCCACCGACGCCGAGCACGGACTCCTGCCGCCCCTTCAACGCCGAACGCGTGCGTCTGCCGCCCCACCAGTACCGAGCGCGGACTCCTGCCGCCCCACCGACGCCGAACGCGGACCTCCGCTGCCCCGCCAGCGCCGAACGCGGGCTCCTGCCGCCCTGCCAGCGCCGAACGCGAACTCCCGCCGCCCCCGCCAAAGC
>NZ_LLZH01000049.1:0-18661 GCF_001509495.1 Actinoplanes awajinensis subsp. mycoplanecinus | reverse complement strand
AATAGAAGCGTCAGAACTCCTATCCTCCCAGGCCAGAGGGCACTTTCTATCTTCCGGGGTGCCGCCGTCTCACCATTCAGCGGTGGATCGAGGCTCAGGTGATCTGCGCGGATTGACCCACCGCGAACTGGAAATTCTGGGGTTCATCATCGACGGCCGGGCAAATCAGCACATCGCCCGCACTCTTTTCATCACCGAACGCACGGTGGCCGCACACATGGAACACATTCGCGCGAAACTCGAGGCGCCCACCCGTACAGTCGCCGCCGTTCGATCCCTGCACCTGGCTCTGTACATTCCGCGACAGCTCACCGAGGCGGCCGAACTGACGCGCAATCGGCGTCCGGCCCATTGACGCGACGCGGCCGCGGCGAGGTCCAGGACGAGTGCCCGGGATTGGCAATCATGCCAATCGACGCCGGTGGCCGACAGCGGTAATCCTGAAGGACCGGATCCGCAGCGAACCGGCGACAGGGTGCGACGGGCGGCGGCATGCCGCCCGTGCCGAGCCCGTACGAGATGGGAGCCCGATCGTGGTTGAGGCCGTGTTCACCACCCACCCTGCGACCCGGTCAGGCCGCGTGTGGTTACGCATGTTCCTGACCGGGCTCGTGCTCTGGATGGCCGCCGTCGTGATCATTTTCGTGACCGGCAACGCCAACCTGATACCGACCGTGGTACTGCTCGGCAGCTTCCTGGTGCCGGTCACCTTCGTCGCGTGGGCCTTCGAACGCCGCGAGACCGGAGAGATAACCGACGGGCTGATCTTCTCGACGTTCGTCTCCGGCGGTGTCCTCGGCGTCCTGGGTGCCTCGGTGCTCGAGGCGTTCCTGCTGCACCCGTCGCCGTGGTTGTTCTTCGGAGTCGGACTGATCGAGGAGGCGGTCAAGCTCGGTGCCCTGATGATGCTGACCCGCCGCCTGCGGACCAGAACGCTGCGGGACGGGATGATCCTCGGCGCCGCCGTCGGCTTCGGGTTCGCCGCGTTCGAGTCCGCCGGCTATGCCTTCACCGCACTCTTCTCGGTCGACGGGTTGTCGCTGGCACAGCTGGTGCAGACCGAGGTGTTGCGCGGCCTGCTGGCGCCGGTCGGGCATGGCCTGTGGACCGCGATCCTGGGCGGGATTTTGTTCGCCGCATCCCGGCCGCAGCACTTCAGGACCACCGCGAAGGTGGTTCTCACATACCTGGGCGTGTCGATCCTGCACGGTCTGTGGGATTCGATGCACAGCATCGCCCTCTACCTGACGCTGGTACTGACCGAGGGCGAACAGTTCGTGGCGACGCCGCACGGATGGCTGGTCGAGCCGAGCACCGAGCAGGTCAACATCTTCACCGCCGTGGAATGGGGCGGGCTGGCAGTCGTCTCGATGATCGGCATCGCCTGGCTGCTTGTCCTGTGGCACAGGACGCCGCGTCCGGTTCGCATCGGCTGGGGGATCGTCCGATCGCCGGTCATACCGGCTGTGGGACCGTGAGAGAGACCAGCATCCGGAACGCGCCGACGGGCGGGGTCAGGAGACCACAAGGCTGACGTCCTTGCCGAGTAGCGAGGAAATCTGAGCCGGCCAGGAGGTAGCCCTGGCCGAATTCACAGCCGAGCTCGCGCAATTTTGCTGCAGGTGCAGGTCACCTCGCCATCGCCGGCCAATCGCACCGCCCGGGGCGGATCCCTACCAGCAGGCGTTCGGCCAGGAAGGCGGTCTCACCGTCGTCGAGTTCCTCGACGAGTACCGGAACTCGTCACCCGACGTTCCACCAAGCTCCCCCGCCCTGGATCGGCGATGACACGAGTTTCGGGCGCTGTCATCAGGCGGTTCAGGTCCAAGCGTTTGACGCGCCATCAGAGCGGCGAAGGCTCACCGTTCAGCAGGTCCAACGATTCCGTCGCTTCCGGGCTCGGCCGGGCTCGGGGCAGGCGCAGCACGAATCGGCCGCCGTGCGGGACGACGTTCTCGTACCAGACCTGGCCGTGGTTCGCCTCGGCGAGCAGCTTGCACAGGTACAGCCCGAACCCGGCGCCGGTCCTCGGACCGTCGGTCTGTTCGGCCTGGGTGAACCGGTCGAACAGGTGCGCGACGAAGTCCGGTGGTACGCCGTTGCCTTCGTCGGTGACGGTGAGCAGAACGTCGTTGCCAGTGTCGTTGAGGGTCGCTGACACGCAGATGTTGCCGGGGCTGTATTTGACCGCGTTCGTGACGAAGTTGGTGAGCACTTCGTGGGTGTGCACCGGGTCGGCCCAGACGGCCGCGCCGGGTGGGCCGTAGCTGGCGGTGACCCGCATGCGGGCCTGCTTGGTCAGGTTGTCGGTGACCCGGTCCAGCGCCTGCTCGACCGGCAGCGCGACGGGTTGGGTGTGGATGCGGCCCGGTTCGGCGCGGCAGAGTGCGAGCAGGTGCGCGGCCATGTCGAGTAGCTGGTTGACCCGGCTGCCGAGTGCCTGGGCGGCGGCGCGGCGTTCATCGTCGGTGGTGGTGTCCCACTCGTGGGTCAGTTCTTCGGAGTAGGCCGAGATCACGGCCAGGGGCTGGTTGATCTCGTGGGTGAGAGTGGCGATGATGTCGCCTTTCCAGATGCCCGTGGCCTCCAATTCGCGGTTGACGGCGGTGAGGTGCTCGGCCCAGCGGCCCAGTTCACGGTGGGCCCGGTCGAGATCCGCGTGAGCTACCGAGAGCCGACGGTAGAGGCTCGCGGTTTCGGCGAGCAGGGCCAGCAACACCGTTCCGGAAGAGACCAGCAGAGCAACCGCTTCCGCATACCAGCCGAGCGAATAACGGTACGGAGTGACCAGGTACAGGGTCGCGGCGGCCAGGGACGCGCTCATCGCCACGGCCACCCACCGTTCCACCGACGGCCGGTGGCGCAGGTCCCTGACCACCACCAGCAGGCTGACGGCCGCGGCGAGCAGCCCCACACCCACCACCCAACGGCCCGCTGCGGTCGGCGCACCGTCCTGGTAAAGCCGGGGCAACTGGTCGGCGGCACCGACGATGAGGCCCGTTATCGCGGCCACCAGCGCGAGCGTCACAGCGGCCGCGACCGCGGTGGCGGCCCGTGGCCGCGCCCGGGCCTGCTTGCTCAGCCGGGCCGGTAGTGCGGTGACAACCATCTGTTGCACCGCCACCAGCACCGGGAACCCGCAGATGACGACCACGAACAGCCACGGAACGCAGACCTCGGACCAGGTCGAGCCGGGACCCCAGCGCTGCAGCCGGGTGAAGACGAGGGCGTAGGGCATCATCAACAGGCTGGAGTAGAGGTAGGCCGACGACAGGCCGAGCGTCGACAGCCGGCCACTGGCTAGGAACTGCTGCACCAGCAGATGCGCGGTCAGCAAGTCGGCCGCCGCCATGAGGACGAAAAACCCGATCATCAGGTTCGGGTGAGGACCCAGCCGGTAGCCCGCGATCGGCATGACGATCAGGACGGCTGCGATCACCGCGACCACGTACACCCGCAGGCCCAGGCTTGCTGGGATCTGTTCCGGTCGTCCCGCAGCGCTCCCCGGGTTCACGGCCTTCGACCCCCAAATATCCCTGATCCTGGAAGTCAAACGTTACTCGCGGTCGCCGCCGGACTTACTGGAAATCAAGGCCAGCCGACCCCGTCGGAATTGGTGTCTTGGGAATCTCCGCATGATGCTCAAGCGAGCTGTCATCGGCAGATCCAGATTCCGCACGGCACATCCGGATTCCGCACAAACGCAGGTCTTGGTCACCGACCCCAGGCGGCGGCTGAACCTGGACCCCCCTTCCATGATCGGGAGGGTGTTGAGCGTGGTGGACTGGGCGGAAATCCGTCGGCTTCATCGGGCGGAGGGAGGCCGATCAAGGCGATCGTCCGCAAACTCGGGGTCGGGCGGAACACCGTGCGGCGGGCGTTGGCGGCGGACACGCCGCCGTCGTATTCGCGGTCGGCGGAGCGGTCGATCGTGGATGCCGTCAAGCCGCAGATCAGAGCGTTGCTGGCCGAGTGGCCGTCGATACCGACGACAGTGAAGTGATCTCAGCAAGGAATGGCGGCTGATTCGGTACGAAACGGATAGTGAAGTGATCTCAGCAAGGAATGGCGGCTGATTCGGTACGAAACGGATAGTTGCCGCGTACCGGACAATGCTGGATATAGGCGTGGAGCCATCGATAGACACGTCCTTGCGACAGAAACACGCCTTCGAGAGGGCTCCACGTGATCGCCTATCCTGCCATGCTCGACGTCCCGAGGGAACTCGTGCGCCACCTCGGACGGCTGCTCGCCACCGAGCGCCGAGCCCGGGGAACCCGGACCGGAACTCGCGCCTTGACCTGCTTCTACCAGGCACTTCTTGTCCTCGTCTGGTTCCGCAAAGCGGAGGACGTCGCGCTGCTGGGAGCCGGCTTCGGCGCCTCCCGGGCCACGGCGTACCGCTACCGCGACGAGGGCGTCGCCGTCCTGGCCGCTCAGGCCCAGGACCTGCACACCGCCCTGCGCCGGGTCGCCGCCGACGGCTAGTCACACGTCATCCTCGACGGAAAACTATTCGACTGCGACCGGCTGACCGAGACCACGCTCAGCACCAAAGGCGAAACGATTGATGCCTGGTACTCGGGCAAGCACCGCGACTTCGGCGCAAACATTCAAGCAATCATGCGCCCGGACGGTCTGCCGATCTGGACTTCCGAGGCGATGCCCGGGCACCTGCACGACACCCGATGCGCCCGCGACCTGGGCGTCACCGCCGCACTCAACTGGTCCGCCAGCGAACTCGATCTCCCCACCCTGGCCGACTCCGGCTACGAAGGCACAGGTCACGGCATCAAGACACCGGTCAAGCAACCCAAAGACGGCAGCCGGCTCTCCTTCGACAACCGCGCCTGCAACAGCCTGCTCCGAGGCCTGCGATGGCAAGGCGAACCCGGCTTCGCCATCCTGATCGGACGCTGGAAAACCCTTCGCCGCACCACAGCCAGTCCGCGCAGAACCGGCGACATCCAGCCAGTCCGCGCAGAACCGGCGACATCGTCGCGGCTGCGCTCCACCTGACCCATTTTGAATATAAATACCTACCCGGATCTTGCTGAGATCACTTCAATGAGCCTTTTCCAAGCTGATCTTGCAGCTCCGGGCAGGTATAGCAGGGCCGGTGATCGATGAATGCGAGGCTCCAGGTAGGACAGCTGTCGACCAAGACTCGAAGCCCTGACCGGGAGCCTCGCCATGCTGTCCTACCCTGCCACGATCACGTTGTCCAGCCGGACCCTGAACCACCTCGCCGAACGCATCCGCACCCACCGCCAGCAGCGCGGATCGCGATGGCGGCGATTGAACCCCGGCCGTCAGGCCCTGCTCGCTCTGGCCCACCTGCGCAACGGCGACCCCTACACCCGCCTCGCGGCAGGCTTCGAGATCGGCGTCGCCACCGCCTGGCGCTACGTCCAGGAGGCGATCGCCCTGCTCAGCGCGGCCGCCGCCAACCTCGCCGGCGCGATGCGGCGCATCCAGCAGTTGGCGTACGCGATCCTGGACGGCACATTGATATCGATCGACCGGGTCGCCGACCAGAAGCCGTACTACTCCGGCAAGCACAAACGGCACGGCGTCAACGTGCAGGTCATCGCCGACGCAGCCGGGCGTCTCGTGTGGGCCTCGCCGGCGCTGCCCGGCTCGATCCACGACCTGACCGCCGCCCGCACCCACGGCATCATCGACGCGCTGACCAGCGCAGACGTAATGACCTTCGCCGACAAGGGCTATCAGGGCGCCCGCGGCAGCGTGCGCACGCCGTTCAAGCGGCGCCGCTTCCGGCCGAAGCTGTCACGCCGGCAAAAAACGGTCAACCGGGCACACGCCAAGATCCGCGCCCCCGGCGAACGCGCGATCGCCACACTCAAGACCTGGAAGATCCTGTCCAAGCTGCGCTGCTGCCCGCGCCGCGCGACCGCGATCGTGCAGGCCATCCTCGTCCTGCATCACGTCGAAGCCAACCGCTACGCACGATGAAAAAGGCTCAATCCAGCTACCGTTGCTGCCGCGACGAGCGCAAGCACGACCGCGACTGGATGATCACGGCCTTGGTCGGAGTGGCCGTCGGAGACGGCCAGCAGCAGGTCGAGCAGACCGTGACACGAAGGCGTGAACAAACATCCCGGACGCCAGCACGGGCGACGGATCGGCAATGAGAGTGGCAGACTGCGGCACGACGAAGCTCCGTTTGCACCAGATCCGTGAGAAGACCTGGTCTCAACGGGGCTTCGTCCATATCCGACACGCCGAGGCGAACATCGTCACTCCCCGCCACTATCGATCGCGAAACGGCCGTGCCGAAATGGCTGAGGCTAGGGAACAATGACAACTTGAGCTGCATAGTTCATCCCGGCACCGAATCCAACGAGCAAGGCGATATCACCTGCACGAGTAAGGCTCTCAGTCCGCAGCGCATCGAGAGCGAGCGGTATCGAAGCAGCGGACGTGTTTCCGGCGTTTATTACGTCCCGCGCGATGGTAGCATCGGAACGCAGACCGAGACGCTTCGTCATGGTTTCAATCATACGGAGGTTGGCCTGATGCGGCACGAATACGTCAATGTCACTCAGCGCCAATCCTGCCGCTCGAACAGCATTTGAACACGCGGGTACGACATTTTTCACGGCCCAGCGGAATACGTCACGACCATCCATTTGCATCCACGGTCGCACATCCGGCTCACCCCAGTATCCCGACATTCGCAATGCCGAAGCATGGGCCCCGTCGGCACGGCGGACCACCGGGCCGACGCCAACTGCGGTCGATCGGCCGATCAACACCGCGCCGGCTCCATCACCGAACAACACCGAAACCGTCCGATCCTCCGGGTCAACGATGTCAGTCATCCGCTCGACACCAATAACTATCGCGTTCGTAGCGTTGCCCGTTCGTACCGCGTCTGAAGCGATGGCAACCGCATGGCAAAAGCCAGCGCACGCCCCTGAAACGTCGATCCCCGCCGCCCTTCGCGCGCCAATCTCATGACAAACAAGGACCGACAACGGCGGCGTCTGCAGCATGTTCGACATGCTTGCCACCACAAGATAGTCGACCTCCGAGGCCGCAACGTCGGTAGCAGCAAGACTCGCGCGTGCGGCCGCCGACGCCATAGTCAACAACGTCTCATCCTCGGCAGCAAAGCGCCGTTCTCGGATTCCACTACGCTCTTCGATCCACTCGGGAGTAGATTTTATTGTTCGACACAGCTCAGCATTTCGGACCACTCTTCTCGGGCGGTAGGTGCCGATTCCCAGAATCCGGCTATGCACCAAACCAGCCTGTGATCTCAATGACACGTTCATAGCCCTCCGACCACCATCGTGATTGCGGCAGACTTTCGGAAATCTATCTCCTCGCAGCACGTTCGTCGAGGCTCTTGTTGATCAAACGGACCAAGTCTTCGACCGTGACAACTTCGTCCATCTGTTCGTCGGTCAGTTCCACACTGAATGAGTCCTCCACCTCTACTATAATCTCCATAACGGCGATACTGGTGGCGCCTAGATCGACGAGACCTGATAGGATGTCAACCCTCTCCTCGTCTATCCTCAGAACACCGGCTACAAGTGCTCGAACGGCATCCGGGCTTGCATTCACAGAGTCCTCCTCAGTCCGACGGTTCACGGCACACGCCAGAACGGCGCGATGTTCTCAATCTTCTCGATGACGCCGTGACAGTAGTGCGAGTTGTGTTCCAGAGTTTGACTTGACATAAAAGGCATCTGCATACGCTTGTGATCCACGACAAAGAGCCGGCCCGGCTGTTTGGCATCCGGTTCCAGCCGGACGCGCGAGATCACCAGGTCCGCCCACTCATCCGCCACCTCGACGACGTACTGCCGCCGGCCTTGACGGATCAGTTTCATGGTCCCCGAAAGCAATTGCGGCGTGTCGAGGGGGGTGTTGCTGTAGACGTATGGGCGGTTCAACTGGTCCAGGTCAAACAGTATGCGGCTCTGCTCGTCCGACCACCAATCTTGGCTTTGGACGAAGTTTCGCAAGTGCTTGCCAAAAAGCGCCCGCTGCGCGTGAAGCACGTTATGGATCGTGAGTCCGTAGTTACTGAACTCCCGAAATCCCAAGTGATCGACTGACTTGCGAATGAACGAGACGAGCTCGTCGTCGGCCGTCGCGTTGCGCCAGTGGTCGACGAAGGCGGACAGCACCTCGTCGTGGCTGGCGACTCCGGCGTCGGCGAGGTGGCGCGAGACGAGACGCAGTCCCCGAGTGTTCTGCACGGAGTGAACGGCGTAGAAGAACCACATGCCCTCCAGAAAGTCTGCATAGTCGACCTCCTGGGTGCCGATGACGAGTTCTGACTCACCGGCCTCCTGCTCGTCGGCACGGGTGACGAGCCCGAGCCGGTCGCGATCGCGGTACAGGGGCGTGTTGTGCAGCAGCAGGTGGGGGTACGCGATGATCGTCTGGGCCTCGTTGTCGCACAGCTTGCCGATACCGCTCTTGAAGGAGCTCACCGTCTCCCCGGGCAGCGGCCAGATGAGCTCGATGAACGAGCTGACACCACGTTCCTTGAGGTCCTGCTGCACCTCGTTGAACGCCGACAGCTTGATGTTGGAACGGTCGACGATCTGCAGCACAGCCGGTTCCATGCTCTGCATGGATATGGGCTGCGCGGCGATGACGCCGGCTTTCTGGAATATGTCGGCGATCTTGGTGACGGCGTGGGGTTTGTTCTTCGCCGAGGAGAAGTAGATGGCTCCGGGCAGCCCGTACTCGCGGTTGCAGTCGGCGATGTGCTGGGAGAATTCGATGTCCCGGCTGAGCATCCCCCAGTTCGCGTCGGCGATGTGCACGAAGAACACGTCGTTGCGGGCGATCCAGGTGATCTCCTCACGGACCCGTTCCTCGTCGAACCGGTACACCCGGTCGTTGGTGGCGGCGCCCCAGTAGCAGAACCCGCAGTGATAGGGACATCCGCGGTTCGACTCCAGGATGGCCATCGTGTACTCGGGTTTGAAGACGCCGGTGAGATACGGCGACGGGATGGTGTTGAGGTCGGAGATCCGCGGAGGCTGCGGATTGGTCACCATCACCCCGTCGCGGGGAAAGCTGATCCCCGGCACCTTCGCCATGTCGGGCACCGGTTCCAGCAGCTCACGCAGATAGTGGGCGAAAATCGCCTCGCCTTCGCCGTTGCACAGCACAGTGCGGGGGTCGGCCGTGCTCAGGTAACGGTCGGGATGGTGCATGACTTGAGGACCACCGAGGATGATGTGCGCCTGCGGCAGGGCCTCCCGGAGGGCGGTGGCGATCTTGCGCATGGCGCCGGTGTTCCACACGTAGCAGCTCAACGCATATACGTCGGCGGCGGCCGCGACCAGATCGGCGATCACCTTCTTGCGCGGCAACGAGACTTCGACGACGTACTTGTCGAAAGAGTACGACTGCGCCAGATAGCTGTCGGCCTTCGCGTAGGCCTCGAGATATCCCGACGCCAGCGGAACGACCCGCTCGAAGACGGTCAGCTCCACGAAAGTTACTTTCCGCAAGATTGTCACTCCCGTGTCCGCCGAACCAGATCCTGCACCAAGGACTCCTCATTCTTTTGCAGGTAGAAGTGATCGCCGCCGAAGAGCTTCGACCAGAATCCCGCCTGCGTGCAGTGCGCCCACGCTTCCAAGCCATCGGGTAGGAGTTCCGCCTCGAGATTGCCGGCGTATGCCGCGATCGGCGCCCGGAGCTTGTGCAAGCTGGGTTGGTAGGTCTCGATCAGCTGGTAGTCCGCCCGTACCGTGGGCAGGACCAGCGCCCGCAGCTCAGGCACGTCGAAGATCTCCGGCTCGAAGCCACCCAGCTTCTTGATATCGTCCACCAGCGCCTCGTCGCTCTGCCGATGCAGATCCCGCGGCACGATGCTGTCCGGGGCCTCACGGCTCGACACGGCGAGCAGCCGAACGGAACAGTCCAGCGTCCGTTCCAGGTCCACCGCCGTCTCATACGCGATAGCGGCCCCCATGCTGTGGCCGAAGAAGACCAGGGGCCGATCCCGCAAGGGGGCGAGCACCGGGACCAAGGTCTCGACCATCTCCTTCATGTCCCTGATGCAGGGCTCCTGCACCCGGTCCTGCCGACCCGGGTACTGCACGGCGAGAAGCTCGCATTTCTCCGGTAGCCAGGCGGGCCACGAGCGGAAGTAGCTCGCCGCTCCTCCGGCATGCGGGAAACAGATGATTCGCTCCACCGGGAAATCGACGGGACGGAACCGCCGCAGCCACCGCGTCGCCGGCGAGCTGACATTCATCATGACTGGTCACATCCTTCTTGCTGATGGATTCGAGGGCGGCTATCGGCCCACGCCGAGCACTGCTTTCACGACATCGCCGGCCCGCGCCGACCTCATCGCCTCGTCCACGTCCTTCAGCGGGAAGACCGAGACCATCTGGCCGATGTCGAATCGCCTGGTCAGCTGCGGCAGGAGATTCACATACTTGACGAGATGGCTGCCGGTGAAGGCCCACGAACCCACGACGGTCAACTGCCGGAAGACGATCTGATGCGGGTTGATGACCGTGTCACCGCTGTCGGTGTATTGGCCGACGACGACGTAGGCGCCTCCGCGGCGCACCAGCCGCAGGCCTTCGGCGATAGCCGTGGGCACGCCGGTGCATTCCACCACGACGTCGGCGCCGTAGGCATCACCGGTCAGCCGGACCGCCTCGGCCAGGGCCGCCTGCCGGTCCCCCTCGATGACGTTGACGTGGGCGGTGCCCAGTCCGATCGATTCCGCGAGCGCGAGCCGGTTCGCCGGGCCGCCGACGAGAATGACCTGGCGCGCACCGGACAGCTCAGCCAGCGCCGCGGCCGCGAAGCCGACCGGGCCGCTGCCCTGCACGATGACCACGTCGCCCGGTTTGATCGTCCAGCGGTCCACGAGGGCATGGACCATCGTCGGACCGGCGCAGGCCAGCGACATGGCGGACAGGGAGTCGACCTCATCGGGCAGCTTCACGACGGTGACATCGCGGTGCAGCCGGATGCGCTCGGCCCAGGATCCGGTCGGGCCTGAGTCCGCCGTCACCGTGCGGTTCACGCCGTACGTCTGCCGCCGGCTGCACAGCGTCGGCTCCAACTGATCGGCGCACGCCGAGCATCGACCGCACGAGACGGAGGACGCCCACATGACGCGGTCGCCCACCGACAGCAGCCGGCCGTTGCCATCGATCACGTCGGCGGCGCCCGTGGCTGCCACGACACCGAGTCCCTCGTGGCCCAGCGTCACGGGCGTGGGAATGGCAAGGTGCCCGTCCTGCAGATGCAGATCCGTGCCGCAGATGCCGCCGTACTCGATGTCGACGATGAGCTCGCCCGCCGCCGGTTGCGGCACGGGCAGGCCCCGGAGGGTGACAGGCGTTCCCGGCGCATCCAGGACAGCGGCGACGGCCGCGATGCCCGGCGATATCACGCGACGGCTCCCTCGACCGCCAGCAGGGGAGTGGTGTCCCGGCCCACCAGGTACTCGGCGCGCGGCTCGCCACGATGGCGGGGCAGGTTGCCGACGGAGTTGTAGGTGATGATCAACAGATTGCGCGAGAACGGCGAGATGTTCGTCGCTGACCCGTGCACGATCTCCGGGTGAAACAGGACCACCGAGCCGGCCGTGCCCTTCGGGCTGGTCATGTGGCGAGCCTGCGAAAGTTCGGCCAGGTCCGAGGACTTGAGGGAGTAGTCCTCCGGATCCACGTGCACGTCCGACTTCTCGTCCCGCGCCTTCGGCTTCTCGATGGTGCCGAGCTTCTGGGAGCCGGGCAGGAAGATCAGCGGGCCGTTGAACTCGGTCACCTCGTCCAGGAAGATCCCCACGTTGAGGGCCGCGGGGCTCGGCAGGTCGTCCACCTCACGCCACACGATGTAGTCCTGGTGCCAGGACCACGACTCTCCGCCGAACGGACGCTTCGTATTGATCTTGAACTGGTAGACGTACACGTCCGAATCGAGAATCTGCTTCGCGGGGTCCAGCAGCCGCGAGTCGCGGACGACGTGCCGGAACACCGGATGACGCAGATGCGAGGCGTAGACGGCACGCACCTTGACGCCGTCGTCCTCCATGACGCGGTGCGGGCCCGGCACCTCCTGGTCGTCCAGGAACGCCCCCGCCATCGCCTTCATCTCGGTCTCGGAGAAGACCTGTCCCAGGAGGACGAAGCCGTCCTCGTCGTACTGCTGAATCTGTTGCTCCGACAACTGCATCTTCAGTGCTCCCCATAGGTAGAACAGTCATGCGGTACGGGTGGAGCCGGGGTGCCCGGAGGATCGCCCCGGCCACCCCGACCGGGGAGGCGGCTAGTTGTCCGCCGCCGAGGCCACCGCACCGTCCATGGCGCGGCGAACCGACTCGGGTCGCATGTCCGTCCACGTCTTCTCGATGTAGTCGAGGCAGGCCTGTCGCGGCTCGTTCTCCAGGGCCACCGACCAGCCACCCGGCATGGCGACATGCAGGGGCCAGAGCGAGTACTGCCCCTCCTCGTTCACGAGCACGTGGAAGCTGGCGGTCTCGTCGTCGAACGGGTTGTTCATCGTTTCTCCAGTTCATCGGCGGGCACGGGCCGGGCGAGGTCGTCGAGAACCTGCGCCAGAATCGGCCCGATATTCTTCAGGGAGGCCTCCTCGAGCATCGTGTGATGCTCGGCGTCGACCTCGTGGACTCGGGTGTGTCTCTTGATGTACCGCTGCCAGACCGACGGCTCCGGCGTCCCGGGCGTCCGCCCGGAGGCGAACAGCAACAGATCGCCGTCGAACGTCGTCAGCACCGAGTTGTGATACAGCAGAAGGCAGTTGGCGTGGATCTCCGCCATCGCCTGGATGTGGTGTTCCTCGAGCGTGGCCAGCGCGCTGCCACGGGTCCGCAGGGTGTCGGAGACGTGCTGGAAGGTCAGCGGACCGACCGGATCCGGCTCGTCCGCACGCCGGCCGACGAAGTCGAGCATGAAGCTCAACATGTCCTCTTCGCGGATGTTCGGGGCGTCCTCCATGCGCATGCCCTCGTACGGGTACGCCTCGACGAGCGCAAGCAGGGCGACCTGCTCGCCGGCCTCCTGCAACGCGGTGGCTATGGCATGGGCCACCACGCCACCGAACGAATATCCGAAGAGGTGGTACGGGCCGTGCGCCTGCACCTTGCGGATCTCGGTGACGTAGTCGTTCGCCATCTCGGTAATGCTCGACGGCAGCGGCTCCGCGGCGGCCAGGCCACGCGCCTGCAACGCGAAGACCGGGCGGTCCGGGCCGAGATGGCTGATGAGATGCACATATCCCCAGCTGATGCCGCCGCCCGGATGGACGCAGAACAGGGGCGGGAGCGACCCCTCACCCTTGAGCGGGATCATCACCTCGAGGGAACGGTCCTGGATGTCCATGCCGAGCTTGCCCGCGAGGCCCCGCACGGTGGGCGCCTCGAACAGTTCCCGCAGCGGCAGCTTGGCTCCGAGCCGCCGTTGGATCTTGCCGAGCAGGATGGTGGCCGAGTAGGACGTGCCGCCGGCATCGAAAAAGCTGTCGAGCACACCGATGTCGTTGCGTTCGAGAGTCTCCCGGAACGCTTCCAGCAGCACCTCCTCGTTGGGCGTCGCCGGCGCCGTCATCGACGCCACGGGGCTTCGGTCCGGACGCGGCAGCCGCGACTTGTCGACCTTGCCGCTGACCAGACGCGGGAGTTCGTCGAGCAGCACGAACGCCGACGGGATCATCGCGGCCGGCACGCGTGGCGCGAGATAGTCCCGCAACTGTTCGGGCAGGGACCCGTCAGGCGCCTTCGGCACGATGTAACCCACGAGCGCCGCAGGCCGGCCCTCCTCGGTGACCACGTGCGCCACGGCCTGCGCCACGAGCGGGTGGGCCGAAAGCAGATGGGTGACCTCCTGCGGCTCGATCCGGTGTCCCCGGATCTTCACCTGGTCGTCGGCGCGCGAGACGTAGTGCAGGTTGCCGGCGGCGTCCCACCGCACCAGGTCACCGGTCCGGTACATCCGGGTCCCGGCGGCGCCGAACGGGTCGGCGACGAACCGTTCAGCGGTGCGCACAGGGCTCGTGTATCCCCGGGCCAGACCCGCCCCGGCCAGGTAGAGCTCACCGACGGCGCCCTCGGGAACGAGCCGGAGCCGGTCGTCGAGGACGTAGGCGATCGTGTTGGCCAGCGGCGTCCCGATGGCGGGCGCCTCGTCCCCGGCGCCGATCGGGGCCGCGGTGGACCAGATCGTCGTCTCAGTCGGCCCGTACGCGTTCAGCGCGCTGCGGGTGCGCCATGCAAGGCTGTCCGCCAACGTCGGCGACAGCGCCTCGCCGCCGCAGATCGCCTTGACGTCGCGCAGCAGATCCTCGGGGACCGCACCGAGCAATATTCGCCAGGCGGTCGGTGTGGCCTGCATAATCGTCACACCGGAACCGATGATCCGGCCGAGGTCGGAGGGTGAGGCGAGCAGATCCGGCGGCGCCAGCACGACGCGGGCGCCGCGCAGCAGAGGCAGCCACAGCTCCAGCGCCGCGATGTCGAACATCAGCGAGGACAGCGCGAGAACGGTGTCGTCGGCCGTGATGTCCAGCCGCTGCACCATCGCATGGAGCAGGTTCACCACGCCCTGCTGGGTGACGACCACCCCCTTGGGCGTGCCCGTCGATCCCGACGTGTACAGCACGTAGGCCGGTGTTCCAGGCGTCACCGCGGGGTTCCGCAGCGAGCCCTCGGCTGTCTCCTGCAGCGCCTGGGCGACTGTTGCCGACGTCAGGGTAATCCGCGCGCCCGCGTCGGCCACCATCCTCGCGACACGTTCGGCCGGCTGGCCGGGCTCCACGGGCAGGTACGCCGCACCGGCCTTGAGCACGGCCAGCACGGAGACGACCAGATCGACCGAGCGCGGTAGCGCCAGCGCGACCACCTGCTCAGGCCCGGCGCCCCGGTCAGCCAGCCATCGCGCCAGCCGCGCGGCCCGTGAGTCCAGTTCCGCGTACGTGATCCGTTCGTCGCCGGACACGACGGCCGTGGCCTCCGGGGATCGCTCGGCCTGGTGCGCGAACATCGCCGCGAGGGTGGTGGCCGGCACCTCGCGCCGGGTGTCGTTCCACGTCGACAGCAGCCGCTCGCGCTCCTCCTCGCCGAGCACGTCGAGGGCGGCGATCGGCCGGTCCGGACCGGCCGCGAGGGCGGTGAGCACCCGGCGCATCCGGTCCAGCAGTGCTCGGGCCGTGTCCTCACCGAGCCGGTCCGGGTCGTGGTCAGCCCGCAGCCGCAACTGCTCGCCCGGCACGGCGACCAGCGTGAACGGATAGTGCGTCGTCTCCCAGGCGCTCGCGGACACCAGTCGCAGGCCGGCGACCTCGCCGTCGGCGCCATGCCGCCGGAGCGGGTAGTTCTCGAAGATCAGAACGGTGTCGAAGAGCACCGGAAGGTCGAGCGCCTTCTGGATGTCGCTGAGCCCGACGTGGTGGTGGGCCGCCATGCGGTTCTGCTCGCCCTGCAGGCGGGTGAGGGCCACCTGCACCTGCTCGTCGCCGAGCGTGACGCGCCAGGGCAGGGTGTTGATGAACAAGCCGATGATCCGGTCGACATCCGGCAGCTCTACCGGACGGCCGGACACGACGGATCCGAAGACCACGTCCCGGCGCCCCGTCACGCGAGCGAGCACCACAGCCCAGGCGAGGGACACGACCGTGCTCAGCGTGACGTCGCTGGTGCGGGCCAGCGCGTTCAGCGCAGCCGTCGTGGCGGCCGGCAGTTCGATCTCCACCCGGCTGTTGCGGGTCTTGGCCGCGTTGCCACCGGCGGCGACCAGCGTCGGCTCACCGACGTCCCCGAGTAGGTCGGTCCAGACCTTGAGCGACAGCTCCTGGTTCTGCGTGGCGAGCCAGGAGAGATAGGACGCGTACGGGACCGGGGCCGCAGGCCGCACGTCGGGTTCCGCGTACGCCTGGAAGAGCTCACCGAGCACGAGCGGCAGCGACCAGCCGTCCATGGCGATGTGGTGCACGGTCAGCAGCAGGTAGGCCTTGCGCGCGCCGTGCCGCACGAGCGTCAGGCGCAGCAGCGAGCCGCTCTCCAGGTCGAAACCCTCCGCTCGGTCCCGCTCACGAATCTGCTCGAGGGTGTCGCCCCCGCTGGTGAGCGTGACGACACGCCAGTCCAGCCGGGGCTCTCGCACGAGGATCTGCACCGGACGACTGACATCGCGATAGCGGAACGCCGCGCCCAGATTCGGGTGCCGCCTCAGCAACCGGCGGCCGGCCGATGCGAGCCGCTCCTCGTCGACCTCTCCGGCGACTTCGAGCGACAGCTGGACCACGTACATGTCCGAGGTGCTGTCCTCGTACAGGGAGTGGAACAGCAACCCTTCCTGCAGTGGCGTCAGCGGTAGGATGTTGAGGATTTCCCTGGTTGTCATTCGGCTACCGTCCCCATTCCGCCTCGATCGCATCGATCTGTTCCTGGCTGAGAGCCGCCAGGGGTACATCCGAGGGCGTGAGGCCCCCGGCCCCGTCGGCCCCCGCGTGTCGCGCCATCGCGGCGAGCACGTCGCGCCACGTCTCGACGAGCGCACCGGTGTCCACCGACGCCGAGCGCCACGTCGCCACCAGCCGAACCCCCTCCTCGTGCTCCTGGGCGAGGAGGGTGAGCTCGATGGGGTGCAGCAGCGGGGCGCCGCCCGTCACGGTCAGCACGTCCGCTTCGGCGGCCAGCGCCCAGTCCTGTTGCTTGACCGCGCCGAACCGGCCGAGGTAGTTGACAGCCACTGCGGGCGTCGGCAGGGCAGCGAGCCGGGCCGCCGTGTCCGGGTTCAAGTAACGCAGCAGGCCGTAGCCGAGCCCTTCCTGGGGTACCGCGTTCAGCTGCTCCTTGGTGCTCTTGAGCAGATTCGCCACGGACTTCCCGCCGGCCTCGAAGTCCGCTTCGTCGGAGCGCCCGGCGTCGATCCGGATGGGATAGATGTTGGTGAACCAGCCGACCGTTCGTGTGGTGTCCACACCGAGCCTGGCGTCGTAGCGCCCATGGCTCTCGAGGTCGACGAGCAAACCGTGGCTGTACCGCAGCGCGCTGCGGCGGCAGGACTCGGCGAGGGCCGCGACGAACACCACGTCCGGCGTCGTGCGGTAACGGGCGGGAAGCACAGTGAGCAGGGCGTCGGACGTCTGAGCGTCGAACGCCATGACTGTTTCATCGACGGGGCCGGACGTGGCCGTGCTCTCCTCCTCCGCACCGCCGGAGACCGCTCGTAGCATGTCCTCCCAGAAGGGCAGCGTGCCTAGCTGATCGGGTTGCTGTGCCTGCTGGCGCAGGCGGTGCGACCAGGTCCGGAACGAGGTGGTGCGGGCAGTGGGCGCCGGCGGCTGGTGACGCCGGACCGCTTGCCACGCCTCAGGGAGGTCCTCCAGCAGGATCCGCCAGGAGACGCCGTCGATCGCCAGGTGGTTGACGGCCAGGAGCAGGCGCCCGGTTTGGGATTCGCCGAGATCCACCCACACCGCGCGGAGCATGACTCCGGACGCCGGGTCCAGGCCGGCGAGCGCGGCCGGGTATCGCTCCCGCAGGATGTCGCGGATTTCCGCCAACGAGGAGTCGCGGGCCCGTACCTGATCGATGAGATCGCCGGCCCGGACCGACCCGGCCGCCCTGGTGTGCAGATTCCACTGTCCGTCCGCGGTGACGCTCACCGTGGCGCGCAACATCTCGTGCTGGTCGACGACCCGTTGGAGCACTTGGCTCATCTGGTCGAACGTGATGCCTGCGGGGGTGTGCAGAACCATCGCCTGGTGCAGGTCACGCTCGTTGAGCCCACGATGCCGGACGAACTCCATGACGGGGGTGGCCGGCACGTCTCCGATTCCGTCGTCCTGATGCCGGTCCTGCGCGGGAGCCGCCGCGCCGGCCGCCGCGATCAGGGCGGCGACGGACTTGTGCTGCATGACGTCCTGTGCGCTGATCATGATTCCGGCCCGGCGGGCCTTGCTGACCAGCTGGATCGACAGGATGCTGTCGCCGCCGAGATCGAAGAAGCTGTCGTCGACGCCGACGGTGGGCAGGCCGAGGACTTCGGCGAACAGACCGCAGAGGAGGTCTTCCTGGGGAGTGCGCGGGGCGCGGCTGGTATGCGCGGTGCCCAGCTCAGGCGCGGGCAGGGCCCGGCGGTCGAGCTTGCCGCTGGGTGTCAGCGGGAGCCGGTCGATCGGCACCAGCACCGCCGGAACCATGTGCGCCGGCAACATCTCACCCAGCTGCCGACGCAACCGGCTGGTCAGATCACCGGTATACCGCGACGCCAGCGGATCATTGCCGTAAGCCCGCAACGAAGCACGACCGGCCGACACCGCCCGGCACACATTGTCGAAAACCTCGGCACCGACCTGAGCCGGCACGAACACCACGTCAAACGCCGCGTCGTCATCGGGACACCACGTCGTCAACGCCCGATACCCCAGCCCCGCAGCGATCACATGCACCAGCTCCGGATCCACCGCAGCCACCGGCTCCTGCGACAGGCACGCCCGCACCTGACCCAAACCCTCACCGGCCTCCAGCGCACGAGCAGCCGCGACCTCCCCCGCAACCCGCGCGTTAGCAATCCCGGTAACCCTCAACCAGCCCTGCCCGGCCCGCAACCGATCCCGCAACGCCCCCGGCGAACGCAGCCCCGACCACGCCAGCGTGTCCACCGCCGCC
>NZ_LLZH01000048.1:0-137614 GCF_001509495.1 Actinoplanes awajinensis subsp. mycoplanecinus | reverse complement strand
TTAGAGTGACCACCCTCTATACAGGAGCTCCGCTGTTTCCTGCCTACGACACACCTTGACGACCACCCACACCGCCTAACTGAACGGCGTTGGATCTAGCCCGCGGTGTAGCCCTCGAACGCGTGGACGCCGTCGTAGGAACCGTCGGCGTTCGCGCGGTTCGTGGTGAAGTAGAGCGTGCCGTCGCTGATGCCCACACCCTCGATCTCGAACGCCGTGTACTTCGAGGACGTGATGCGGAACGAGAGGTCGGTGGCGGCCGGCGCGGTCCCGGTCGTCGCCGGTGACACGTTGCGGTAGACGAGCACGATGCTGCGGTTGTCCTTGGTCAGCGGGTTGTAGAGCACCTTGTCGGTCGCGTCGTAGAAGAAGCCCTGGCTGGCGAAAGTTCCCAGGTCCGGCACCGTGGCGCCGTTGACGAGGGCATCGTCGACCTGCAGGTCGAACGCCTTGGTCAGCGCGATGGTGCCGGAGGAGGCGCGCAGCGGCAGACTGCCGTTGTAGAGCGTCCTGCCGCTCTTGAACATGAACGTGATCGCCGTGCTGGTGACCGCGACCCGGCTGATCCCGGACGGTGACTTGGTCACCCCGTCGAGGCTGATCTGGTACGAACCGGCCTTGTAGTAGGTGGTCCCGTCGTAACGCAGCTTCACCAGCTGCGCGCCGGTCGCCGCCATCGTCACGACGAACAGGTGGTGCTCCCCGTCGATGTCGACGATCGTCATGTCGTTGCCGTGCCCGAGCCACGTGTTCGTCGACGTGTCGTCGGTGCCGTTGGTCATCACCACGGTGGTGCCGGTGGACTTGTTCGTCCGGTAGATGACCGAGACGTCGTCCTCATTGGTGTGGTTCTTGACCGAGTAGAGATAGGTGGCTCCGGCGGCGAAGCCCTGCACCCCGGTGCAGCAGCTGACGTTCGGCAGCAGGGCGATGTCGGTGTACGTGTTGTAGTAGGCGGCCTGAGCCGCGACAGCCGGGCCGCCGGCCACCATGGCCAGCGCCAGGCCGAAAATCACTGCTGCGCGAGACAGTCCCACCTTGAGCAACGGATTCCCCTTCGTCGATCCTGCGCGAATACCGCGATCTTGCCGGAGCCGGCCGCGTGCGCCAGATCCGGCTCCGAGGCGATGGTGCCGGGATCGCGGTTCCCGGACCGCAGGCTCCCGATCGTCCGTAAGAAGACGGTAAGCCGCGTGAGCCTGGTGACCATGAGTCGGCAGTCGTTGACTGGAACGGTGATTCAGCGACTTTTTCACCAGGCCGGCCGCCTGGGCCGTCGTCGCGGTGTTCGGCATCGGCGGCGCAGGCGCGTTCTCCTGGTTCCAGCCGTGGCGGTTGTTCACCGACACCGTCGTGACCGACACCCTGGCGAGTGTCCCGTCCAGGGCGCCGCAACCGGCCGGGACCCTTCCCGGCCCGGCGGAGGTCACCGCGACGACCATGATCGCGCAGGGCTCGTTCGTCACTCATGAGCACGACACCAGCGGTGCGGCCCGGGTGGTACGCAACGAGGACGGCTCCCACCAGCTGGAACTGGTCGGCCTGGACACCAGTGACGGCCCGGACCTGCGGGTGTGGCTCTCCGACCAGCGGGTGCGCACCGGAAACGCCGGGTGGCGGGTGTTCGACGACGGCAGACATGTGGAGTTGGGCAAACTCAAGGGCAACCACGGCGACCAGGTCTACCGGCTCGCTGCCGACGGCGACCCCGGCGCCTTCCGCAGCGTCAGCATCTGGTGCAAGCGGTTCTCGGTCTCGTTCGGAGCAGCCGAGCTGAACCGTAGCGGTGCCGGTGAGCTCGGCCGAGACCACCGGGTGGGGGTCGCCCGAGGCCGATGGTCGGGTACCCGTCACTTCTTGTTACTCGCCCGTATCGACTGGCGACCCTACTCTGGTCACCGATGGCGCTGCGATTTTCGGTGCTGGGTCCGGTCCGGGCCTGGTCGAACGACACCGAACTGGAGTTGGGGCCGCCCAAGCAACGGGCGCTCCTCGCCATTCTGCTGATCAATGCCGGTCACCCTCTGTCACTGCATGAGATCATCGCGGTGCTCTGGGGCGGGGAGCCGCCGGATACCGCGGACAATCTGGTGCACCGCTACGTGGGGGCGCTGCGCCGGCTGTTCGAGCCCGAGCTGACCGGCCGGGGCGCCTCGTCGGTGCTGGTCCGGGGCTCGGGCGGCTACCGCCTGGACGTCGAGCCGGCGGCCGTGGACGTGCTGCGGTTCCGGGAGCTGCGCCGGGTGGCCGAGAAGGGTGAGCCTGCGGCGGCCGCCGGGACGCTGCTGGCCGCGCTGGAGTTGTGGCGCGGGCCGGTCGCCGCGGACATCCCGGCCGAGGTCCGGATGCGCCCGGCGTTCACCCTGGTCGAGGCGGAGCGGCTGGCCGTGGTCCGGTCCGCGGCCGAGCACGCCCCGGCCGCCGGGGCGGAGGTGGCCGAGCGGGTGCTGCTCGTGGTCCGCCAGGCGGCCGCCGAGCACCGGCTGGACGAGCTGCTGCAGGCCCGGCTGATGCTGGTGCTCGCCGCGACCGGCCGGCAGGCGGAGGCGTTGGAGGTCTACCGCACCACGCATCGGCTGCTCACCGAGGAGCTGGGCCTGGACCCGGGCCCGGACCTGCGCGCCGCCCACCAGCTTGTGCTGCGACCGGAACAAGCCGGGGAGACAGACCCGGAACCCGGTCGCGGGACGGGGCAAGAGGCGGCCAAACGGCCCGCCCAACTTCCCGCCGACCTGGCTGTCTTCGCCGGGCGGCGGCACGAGCTCGACCTGCTCCCCGAGCCCGGTGACCAGCCGGGACCCGCCGCCGTGGTCACCATCGGTGGGATGGGTGGCTCGGGCAAGACCACGCTCGCCGTGCACTGGGCCCACCGGATCGCCGAACACTTCCCCGACGGCCAGCTCTACATCGACCTGCACGGGTTCCACCCGAGCCGGGCGATGATCAGCCCGGCCGACGCGCTGCACTCGTTCCTGGGCGCGCTCGGTATCCCGGCCAACGGCATCCCCGCCACCCTCGAAGCGCAGACCGCCCTCTTCCGCAGCCTGCTCGCCGGGCGCCGGGTGCTGATCGTGCTCGACAACGCCCGCGACAGCGAGCAGGTCCGGCCGCTGCTGCCCGGCGCGCCCGGCTGCCTCACCGTCGTGACCAGCAGACATCAACTGTACGACCTGGTCACCGGCCACGGCGCCACCGCGATCACGCTGGAGCGGCTGCCCTCCGCGGATGCCATCGAGCTGCTCTCCCGGCGGCTCGGCACGCCGCGGGTGACCCGGGAGCCGGCCGCCGCCGCCGAGATCGCCGAGCTGGCCGGCCGGATCCCGCTGACCCTGGCCATGGTGTGCGCCCGCGCCGCGATGAACCCGCGGTTCTCGCTCGCCGCGATCGCCGGTGAACTGCGCGAGTCGCACGGGAGCCTCGACGCGTTCGAGGGGGAGTCGGAGCGCTCCGGCGTACGATCGGTTTTTGATTGGTCCTATCAGGTCCTGAGCCCGGCGGCGGCCCGGATGTTCCGGCTGATCGCCCTGCATCCGGGGCCGGAGTGCACGACGGCGGCCGCGGCGAGCCTGGCCGGGACGCCGATCGGCAAGGTCCGTCAGCCCCTCGCCGAACTGTTGCGGGCGAACCTGATCGCCGAGCCCGAGCCCGGCCGGTACGGATGCCACGACCTGCTGCGCGCGTATGCCCGGGAAGTCGAGGACACGACCGACGGCTCCGGGGACGCCCGCCGGCGGATGCTCGACCACTACCTGCACGCCGCCGTCGCCGCGGGCGCCATGCTGTTCCCCGGCCGGGAGCAGCTCCCGCTGGACGCGCCGGCCGAGGGCACCGTGGTGATCGAGTTCCGTGACGGTGGCGAGGCGGCCGCCTGGTTCGGCACCGAGCGTCCGGTCCTGCTCGCCGCGATCAAGCAGAACGCGATGGCCGGCGACGGCTACGCCTGGCAGCTCGCCGTCGCCCTGGAGATGTACCTGGACCGCACCGGCTCGTGGCTGGTGCAGTGGGAGATCCAGTCGGCCGCCCGGGCCTCCGCGCTGGCCCTGGTCGACCGGTACGCCCTGGCCTGCACCGAACGGTCGCTGGGTTTCGTCGAGGGACGCCTGCGCCGGTGGCCCGAGGCGGACCGGCACCTGCGGCACGCGGTGGAACTGTTCGCCGAGCTCGGTGACGGCAACGGCGAGGCCCGTGCCCACCGGCTGCTCGCGTTCCTGCTCAACCAGCGTGAGCAGTACGCCGCGGCGCTGGAGCACTACCGGGCGGCGGCCGAGCTCTACCGGGCGACCGGCTGGCAGTCCGGGCTGGCGCACGTGTTCAACGAGACCGGCTGGACCTACATCCTGCTCGGCGACTACCCGAAGGCCCTCGCCGAGTGTCATCGGGCGATCGAGGCGCACCGGGCGATCGGCGACCGCAACGGCGAGGGCGCGGCCTGGGACAGCGTCGGGTACGCCGAGCACCACCTCGGGGCGTACGACAAAGCTCTGATCTCCTTCGGTCACGCGCTGCGGCTCTATCGCCTGGTGCACGACCGCTACCTCCAGGCGGACACGCTCGTGCACATGGGCGACGCGCACGAGGGCGCCGGCCGCCCGGCGCGGGCCGAGGGGTACTGGCGCGAGGCGCTGGTGATCCTCGACGAGCTCAGCCATCCCGACGCCGCCGGGATCCGCGACAGGCTGCGCCGCCGAGTGGTGCGCGCGGTCGCTTAGACCGTTTCGCGGAACCCTGGCGGGGCGCCGACGGCCGGTTGCCGGAAGAACCCCTGGACCTGCCGAAACACCGCACGGTCAGAGCACGGTCAGAAATCGGTAAGTCCCTGCTGCCTACGGTCGCGCCCGACCGACGCCTCGAGACAGGGACCCCGCCACCATGGCCACCATCACCGACCCGCGGCAGCAGCAGCTGGACGACCTCGTCGCCGAGCACGCGGCGCCCGTGCTCAGCTACGTCCGGACCCTGGTCAGCGACCACCACCTGGCCGAGGACATCGTGCAGGAGACGCTGATCCGGGCCTGGCGGCACACCGAGCGCCTGTTCACCACCGAGGGCTCGGTGCGCGGCTGGCTGCTCACCGTGGCCCGCAACCTGGCGATCGACTGGCTGCGCAGCGCCGCGAACCGGCACGAGAGCCTGGCCGGCCAGGACCGGGACCGCGCCGAGCCGGACCACGCCGACGCCGTGGTCGCCACCGCCGAGGTGACCGCGCTGCTGTCCCGGCTCTCCACCGAGCACCAGACGGTCCTGCTGCACACCACGATGGCCGGGCGCACGGCGCTGGAGACCTCGCGCATCCTGGGCGTACCGGTCGGCACGATCAAATCCCGCCAGCATTACGCGCTCAACGTCCTGCGCAAGTCCCGGATCAGGCCGGAACGCTGAGGGCCGGAACGGTCAGCTCGACCCCGAGCACCGGGATCTCCACGGTCCCGTCCGCCGCGGCGTGCCACCGCCAGTGCGCGCTCGTCCCGGCATCACCGCAGACCAGGCCGGTCCATCCGGCGCCCCGGCTGCCGCACAACGCGGTCAGGGCGCCGATCTGCCGCGCGTCCGGGGTCCCGGCGACCACGATCAGCCCGCCCACCGGCCCGCGCTCGGCTACGCCTCGCAACGGACCATGCTTGTCGGTCACGGTCCGCGTCATCGGCGTTTCCTTCAGGGGTACGACCTCAAGACCGGCCGGCACCACCAGGGGTGCGGTCCCGTCCGTGGACGGGAACACCATCACCGGGGTGCCGGGGCGCAACCGGGCGACCTCGCCGAGCACGTTCTGCACCACGTCGCGCGCGACCCGCTGGTCACCGGTCACGCTGAGCACGCCGTCGAGCCGGCTCAGGTCGACGAAGACCGCCTCACCGGCGGCGTCCGCACCCGCCCGGACCAGGCACGCGGTCGACAGCTCGGGCAGTCCGGCACCGCGCCAGGAGTTGTCGGCCGTCCGGTGCCAGCGCGTGCTGTCCGCCTGCTGCCACGGGGTGGTCAGCTCGTCGGCCGCGGTCAGCCACACCGAGGCGCCGCCCTGGTCGAGCTGGATCGCGTGCACCAGCCCCTCCTGGCCGGGCGCGGCGGCCGCCGCCTCGCCGGCCGTGTCGTAGGCGCGGCGCACCGACTCGCCGTCGGCGGCGAACCGTTCGGCCAGCACCCGGCGGGCGGCCAACCGGCGACGGCGACGACCGGGTTCGCGGACCGCGTGCACGATCCGGCGGACACCGGCGGCGACCTGACGCCGGCTCAGGATCGCGGCCGTGATCAGGGCGAGCAGCAGTGCGGCCACGATCGCGAGGGCGGCTGCCAGGGAGAAGCTCACCGTCGTACCGGAAGCCTGATCTTGATTTGGATCGTGATTTTGGGGTTGGCCGGCGGTCTCGCGGGCCTGCTTCACGTCCGGTCCGGAGGCGTCCTGCGGCAGGCGCAGGATCCAGCCCGGGCGCAGCGGCTCGTCCGCGGTGGCCAGCGCCGCGCCGTCGGGCTGCGGACGGCCCCGGTTCAGCTCGAAGATCTCGCCGGCCCGGCGCTGGTCGCCGAGAGTGCCGGCCGCGATCGCCGGCAGCGTCTGGCTCGCGTCCGTCACCACGAACACCTTGACCAGATCACCCTCGTCGGCGGCGGCCGGACCCGCGCCGACGACCGCCACCCAGCCCGCCATCACCAGGACCAGGACGGTCCGCAGAAGCGAAGACATGACACCCCTCTCGGTAAGCGACAACTACACGGGGCCGGACGGCCGAAGGGTTCGACGAAAAAAGTTCGAACCATCCGGAGCAGGCGTCCCGTGTGTCCCCCGACGACGAGCACGGCGAGAGGTGGAGGATGGCGCGGCAGCACGCTACCCCCGCGGATTTCGACCTGGTGGGCATGAGTTCGGACCCGGCACCCGGTGATCCGGACCAGATCCAGGGCGTGGTCCAGCGGTATGCCGACATCGCCGACGCGGCGGAACGGGCCCTGAACGTCCTGAAGAAGGACGGCTCGATCGCGGCCGGGCGAGGGTCGGCGATGGACAAGCTGCGCGAGAAGGTCGGCGACGACCTGCCGGACAAACTCGCCAAGACGCAGCGGTCCTATCAGGACGCGGCCGACGCGTACCGGGCCTACATGCCGCGGTTGCTTCAGGCTCAGCAGACCTTCGACCGGGCGGTCGAGCAGGCCCGCAGCGCGTCGCCGCAGGCCGGTCAGACCGTGCCGCCGCTGGCACCGGAGGCGACCCCGGCCGACCGGGCCGCCGCGACCCGGGCGCAGAACGACATCGACGCCGCCAAGGGTCAGATGTCGGCCGCGCGCGGTCTGGCCGAGCAGGCCCGGAGCATGCGCGAGTCGGCCGAGCGGACCTGCGCCGACGCCCTGGACCGGGCGGCCAGCGAGGCGATCCCGGAACGCAACATCTTCCAGAAGATCGCGGACTTCTTCGAGGACTTCCCGTTCGTCCAGATCCTGCTGGGCATCCTGATCGCCGCGGTCGCGGTGTTCTTCCCGGTGGTCGGGTTCCTGCTCGGGGCGACGCTGTTCGCGATCACCCAGATAGCCGCGATATCCAGCGGCAAGTTCAAACTCGGCGACTTCCTGGTCGGGCTGATCAGCCTGGTGCCGGGCGGGTCGGTGCTCAAGGTGGTCGGCGCCGGGGTCAAGGCCGGCGCGGGCCTGGCCGCCAAGGTGGTGCCGAACTTCGCCAAGACCGTGAAGGCGAGCCTCGGGACGATCAAGACGTCGATCAACTCCAGCAAGACGATCGGGCCGCTGGTCAACAGCAACACCGGGCGGATCGTCAAGGAGGCCGGCAAGGGCGCCGCCGACAAGGCGACCGACGAGACGGCGACCCAGGTGCTCAACGGCGAAGGGCTGGACGCCGGGAAGATCGTCGCGGTCGGCGCGGGTGGCGCGGTGGTCGGCGCCGCCGCGGGCCGCAAGAAGATCACCGCGGAGGGTGGCGGCATCCCGGTCAAGACCGCGCCGCCCGCAGGAGGAACACGATCGCGCGGTTTCGACACCCCTCCGGCGTCGCCGGTGCGGATCGACCCGCCCGACCCGACGAACATCGGCATCGACCGGTTCAAGTTCAAGCGCGACGGCGACTCGCTGGAGTTCAAGAACAACGACTTCCCCGACGAGACGTTCGTCCTGCACAAGACGGACGAGTTCGACCCGGCGATCTTCAAGGTGAAGCGCACCGGCGAACAGGTCTTCCTCGACGACGAGAACAAGTTCCGCAAGGTGATCGACGACAAGCTCGACTTCGACGGGCCGAGGGCCGACTTCACCAAGTTCCAGGGCGAGCTGCCGAAGGACCACTTCCTGGTCGACGGCCTGGAAGGCAAGGACATCCCCAAGGTCGGCGGCATCGGTGACCTGCGTGGCCTGAAGAAGGGCGACGTCGTGCTCGTGCCGACCGGTCAATTCCCGCCGCTGAGCGACAAGGGCTTCTTCCGCGCCGAGTTCGTGGACAGCCGCGTCGACTCGATCGTCAAGGGCTTCCGTGAGGGTGCCGCGCTGCCGCCGGTCCAGCTCAAGGAGGGCAGCCTCGCGCTCGACCAGGGCAACCACCGCCTCGCCGCCGCGGTGAAGCTCAACCTCCCGTTCGTCCCCGTCACGGTCAGCTGAACTTCCGACCTTCCCAGGCCGTCCACCGTGGATGGCTGTCCAACCGCAAGGAGAGCATCATGCCCGACTACCGGGTCAACTCGGACGAGACCGCCTCGACCTCGCAGGCGCTGCTCAACGACTTCAGCCAGCTGCAGGACAAGCTGACCGAGGTCAAGGGCAAGATCTCCGCCCTGCTGGCGAACGGCTACTCCACGCCGGCCGCGCAGCAGAAGTTCTCGCCCTTCTTCGACGAGTTCGCCAAGGGCTTCGACCAGGTGAACCAGGGCCTGCAGGGCATCGGCCAGTACGTCAAGGCCGTCGGTGACGCGTTCTCGCAGACCGACGACCAGCTCGGCTCGAACCTGAGCTGATCCACGTCACGCCGTCCCCATCCCGCTCCGACACGAAAGCCGACAAGCTGTGCGATTGAACGTGAGTGTCCGAGATCCACTGGTCGAGGGGGGCTCGACCACCGTCGTCGTGGACACCGAGTCGTCCGCGACGGCCGGCGACCTCGCGGCCGAGCTGGCCCGCGCGGTCGGCGGCGCCTGCCCCGAGCCGGTGCTCTATCTCGGTGCGACGCCGGTGGATCCGTCGGCGACGCTGCACGCGGCCGGGGTGCGGGACGGCGTGGACCTCGGACTCGGTGCCCCGCTGCCCGCGGAGCCCGAGGCCGAGGGGCGCACCGAGATCCGGGTGGTCTCCGGGCCGGGCGCCGGCACCATCTACCGGCTCACGCCGGGTGACTACGACCTCGGCAGCGCCGACGACTGCCGGATCCGCCTGGCCTCCGAGGACGGGACCACCCCGGCGCACGCCGCCCGGGTCCGGGTCCGCCTGGACGGCACCGCCGACCTGGTCACCGCCGACCACGCGCTGCTCGACGGCCGCGAGGTGCCGGCCGGCACGCCGTGGCGCGAGGGCAACCTGGTCACGGTCGGCGCGATCCTGCTCGAGTTGACCTCCCGGCAGTCGCACCGGGCCCCGCTGACGCTCGCCGCCGACGGCTTCGGGCTGGAGTTCAACCGGCCGCCACGGTTCCTGCCGTCCGCGGCCGGCGGGAAGTTCCGGCTGCCCACCCCGCCGATCAAGCCGGACAAGCGGCCGATCCCGCTGCTGCCGATCCTGCTCGTACCGGTGGCCGGCGCGATCGTGTCGATCGTGGCCACCGGGAAGTGGTCGTTCGTCTTCATCGCGCTGCTCTCCCCGCTCGCGGCGATCATCGCGCAGTTCGGCGGCCGCAAGCAGACCCTGCAGAAGTACCTCGACGACGAGCAGGCCTACCAGGTCAAACTCGCCACCGTACGTGCCGACGTCGACGAGGCGCTGCGCGCCGAACAGCTCGACCTGCGCCTGGCGCTGCCCGACCCGGCCTCGCTGCTGCAGATGGCGAGCCAGCCGTCCGAACGGCTCTGGGAACGCCGCTGGCAGGACCCGGACTTCCTGTCGGTACGCGTCGGCACCACCGACCTGCCGTCCTCGCTGAGCGTGGAGGACCCGACCAAGGACGAGAACCGGCGCACGTCGGTCCCGTCGCTGTTCGAGGCCCCGGTCGCGATCGCGGTACGCCAGGCCGGCGTGGTCGGCATCGCCGGCCCGGAAGCCACCGACCTGGCCCGCTGGCTGGTCGCCCAGGCGGCCGCCCTGCACAGCCCCACCGACCTGCGCACCGTGGTGCTGGCCGGCCCGGACGGCGAGCAGAACTGGGCGTGGACCCGGTGGCTGCCGCACGCGCGGGCCACCGCCGAGGACGCGTACTCGCTGGTCGGCAGCACCGCCGACTCGCTGGCCCGGCGGGTCGGCGAGCTCGGCCAGATCGTCACCGCGCGCACCGCGGCCGGCAAGGAACTGATCCGCGGCGGGGTCAACGGACAGCCCGACATCCTGGTCGTGCTGGAACAGGCCCGCCGCGCCCGGTCGCTGCCCGGCGTGGTCGGCCTGCTGCGCGACGGGCCGGCCGTCGGCGTCTACGTGATCTGCATCGACACCGAGGAGCGGGTGCTGCCCGAGGAGTGCGGCGCGATCGCGGTCACCGAGTTCGGCGCGCGCAACACCTCGAAGGTCCGCACCGGCGGCGCCGCGCCGCTCACCGGGGTCCGCACCGACGCGCCCGACGAGGCCTGGTTCGAGCCGTTCGGCCGGGCACTCGCCCCGCTGCGCGGCGTGGGCGACAGCGACGAGAGCGCGCTGCCCGGCAGCGTCCGGCTGCTCGACCTGCTCGGCATCGAACCGCCGACCCCCGGCGCGCTGACCGCCGGCTGGGCGCTGGGCGGGCGCAGCACCACCGCGACGCTGGGTGCCGGATACGACGGACCGTTCGCGATCGACCTGGTCCGTGACGGGCCGCACGCGCTGATCGCCGGCACCACCGGCTCCGGCAAGTCGGAGCTGCTGCAGACCCTGGTCGCCACCCTCGCGGTGGTGAACCGGCCGGACGAGATGACGTTCGTGCTGGTCGACTACAAGGGCGGCAGCGCGTTCGCCGAGTGCGCCGACCTGCCGCACACCGTCGGCCTGGTCACCGACCTCGACACCCACCTGGTCGAACGGGCGCTGGTGTCGCTCGGCGCCGAGCTGCGCCGCCGGGAGACCCTGCTGGCCTCGGCGTCGGCCAAGGACATCGTCGACTACCTGGACAAGCGCTCCCGCGGCGGCAACGTGCTGCCGGCCCTGCCACGGCTGCTGCTGGTCGTCGACGAGTTCGCCTCGATGGTCCGGGAACTGCCCGACTTCATCTCCGGCCTGGTCAACATCGCCCAGCGGGGCCGGTCGCTCGGCATCCACATGGTCCTGGCGACCCAGCGGCCCGGCGGGTCGGTGACCCCGGACATCCGGGCCAACACCAACCTGCGGATCGCGCTGCGCACCACGGACACCTCGGAGAGCCGCGACATCATCGACGCGCCCGACTCCGGGGAGATCTCCTCGGCCAACCCGGGCCGCGCGTTCGCCCGGCTCGGCCCGTCGGTGCTGCTGCCGTTCCAGTCGGCCCGGGTCGGCGGACGCCGCCCCGGCGGCCAGGTCCAGGAGGAGAACACCCCCATTCCGGTACGGGCGTCCGTCGTCACCTGGAAGGACCTCGGCGGCCCGCTGCCGGTCGTCTCGCGGGGTGGCGGGCAGTCCGGCACGCAGCAGGCGGTCACCGACCTGGCCGTCCTGGTCGCCACGATCGCCGAAGCGGCCCGCGAGGCCGGCATCCCGCAGCAGCCCAGCCCGTGGCTGCCGGCGCTGCCCGGGCAGCTCGCCTGGACCCGCCCGGCAGCACCGGAACCGGCCGGGACCCGGGCGGCCGCGCTGCCCCCGGTCGAGTTCGGTGTCGTCGACCTGCCGGCCCGGCAGAGCCGGGTGCCGCTGACGTTCGACATCGACCGCACCGGCCACCTGCACATCATCGGCTCGCCGCGCAGCGGGCGCTCACAGACGCTGCGCACCCTGGCGGCCGCCCTGGCCACCGCGCACGGCGCCGACGACCTGCACCTCTACGGCCTGGACTGCGGCAACGGCGCGCTGAACGTGCTCGCCGGGCTGCCGCACACCGGCGCGATCATGGACCGCAACCAGATCGAGCGCCTCGGCCGGATGCTGGACCGGCTCAACGCCGAACTCACCGCGCGGCAGGCGGTGCTCGGCGCGTCCGGGGCCGCCGACCTCACCGAGCTGCGCCGCGCCCAGGCGCCGGGGGAGCGGCTGCCGCACATCGTGCTGATGGTCGACCGGTTCGAGGTGTTCGACCGGGAGTTCGTCAACTACGACAACGGCAGTTACCTGGAGCGGATGGTGCGGCTGCTGCGCGACGGCGCGGGCGTCGGCATCCACCTGGTGCTCGCCGGGGACAAGGTGCTGGGCAGCGGCCGCTACTCCGGCACCACCGAGGACAAGCTGGTGCTGCGGCTCAACGACCGGCAGGACTACTCGACCGTCGGCGTGCCGACCAAATCGGCGCCGGTCGACCCGGAACCGGGCCGGGCCATGCGCACCGCGGACCTCAGCGAGGCCCAGATCGCGGTGCTCGACACCGACCTGTCCGGCGCCGCGCAGGCCCAGGTGCTGCTGACCCTCGCCGAGGAACTGGGCAAGCGGGAAGCGGCGGTCCCGGCTGCACGACGGGCGCGACGGTTGGACGTTCTGCCAGACACCATTTCGTACGATGAAGCGGTTGATCTGCACCTGAGCGGTGGGCCGATGCGCCCGCTCGTGGCGGTCGGGGGTGACACGCTGACCGCGCTGGGACCGGACCTGACCGAGGTGCCCAGCTTCGTGATCGGCGGGCCGCCGCGCACCGGCCGGAGCACCGCACTGCTGACCATCGCGGAATCCCTGCTCACCGCGGGTGCCGGCCTGGTCGTGCTGGCGCCCCGGCGCTCACCGCTGCGGTCCCTGGAGGGTCGCTCCGGTGTCGCCGCGGTGATCACCGACCCGGAGGTGTCCGTCGGTGAGTTCCGCGCCGTGCTGGGCAACATCCCGGAGCCGACCGCGGTGATCCTGGTCGACGACGCGGAGCTGCTGATGGGCTCGGAGATCGACTCGGATCTGGCGGCGTTCGCGCGTGGCGCGCAGGGCAGCGGGTGGGGCCTGATCGCGGCCGGTAACGCGGAGTCGCTGGCGCTGTCGCTGGCCGGCTGGATGGGCCAGGTCAAGCGGAACCGGACCGGGATGCTGCTCTCGCCGCAGGGGTTGAGCGACGGCGAGATCATCGGCGTGAAGCTGTCCCGGGGGAACGTGGGGCGGGCGCCGCAGCCGGGCCGTGGCCTGCTGCACCTGGGCGACGGCAGCCTGGTGACGGTCCAGGTCCCGTCGTCCAGCTGACAGTCCCCGGCTGGTGCCCAGGGGTGTCTCGAGGTTGTTGAGACACCCCTGAGCGCCAGCCTTTCGCGGTTCGCCGGGCGGTCGCGGTGGGTGGCTGGTCGTCAGGGGTGCCTCACGTGTCTTGAGGCACCCCTGAGCGCCAGCTCTCGGTTTTCGGCTGGCTGTCAGGGGTGCCTCACGTGTCTTGAGGCACCCCTGGGCGCCAGCCCTTCGCGGTTCGCCGGCCGCTTCGCGGGTCAGACGAAGCGGAACGTGCTGGTGATCGCGTCGAAGAGGTCGTAGACCTCGTTCTTCAGCGGCAGGCTCGGGCTGGCCAGGGTGACCACCAGGAAGTCCTCGGCGCGGCCGGGCACCGGGATCATCGTGTGCATGGTCAGCAGCTTCACGTCGATGTCGCCGGTCAGCCGGGTGGTCTCGGTGCCGGTGACCCGGGCGACCGGGCCGACGTGCGGCAGCCGCACCGACGAGATGATCCGGTCGCGGGGCGCGGTGCCGGTCGCCGTCGACACCCCGGCCTGCGCGGAGAGCACCGGCAGTGTCAGCTCCTGGCCCGGTGGGGTGGTGACCGCGAAGACCATGCCGTAGGCCATGAACAGACCCTCGTCGTACACCGTTGCCGTGCCCGCGGCGAGCAGCGCGCCCTGGCGCCGAGCGGCCCGGCTGATCTCCCGGGCCTGCCGGAACATGTCGTTGATCTGCATCCGCTCGCGCGGATCGTTGGTGGTGGCGAGCGCCTGCGCGCGTACCTTCGCCAGCTCCTCACCGCTGAGGTCGACCTGATCCCACAGGTCCGGGACGTCCAGCAGGAACCGCCGCGCGGTCGTCGGCGTCGTCATCGCAGTCACCCTTGTCCTTCGTCGAGGTTCTTCGCGGCGTCCTGGTCGGTCTTCTCGAACGCGTCGAGGATGCTGCCGATCGCGTCGCGCACGCCGACGATCTGGCGCTTCAGCTGGAACCGGCCGTCGTTCCACCGGTCCTCGAAGTGCTGGGCCGCGCCGCGCAGCTGGCCTCTGCCGAAGGCCGCGTCGAAGTCGAACGTGTGGTTCCCGATGTCGATGAAGTCGTGGACGAAGGTGAGCATGTCCTGCGCCTCCTTCAACTCGGTGCCAGGAATGTTGACGTCGTCGGCCATCCGGTCCCCTCCGCTCGATTGCCTGGCTCACACACGAGACGGCCCGCCGCGATGGTTCAAAACGCGGGTGAACCATCCGGGGCACCGGTCTCGTGTGTGCGGTATGGCTTCGACCCCCATCCACCGCGGCGCCGCGGCCCTGCTCTGCGCCGCGATCCTGTTGTCCGGCTGCGGCAAGACGATCAGCATCACCGACTCCGACGACGCGAAGACTCCTGCGGCGCCGCCCGTGGCGGCCAGCTCCGCTGCCGCGCCGACCTCGGCTGCCGCGACCGAGCCCCCGGCCGGTGGCAACGGCGCGCTGCAGGTCGTCGACTCGACCGCGGCGCAGAACGGCAAGAACGGCGACGGCGGCACCGTCATCGGGGTGGCCATCCAGGAGAAGCCCCCGGTCTGGGTGCAGCTCGCCGCGGTGACCTCACCCCCGCTGAACAAGCCGCACCTGATCAACATCAACCAGGCGGCGCTCTACCGCTTCGACAAGGACTCGGCCAAGCCGTCCACCTCCAACTGCAACGACGACTGCGCCGTGACGTGGCCGCCGGTGATGATCGAGGAGGGCGGGGCGGTGTACCTGGCCGGCGTCGACCCGGACAAGGTCGGCGCGATCCGCCGGGCGGACGGCAACGTGCAGATCACCGTGGGCGGCTGGCCGATCTACCGGTTCGCCAAGGACAAGCTGCCCGGCGACCTGAAGGGCCAGGGCGTGGGCGGCACCTGGTTCGCGGTCGGCCCGGACGGCAAAAAGGTTAAGTAGTCGTTCTCCGCGTGATGGCCGGGCTGATGCCCGGCCATTTCCGGTTTTCCTGGGGTGCCTTGCCCGCGAGCTGGGTATCCGCGAGGCGGTCACGGTGCGGGACGCAACTCAGTCCGGGGGCGGACCGTGCCTCTGACGACGAACGGTTCCGCGCGGCCTGTGCGTCCGGATGGATGACAGGACCGGATACGCAGGTTTCTGATGAGCGAACCGTCAGCGGGCGAAAGCGGCGGTCAGGTCGAGTTCCACATCTCGCCCGTTTACTGTCACCACGACTCGTTGGTGCTCACCTCTTGCTTCCCGTGATGCCCTGGCTGGTCAGGTAGGCGTCCAGCTCCAGGTAGGCGTAGAGGCGTTCGCGCATCGCGGTCATCGGCGAGTTGTCACCGTCGGTGCGAACTGCGAACCGGGCGCGCTCCCGGACCTCCGGTTGCCCGACGATCGCAGCGGCGCGGACACCGAAGCAGTCCGCAAGCTGGATCAGCTCGTCACCCTTCATTACGCGGTCGCCGTTCTCGATCCGGGAGTAGGCCCGCTGAGAGATGCCTATCGCGTTGCGTGCCGCATCTTGCGAAACGCCGGCCGCCTCGCGGGCCTGGCGCACTCGCAGCCCAAGGTGCCACATGTCGACGTCCATTTGGATGAACCTCCGTCCGGCAATTCTAAAGTCGTTCCGGAGGACACCCGCGGGGGATGAGGCGTATTCAGCTGGACGGCGGTTCACCGTGTTCGACGACGAAGACACCGACGCCGGACAGGCCCTCGACGAGTCCCTTTGCTTTGAGCCATTGGACAGCGTTGCGTACGACGGTGATCGATACGCCGTACTGTTCTCGGAGCTCAGCCGTGCTGGGCAGTCGGTCACCTGGTTTGAGCCGGCCGGATGCGATCTGAGTGCTGATGTCGTCGATGAGCGACTGTGTTTTGGACTTCGCCACGTCTTCTCCCTGGTCCGCGCGTCCAGTGGACCATGGGTCGAAGTGCGGTCGCAAGCATAAGGACGCCTGCTGGTGCCTCTAGGTGTTGCCTTATGCATAAGGTTGGGTTAGGTTGCTGCTTATCGCTCCCTGGTCCGCAACCTGCGAGCGACCGGCCACAGGCCTCCCCGTGCCTGTGGCCGCGCAACACCCCGCTGGTCATGAGGTGCTGCGCCCGGGCGGCCGCATCGTTCGGGTCGGAGAGGCGATGAAGGCCTGTCCGTGCATCGGTCGAAGTCCGACCCCGGCGATGGAGGCTGCTTGACCTCTACCTTCAAGCATCGGCACGGCACACCTCCACGGCGGCATGGCTGGAGACTAGACCAACCCGAGCGAAGGGATCTGCAATGCCCCTCAGAACGGATTACTCCCTGAGAAGGGTCACCCAGGGCGTCGCTGCCTGCATCGCGGACTACGGCGTGGCGTTCATCGAGGACGACAAGCTGGACGCGCTCGAAGCGACGCTGCTGGCCTTCTTTCGCGCGGCCGAGATTCCCGTACGCGACCCGAAGCCGGCGGACCCGGATGTGGCCGTCGCGGGCTGAGTAACGCCGGCCCGGTGAGTGCTATCTGTAGTTACTAGCTAACCAAGGGTGCATGTAACCGTAGTTACTATAACTACGGTTACATGCGCGCAGGGGCCTGCAGATTCGGCCAGCCGAGGGCATCGCAGAGTGGATCTCGGGCTGTTGGCCGGACCCGCGCGAGTCGGGGAACTTCGATTGACAACCCAAGTTGTCGAGGATTGTGATTGTCGACAACTTTGGTTGTCATGGTGAACCTCGTGATGACAACCAAAGTTGTCGCTATGGCTCTGCCAGGGAGTCCGTCCACCGTGACTCGATGCGACCATCCGCCGTCCGGGCGGCAGGGTCCTGCTGCTGGGCGGCGACAGTGCTCATCGAGGAGCAACTCACTGCCCAGCAGCAGGACCCTGCCCGCCGGGCGGCGGCAGCTGGGGGCAACTATGCCCAAATGGGAAGCGCCTGCGGGATCAGCCGGCAGGCCGCGAGGAAGCGGTGGCCAGACATCGCGGTGCCGAGTCCGGCGACCCGCCGGAAGTGACCCTGACAGCGGCGTTCCTCATCAACGAATGCCGGAAGGCCTGCGCCGATAGTCGCGTTGGGCCCTGGACTGTTGGCCAACAGCAGGCAACACGCCCGACAGCAGGTCGTGTTGTCGGGCAACGCCAAGGCAACAGCCGTGGGCGTTGGGGAACTGTTGGTGCAGTACCGCCACCTGTCCGGTGGTCGTGAGCGGATCGGCCAAGCCGGGCCGACCCCACCTTGGCCGCGGCCTGGCTTGCGGTCCGCCTCGTCAACCCCGACGGGGTACGGCAGCGCGTTGTCGGCGCGCTCCGGTGCCGGCCGTTCACCATGTCCGGCAGCCGTCCTTCTGGAGCAGGCCAACGACTTCCCGGTCCGGACCAACTGTTGGCCGCCCGTTGCCCGACAGTGCAGCGCTGTTGGGGTGAATGGTCCGCCCCCCCGCATCGCTATTGGTACATGGTGAGCGCCGGGCGGTGGGATCCTCGCGGCGGCTCCGGGCGTACACAAAAAGCTTTGGGGTTGCTGCAAGCGGAAGGCGCGGGCATGTCGATTTTCTGACGGGGGTGTTCCCGGTGGGGGAGGGCGGTGATCTCCTACGGTGTGCGTTTCCATGTGCTCGGGCCGGTGGAAGCCATCTATGACGGTCGTTCGCTGCCGCTCGGCGGGCCGCAGCAGCGTGCTGTCCTGGCGTTGCTGCTCGCGCAGGCCGGGCAGGTCGTCTCGACCGAGCGGATCATCGCGCAGCTCTGGGGTGACGACGCGCCGGCGACGGCGCGGGCGCTGGTGCAGGGCTGCGTCGCGGGGCTGCGCCGGGTGCTGCACGCCGGGGGTGAGGAGTGCCTGATCAGCCGGCCGCCCGGTTATCTGGTCCGCGGTGAGCTCGACGTGGACCGGTTCGAGCAGCTGGTGGCCGCGGCGGAGCAGGCGGAACCGGAGCACGCCGCGCGGCTGCTGCGGCAGGCGTTGCAGCTGTGGCGCGGGCCCGCCTACGACGGTGTGGTGGTCGACGTGTGCACGGCCGAGGCGGCCCGGCTGGCCGAGCGGCGGCTGACCGCCGTGGACCGGCGGATCGAGGTCGACCTGCGGCTCGGGCGGCACGCCGAGGTGATCGCCGAGCTGGGTGATCTCGTCCGGGAGCATCCGCTGCGGGAGGGGCTGTGGGCGCACCTGATGACCGCCCTGCACCGGGCCGGGCGGCGGGCCGAGGCCCTCGACGCCTACCGGCGGATCCGGTCCGCGCTGGTCGACGAGCTGGGTGTCGAGCCCGGCGCGGCACTGCGGGAAGTGCACCGGGAGGTACTCAAAGGCGGATCGGTTCCACGGGAGTCCCGGTCCCCGGTGCCCGCGCAGCTGCCGGCTGCCGCGGCCGGGTTCACCGGGCGGGCCGAGCACCTGCGCACCCTCGACGCGCTGCTGGACGACGCGGAGCCGGGCGTGCTGCCGGTCGTGGTGATCTGCGGGTCGGCCGGGGTCGGCAAGACCAGCCTGGCCGTACGGTGGGCGCACACCGTGCGCGAGCGCTTCCCGGGCGGCCAGCTCCACGTCGACCTGCGCGGGTACGCGACCACACCGCCCCTGCGCCCGCTCGAAGCCCTGACCGGGTTCCTGACCGCTCTCGGGCTGCCCGCCGAGCGGATCCCGGCCGGTGTCGACGAGGCCGCCGCCGTGTACCGGTCACTGCTGGCCGGACGGGAGGTGCTCGTCGTGCTGGACAACGCCCGCAGCGCCGAGCAGGTACGCCCCCTGCTGCCCGGCGGCCCGGCCGGGATGGTCGTGGTCACGAGCCGGGACGCGCTGGGCGGGCTGGTCGCCGAGTACGGCGCCGTCCCGCTCGGGCTCGACGTGCTCGCACCCGGCGAGGCGGCGGTGCTGCTCACCCGGGTGCTCGGGCCGAACCGGACGTCGGCCGAGCCGGCCGCCGTGACCGCACTCGCCGAGCTCTGCGCGCGGCTCCCGCTCGCCCTGCGGATCGCGGCGGCGAACCTGGCGACCAGCCCGAGGCGTACGGTCGCCGGCTACGTCGCCGAGCTCGAGGCGGGCAACCGGCTCGGCGGGCTCGCGGTGCGCAGCGACGACCGGCTCGCCGTACGAACAGCTTTTGATCTGTCTTATGCGGACCTGCCGGAGCGGGCTCGCGAGGTGTTCCGGGGCTTCGGGATCGTGCCGGGCGTGGACCTCACCGCGGATGACGCGGGGGACCTCCTCGACATCGCGCGGGCGGACGCCGGTCGGTTGCTCGCCCGGCTGGCGGCCGTGCACCTGGTGGACGAGCACGCCGACGGCCGGTATCGGTGTCACGACCTGCTCCGGCTCTACGCCGCCGAACGCGCCGAGGCCGAGGACCCGGCCGGCGTGCGGGACGGTGCGGTGGCCCGGTTGCTGGCGAGCTACGTCCAGCGGACCCGGGCGGCCGGCGATCTGCTCGCCCCGCACATGTTGCGGCTGGCCGGCGAGGTGCCCGGGCATTTTGTGGGGCCGGCCGCCTTCGACGAGCCCGCCGCCCTCGCGTGGCTGGAAGCCGAACGCCACAACCTGGTCCTCGCCGTGCAGCACGCCGCGGCATCCGGCCCGCGCCGGCTCGCCCTGCTGCTGGCCGATGCCTTGCGCTGCTACTTCCACCTGCGCCGCTACACCGGCGACTGGCTGGCGGTGGCGACCGTCGCCCTCGATGCGGCCCGCCAGGACGGTGACCTGGCCGGGCAGGCAGCCGCCCGGCACAGCCTCGGCACCGCGCACCGCAGCGTCGGCGAGCACCGCGACGCGCTGCGGCACTATCTGATCGGGTTGCGGCTGGCCCGGCAGTGCGGCTGGCAGGAGCACGAGGCGACGGCGCTCGGCAACATCGGCATCGTGTGCCGCAAACTCGGCCGGCTCACGCTCGCCGCCCGCCGGCTCGACCACGCGCTGCAGATCGACCGCCGGCTGCACCGGCGGGCCGGCGAGGCCAACAACCTTTCCCTGTACGCCGACGTCCTGCTCGAGATGGGCCGGCTCGCCGACGCCGGTGAGCAGTTCACCGCCGCGTTGAAGCTGAACGCCGAACTCGGCAGCCGCCACGGCGAGGCGCTGGCGCACACCGGCCTGGCCCAGGTCCACCGCGAGCTGGGCCGCTACGACGAGGCCCGCGAGCACCTCGACTCGGCGATGGACCGCTACACCCAGGTCGGCGACCGGGACGGTGTCGCGGTCACGCACTGCGGGCTGGCCGCGCTGGAGTGCGCGCTGGGCCGGTCCGGTCCGGCGCGCGACCAGGCGGCGGCCGGGTTGCTGCTGGCCGGCGAGACCGGTGACCGCGAGACCGAGGCGATCGCCCGCAACGCGCTCGGCGACGCGGACGTGCTGGCCGGCGACCACCCGGGGGCGGCCGGGCACTACCGGCTGGCCCGGGCGCTGGCCGCGGAGACCAGGAGCCTGCGCCCGGAGTGCGCGGCACTGCTCGGGCTGGCCGTCGCCACGCCGGACCGCCTCGCGGCCGAGGACCTGGCCCGGCAGGCGCTCGGCATCGCCGAGACCGCCCGCCTCGAGGTGGTGGTGGGTCTCGCGCACAGCACCCTGGCCGGCGTCTACCGGGTGGGCGGGCAGTCCCGGCTCGCCGACCGGCACGAGCGGGCCGCGGCCGCCAGCCGGGCCACGTCCGGTCACCGGGTGCACGCGCCGGTGGGCCACGACCGTTCGTCGCAGCCCACCGGTGGTTAGCGTGTCATCGCACGCAGAACATCGTGGTGTCCATCTGCCACGCCTCGCTCGGCACGATCGTCGCCTGGGCGCCGAAGGTCGCCAGGTTGGCGGGGCGACCGGCCGAGTTCGGCCGGATCTGCTGCAGGTGCGTGCCGGGCAGCACGGTCGCCCCGGCGAGCCCGGACAGCGCCGACCCGGACGGGCAGGCCGCCGGGACCTGCTTCTGACTGGTCGTCCCGGCCGGCGACAAGAACGACACCCGCTGCTGCTTGAAGTCGTCGAGCAGGCTGTTCGGCTTGGCGCACACCGAATATCCGGTGACCGTGTACGCGCCGCTGTAGCCGTCCGCGTCGGGCTTGGCGAACGCCGCGCTCCCGGTCGCCAGCGTGCCGCTGGAGTTCGGGAACATCCCCAGGTCCATCTGCCCGCCGGCGTTGTCGATCTTCCCGCCGGTGCCGATCAGCAGCTTGCCGGCCGGGCACGGTGCGAACGCCTGGTCGGTGCCACCGGTCCGCGCCGGGTTCACATGCTTGACGATCTCGATGGCGGCGCTGGCCGGCGGTGTCGCGCAGAACGCGAACACCTGGAAACTCCAGTTGCCGGCGATGCCGAACTGATCGGCCTCGGCCGTCACCCGGAAGCTGTCCCGGGCGGTGAGGTTCTGGATCGGCTGCATCTCGGTGATCACCGCGTGGACACCTCCCACGGTGAACGCGCCGCCGCCGGTGACCCGCTCGCCCGGGTTGCAGAAGGTGCTGAACGACTTCTTCGGCTGGGCGTCGGGTGTGGACTGCGAGACCACCGCCCGGACGGTCCCGAACGGCAGCGTCGCGGCCGCCGCCGGTGTGGCCCCGACCGTCGCCAACCCCGACAGTGCCAGGCCGGCGACCAGCAGGGCCGCCCCGAATCTCGGATAACTCAAACGCACGTTTCCCCCTCGTGTGGTTCGGTCGACCGACCTTGACGCACCCCACTGGGCAGACGATGGGCAACTGATGGGAGAACGGGATGGCTGAACCCGCGGAGATCGAGGTCCTGCTGCGCCTCATGCCGCCCGAGACGGTGAGCGACACCACCGTCGACTGGGACCTGATCACCGAGTCGTGGGGGACCGCCTTCCCGGCGGCGTACCGGCGCTTCATCACCCTCTACGGAGCGGGGGCGATCCAGGACTATCTGATGATCGGCGAACCGGAGCCCTGGGCCGAGCCCGCGACCGGCGACGACAACGACATGCGGGCCGGCACGGCATTCGCCCGGGTCCTGTGGGCCGAGTCCCGCAAGGACCCGGAGCTGGCGGGCACGAGTCCCCGGCTGATCCTGTGGGGCCTGGACTCCAGCGGCGACAACCTGTGCTGGGACGCGTCCGGTCCGGACCCGGAGCGGTGGCCGGTGCTGCTCTATAACCGGGGCGAGGGCATCTGGCGGCGCTACGACTGCGGCATGGTCGAGTTCCTGGTCCGGCATCTGCGCGGGGACTTCGCCGGCTGCCCGCTGGGCGACGTGTACCTGTTCGGCCGGGGGAGCGCGATGTTCCTGACCCGGACGGAGTATCGGCGCCGCCTGCGGTCCGGCGTGGACCCGTGGACCGGCGAGCCCGATCCGTACGCGGGAATGTTCAACTACGGATAGCCCGAAGCGGACAGCGGCAACCGCACCACGACCGCCGCCCCATGGCCGTCCGGCCGGATGTGGACGCGGCCGTGGTGCCGCCGCACGATCTCCGCGACGATGGCCAGGCCCAGGCCGGAGTGGTCGCCGGCCGGGCGCCCGGTGACGAACGGGGCGAACGCGTGCCCCACGATCTCCGGCGCGAATCCCGGCCCGTCGTCGAGAACGGTCACGACCGTGGTGCGGCCTTCGACAGCGATCCGCACCGTCACCGCCGTGCCGGCGTAGTCGATCGCGTTGGCGACCAGCGCGGTGCAGAGCCGGGCGAGCGCGGCCCCACTGCCCCGGACCACGGCCCGCTCCGCTGATCCGGAACGGTCGAGGGCGATCCCACGAGCCTGGGCCCGCTCGCGCATCGCGGCGACGACCGCGTCCGTGGTCGCGACCAGATCAACCGGATCGTCGTCGGTCGCGGTGCGCGGGTCGGCGGCGACCAGGAGGTCGTCGAGGATCCTGGTCACCGTACGGGAGTCGCGCGTCATCTCGTCGAGCGCCGCCGCGACCTCGGCGGGCACGTCGTCGCGGTGCTGGTGGGTCAGCAGCTGCGCCCGCGTGCTGAGCAGCGTGAGCGGCGTGCGGAGCTCGTGACTGGCGGCCGCCACGAACCGGCGCTGACCGGCCAGGGCCTCGGCCATCGGGCGGATCGCGCGCCGGGCCATCACGTGCGCGGCGAGCACGGCGACTCCCAGCGCGGCGCCCCCGGCCAGCAGCAGTACGTAGGCCAGCCGTCGCAGGCTCTCCTCGTTGCGGTGCCCCTCGGCGGTGACCTGGACGACCCGGTCGCCGTGCCGCGTGGTGCGGGTGGTGTAGTCGCGGCCGGCCACGGTGCGTTCCCGCACGACCGGGTCGTCGCCCGCGAACACCCGTCGCGCCGCGTCCCGGTCGACGAGCCCGGCCGGTTGCCCGTCGGGCACCGTCACCGTGCCGCCGTCGGAAGCCGTGCCGCTGCCGGAAGCCGTGCCGCCGCCGACAGCCGTGCCGCCGTCGAAAACGGTCACGAAGATACCGCTCGGTGCGATCTGCGAGGTGTCGAGCTGCGACGCCTCCCACAGATCCTTCTCGGTCACCGCATCCATGCTGATCTTGAAAAGGACGAGGACCAGCCCGAGCACGATGACGAGCAGGAGTGCCATCAGGGCCGCGAACTGCACGGTGAGCCGGGCCGACGCCCTGGCCAGCTCGGGTTGCTTCGGCGTCATCGCAGCGGGCCCAGCCGGTAGCCGATGCCCCGGACGGTGTGCACCGCGGTGCGGCCGAGCTTGCGGCGCAGATAGTGCACGTACGTGTCGACCACTCCCGGGTCGGTCGCGTCGGGGAAGACCACGGCCAGCAGGTCGCCCCGGCCGAACACCTGCTGGTGCCGCCGCGCCAAGCGTTCCAGCAGACGCGCCTCCCCGTCGGAGAGGGCGATCAGCCCGGCGGCGGTGGTCACCGTGCGGGCCGCCGTGTCGAAGTCGCCGCCCGGCACCGCGAGCACCGGGGACACGGTCTCGTGGCGGCGCACCAGCGCCCGGATCCGGGCGAGGAGTTCCGCGAGGTCGAACGGTTTCGCCAGGTAGTCCTCCGCGCCCCGGTCGAGGCCGGCCACCCGGTCGGCCGGGTTGCCCAGCGCCGAGAGCACCAGCACCGGCGTGCGGACGCCGCGACCGCGCAACCGGGTCAGCACGTCGAGACCCTCGATCGCGGGCAGCCCCCGGTCGAGCACCAGGACCTCGAACCGGCGGGTGAGTCCCTCGTGCAGCGCCCGCTGGCCGTCGCTCGCGTGTGTCACGTCGTAACCCTCGCCGCCGAACAGGCTGATCAGCATGGCCGCCAGCCGCGGGTCGTCCTCGGCGAGAAGCAGGCGCGGGCGCTCGGGCACAGCAGGATCGTAGACAACGGCGCTCACCAGCCGAACCTCTCCAGGTGGATCTGCGCGGCCGGCAGACCGGTGGCGCGCGCGTCCCGGACGACGGCGTCGGCCCAGGCCGGCGGCCCGCAGACGTACAGATCAGAATCCGACAGGTCCGGAAAAACCTTTTCGATCACCACCCCTTCCTGTACGGCCTGAGCCGACATCCACGAGTCCCCGCCCGGCGCCCGCGACCCGGGCATCAGGACGAGCCGGCTCCCCGTCGTCTCGGCCAGCGCGCTCACCTCGTCCCACAGGTAACGGTCGTCCTCGCCGCTGCCCCGCAGCACGATGGTCGCCTCACCGGGCCGGAGCGCGGAGTCCTCCAGCAGCGCCCGTACCGGGGTGACGCCGACACCCGCCGCGACGACCGCCAGCCGTGGGCTGCTGCGCGCCGCGGCGGTGAAGATGCCGAACATCCCGGCGAAGCCCACCCGGGTGCCCGGGCGCACCCGGCTGATCCGGTCGCTGCCCTTGCCCAGCGCCCGTACCGTGATCCGCGCCGTGGTCGCGGTCGGAACCGCCGACAGCGAGACCGGGTGCCCGTGGAACCACGTGGCGCGGGTCCAGAACCGCCAGATGGCGTACTGCCCGCCCGCGGCGCGCAGCCGGTCCAGGTGCCGCCCGGTGAGGTGGATGGAGACCACGTCCGGGGCGATGCGTTCGACGCGGGTGACCCGCAGGCCGTGCCGCGCGCTGCGCACGATCGGGACGACGACCCGGAAGACCAGCATCGCGCCGAAGGCGATCGCGTAGAGGGTCAGCCAGTACACGTACCGGTTCGAGCGGGGGTCGAGGACCGCGCCGTCCATGCTCTGGTGCGGCAGGGCCATCACGATGCCGAGGTAGCTGAGCGCGTGCACGGCGAACCAGGCCTCGTGGCTGAACCACCGCCGGATCGCCGCCACGGCCGAGGTCACCACGACGAGGAGGAACGTCGCGAGCCCGAGGTAGGCCAGGCCGGTGTCGTCGGGGCCGCCGATCAGGGCCAGGGTCTCGGCGGCGACGTTGCGGCCGTTCTCGGTGGCGCGCCCGACGGTCAGCAGGGCGAAGTGCGCGAGGATCAGGTAGAGCGCGGGTTCGCCGAGGGTGCGGTGCCAGGCCAGCGCGACGTCGTGGCCGACGATCCGGTCGACGAGCGGGACCCGGGCGGCAAGGAAGACCATCACCAGCACCAGGTCGGTGCCGATCAGGCCGGCCATGGTGCCCGCCGAGGTCAGCGCCGTGCCCGGGGTGAGCCGCTCCGGGCCGCCCCAGAGCCCGAAGAGCACAACCGTCATCGCGACGGTCAGCCAGAAGACGGCCTTCAGCAGGCCGGCCGCCCGGACCCGGCGGTCCGAGCGGCGCCGGCGCCCGTCGTCCGGCAGGGGGTGCATCGTCATGGGAGAACTCGCTTCGCCAGAGACTGCTTTCGATCACCTCCGAATCTGGCGGGCGAATCTTCCAGCTTTCTTGGAACGCCCGCCGGGGAATCGCATCAGCTTCGATGGATGCTTGAGTGGATCTTCTTGGGGATCTAGGCTCGTGAGCGGGCGTTTGAAACGTTCAAATCCTCTGAACGTCGTCGCCCCGCTCCCAGGAGGCCCGCATGGCCGCTCCCGCGCCACTCCCTGCCCAAAAACTGTCCCGTCGTACCGTGCTCGGTGGCGCCGCCACCGTTCTCGCCGCCGCCGCGTTCCCCGCCACCGGGGCCGACGCGGCCGTTCTCCCGCAGATCCCGCTCCCGGCACCCGCGAGTCTCGAGGGCGCCCAGTGGATCTGGCACCCCGGCAGCACCACCGAGGCCGGCACCCGTTACCTGCGCCGGGAATTCACCGTCCCGGCCGGGCCCTACACCGACGCCCAGCTCGTCGTCACCGGTGACGACACCGTGGACGTCTGGCTCAACGACACCTGGCTGACCGGTTCACCCCGGGTCGCCGACGCCTGGAAGCAGGCGCGCTACGTCGACCTGGGCGCCGCCCTGCGCCCCGGTCTCAACACCCTGCGGATCGCGGTGCGCAACACCAGCACCGGACCGGCCGGGCTGCTCGGCCGGCTGCGCGTCAGCACCGCCGCCGGCACCGTCGACCTGGTCACCGACGGGTCGTGGCAGGCCGCGGCCGCCGTACCCGAGACCTGGGTGACCGCGAGTGTCCTCGGCGCCTACGGGATCGCGCCGTGGAACCGGCAGGTGGCCGCACCGCCCTCCGGGGCGGCGTCGCCGGTCACCCTGGCCGGGCTGACCACCCAGCGGCGGACCAGCCCGCTCGGCATCGACGCGGTGGCGCCGCTGTTCGGCTGGCGGCTGGCCGCCACCGTCGCCGGTCAGATCCAGGGCCGCTACCAGCTCACCGTCGGCACCCAGGCCACCGGCGCCGACGTGTGGGACAGCGGCCAGGTCGCGTCCGGCGACAGCGTCGACGTCGCCTACGGCGGCACCCGCCTGGCCAGCAACCGGACCTATCACTGGCGGGTCCGGGTCTGGGACGCGCAGGGCCGGCCGAGCCCGTGGAGCGCCCCGGCCACCTTCGACACCGGCCTCTACGACCCGGGCACCGAGTGGAAGGCCGCCTTCATCGGCGCCCCGGCGACCGCGAACCTGACCGGAGCGAGCTGGATCTGGTACCCCGAGGGCGACCCGGCCAGCAGCGCGCCCGCCGGCACCCGGTACTTCCGGCGCACCGTCGACCTGACGCCGTCCGGCCGGGCGGTGCTCGTGGTCACCGGCGACGACACCGCCGACGTCTGGGTCAACGGCACCCAGGTCAGCGCGTCGCGCCGGGTCACCGACTCGTGGAAGCGGGCCACCACGATCGACGTGACCGCCGCGCTGCGGGCCGGCGCCAACACCCTCGCGATCGCGGGCACCAACACCAGCGCGGGACCGGCCGGCGTGATCGCGAAGCTGACCGTCGGTTCCACGGTGGTCGTCACCGACGCCGGTTGGAAGAGCGCGACGAGCGCACCGGCCGGCTGGGAGCAGCCCGGGTTCGACGACGCTGCCTGGCCCGGGGCGCAGGTCACCGCGGCGTCCGGGGCGGGACCGTGGGGCACGTCGGTGGCGGTCCCGCGCCCCACCCCGTACGTGAGCAAGGGTTTTGTGATCGCGAAGCCGATCGCCCGGGCACGGTTGTTCGCGACGGCGCTCGGCCTGCACGAGACCTACCTGAACGGTACGAAGGTCGGCGACGACCGGCTCGCGCCCGGCTGGACCGACTACCGCAAACGCGTGCAGTACCGGGTCCACGACGTGACCGCGGCGCTCAAGCAGGGCGGCAACACGCTCGGCGCGTTGATCGGCAACGGCTGGTACTCCGGCAACGTCGGGTTCGCCGGCACCGCGATCTACGGCGCCACACCCTGGTACTCGGCCCGGCTCGCCATCGAGTACACCGACGGCACCACGGCCGAGGTGCTCACCGACGGCTCGTGGACCGTGACCGCCAGCACGATCGTCGACGACGACCTCTACCAGGGCGAGAACCAGGACGCCCGGATCAACCCCGGCACGGGCACGCCGGTGACCGTGCGAGCCGAGGCGCTGCCGCCACTTGTCGCCCAGGTCGACCCGGGCGTCACGGTCCAGAAGGACCTCACCCCGGTCGCGATCACCCAGCCGAAGCCGGGCGTGTGGATCGTCGACCTGGGCCAGAACTTCACCGGCTGGAACCGCCTGCGGGTCACCGGCCCGGCCGGTACGAAGGTCACCCTGCGCCACGGCGAGGTGCTCAACCCGGACGGCACGCTCTACACCACCAACCTGCGCGCCGCCCAGGCCACCGACACGTTCACCCTGGCCGGCACCGGCGCCGCCGAGGTGTTCGAACCGCACTTCACCGTGCACGGCTACCGGTACGTCGAGATCACCGGCTTCCCGGGCACCCCGGTCGCCGGCTCGCTGACCGGCCGGGCCGCGTGGACCGCCGGCGCCGGGACCGGCACGTTCAGCACCAGCGACCCGCTGGTCAACCAGCTCGCCCACAACATCCTGTGGGGCGCGCGCTCCAACATGCTCTCGATACCGACCGACTGCCCGCAGCGCGACGAACGGCTCGGCTGGACCGGCGACATCGCGGCGTTCAGCGCCACGGCGACGTTCGGGTTCGACACCCACGGGCTGCTCACCAAGTTCGCCGACGACCTGGTCGACGCGCAGCAGGCCGACGGGGCGTTCACCGACGTGGCGCCCGCGGTGATCGGAGGCGCCGGCAAGGCGGGCTGGGCCGACGCCGGCGTGATCGTGCCGTACAACATCTGGCAGCGCTACGGCGACCTGTCCGTGGTGGACCGGCACTACGACGCGATGCGCCGCTACGTCGACTACCTGCGGGCGACCGCGGGCAGCGACCTGATCCGTGACCACGAGACCTTCGGCGACTGGCTGAACGTCAACGACAACACCCCGAACGACGTGACCAGCACGGCGTACTTCGGCTGGTCGGCCCGGCTGCTGTCGCGGATGGCGGCGGCCACCGGGCGGGCCGCCGACGCCACCGCCTACGGCACGCTCGCCGACCGGATCGGGGCCGCGTTCACCACGCGGTTCGTGGCCGCGGACGGGACCGTGGGCAGCGGCAGCCAGACCGGGTACGTGCTGGCGCTCGGGTTCGGCCTGGTGCCGCCGGCCCGGGTGCAGGCGGTGGCGGATCGGCTCGCGGCCGCGGTCGCCGCGCGGGACGGGCACCTGTCGGTCGGCTTCATGGGCGTGGAGAACCTGCTGCCGGTGCTCGCCGCGCACGGGCACGTCGACACCGCGTACCGGATCCTGCTGCAGCCCGGTTATCCCGGCTGGGGCTGGATGAGCGCGAAGGGCGCGACGACGATCTGGGAACGCTGGGACGGCATCACCACCGACGGCGGCTTCCAGGACCCGGGGATGAACTCGTTCAACCACTACGGGCTCGGCTCGGTCGGCGACTGGCTCTACCGGGAGGTCGGTGGTCTCGGGCCGGCGTCGCCCGGCTACCGGCAGGTCCTCGTCGCGCCGAGGCCCGGTGGTCCGCTCACGACCGCTGCGGCGTCTCTCACCACGGCGTACGGCGTGAGCAGCTCGTCCTGGCGCCGCACCGGCGCGGCCCTGGCCCTCGAGGTGGTGGTCCCGCCGAACGCCACCGCCGTGGTCCGGGTGCCGGCCGGCTCGGCGGCGGCGGTGACCGCCCCGGCCGAGGCGGTGCCGCAGGGCTACGCGAACGGAGTGGCGTCGTACACGGTCGGCTCGGGCCGGTACACCTTCACGGTCTCCTGACCGTTCCCGGTGCGGCCGCGGTCCTCCCGCGGCCGCACCGGCGGCTCACTCGTACCTTCCGCGGCCGCGCTGGCGGCTTACTCGTACCGAAGCTCTTCGGTCCGCGTCACGCGGCGGACCGCGGGCAGCAGCACCGCCACCGTGGTGACCAGCACCAGCCCGGCACCGACCGCGACCGGGGTCAGGATCGTCGCCGCGGCGAACCGGATCGGGATCTCCGACATCCGCATCAGCAGCGCGCCGAGCACCGCCCCGGCGCCGGCGGCGAGGGTGAGGCCGGCGACCACCGGCACCGCCACCTGCAGCAGCACCGAAGCGATGACCGTGCCGTCGCGGGCGCCGACCGCGGACAGCACGCCGAGGATGCGGCGCCGCTCGTGCAGCCGGGCGGTGACGTCGAGCAGCAGCCCGGCCGCCATCATCAGCAGGATCAGCGTGGAGCCGATGTCGAGGGCGGTCCGCAGCGACCCGAACTTGTCGGCCTCCGGCACCATCGCGGTGAACATGGCCAGCGGCTCGACCTCGGCGGCGACCCCGCGCACCTGCCCGGCGACGTCGGCCGGCTCTTTCGTGGTGAACATCCGGGTCTCGACGAAGCTCGGCTCGACGCCGGCCAGCTTCGCGGGCATGGTGGTCAGCAGCACGCTGGGCCCGGTGCTCTCCGCATCCGAGCCGGTCAGCGTCGCGTGGCGGGCGTGCGCCGGCACCGGGATCGTCGGGCCCGCGACCGGCGCGGTGTCGCTGATGTCGACGGTCATCGTCCGGCCCACCCGCCCGGCGGTGAACGCGTCACCGGGCTTGCACCCATCGAGGGCGGCGATCTGGCGCAGCGCCGCGCAGTCGCCGACGATCAGATAGTTCGCGTAGTTGCCGTCACTGATCAGCCCGTATTTGGCCACCGTGCCGGCCCGGACGCCGTCGACCCGCTCGAACGCCGCGGTGCGCTCGCGCATGGCCTCGGGGCTCTGCTGGCCCCAGGCCTGCAGGAGGAACGCCGGGTCGGCCGGGTCGGTCGGCCCGTAGCGGTGCCCCTCGGCCGCACCGAACAGCGACTGCAGGGCGATCGCACCGGCCACCGCGACGACGATGCCGCTGATCGCCCGGGTCGAACCGGTCGGGTTGCGCCGCAGCTGCTGCGAGGCGAGCTGCCACGACACCGAGCCGTCGGGCAGCACCCGGGCCACCAGCGGCACCAGGTACGGCAGCAGCGGCACCAGCGCCGCGATCAGCAGCACCACCCCGGCCCCGGTCCGCTGCTCGCCGAGGTCGGTGCGGCCGAGCAGGATCGGGTAGAGCAGGGCCAGGCTCACCACCAGCGGAATCAGCCGCCACCAGAGCCGGCCGTTCCAGGTCGCCGCCTGGCGCAGCACCCCGAGCGGCTCGACCGTGACACCGCGGAAGCTCAGCAGGGTGACCCCGGCCGACAGCGCCGTGACCACCGCCACCACGAGGACGGCCAGCACCGGCACCGGGTGCACGTCGGAGGGGTAGACGCTGATGTCGAAGAGCCAGAAGCGGGCGATCTGACTGCGCACCGCCAGGTACAGCGCCGTGCCGAGCAGCAGGCCGAGCCCGGCCGGCACCAGGCTCTCGCCGACGGCCATCCGCAGCACCGCCCGGCTGTCCGCGCCGATCAGCCGGATCGCGGCCAGCCGCCGGTCGCGGGTGTCCCCGCCGAACCGCAGCGCGGCCCCGATGAAGATCGCCACCGGTAGCAGCAGGGTGGCCAGCAGGACCGCCACGAGCACGTACGAGCCGGTGCCGGGAGCTGGCTCCTCGGGGAAACCGAACCGGTCCACCCGCCAGGAACCCCGCTGGACCAGGGTCGTCACCCGCTGGTACCCGGCGTAGTAGGCGAACTCGTGCGGCCCGGACAGCCCGATCGGCGCGATGGTGCCGACGATGTCGTACGGCATCTGCCGGCGCAGGGTCGCCCCGTCCGGCCCGGCCAGGGCCGCCCGCAGCGCCGGGGACACGTACATCTGCTGGTCCGCGGGGAACGCCGGGACACCCGGTGGCAGCGGCGCGTCGGGCACCTCCGGCCAGATCAGCCGCGCGCGGATCGGGTTGTCCCGCCACTGCGCGTCGGCGCTCGCGACGATCGTGGTCCGCCCGGCCGGGATCACCTCGCCGCGCACGTAGTCCGAGCGGGCCTCGGTGCGCTGGTGCCGGGTGTCGAGCATGACCGGCGCCGACGCCGCGAACAGCAGCCCGGCCGCGCCGATCGCGACGCCCAGGGTCGCCATCGCGGTGCGGATCCCGCCGCGGCGGCCACCGGCGAACGCCAGCCGGACACCGAGGCCCAGCTCGGCCAGGATCCGCCTCATCGCACACCGGCTCTACTGGAACTGCGGCCGTCGCGGACGACCACGCCGCGGTCCGCGTAGGCGGCGACCCGCGCGTCGTGGGTGACCAGCACGACCGCGGCGCCGGTCGCCCGGGCCGCGTCGGTGAGCAGGTCCATCACCTGTTCACCGGTGACCGAGTCGAGCGCGCCGGTCGGCTCGTCCGCGAAGATCACTTTCGGTCCGGTGACCAGCGCGCGCGCCACCGCGACCCGTTGCTGCTGGCCGCCGGAGAGCTCACCGGGCCGGGCCGGGGCCTTCTCGGCCAGGCCGAGCCGGTCCATCAGCCCGGCGGCGCGGCGCTCGGCCACCCGGCGGGCGACGCCGTCGAGGCGCAGCGGCAGGGCGACGTTCTGCAGGGCGGTCAACTCCGGCACCAGCTGTCCGAATTGGAACACGAAGCCGAACTCGCGACGGCGGACCGCGCTGCGCTTGACGTCGCCGAGCGCGAAGAGGTCCTGCCCGGCATAGGTGACCAGGCCACCGTCCGGCGCGGTCAGCCCGGCGGCGCAGTGCAGCAGGGTCGACTTGCCGGACCCGGACGGGCCCATCACCGACACGATCTCGCCGGCGTGCACGGCCAGGTCCGCGCCGGTCAGGGCGGTCGTCGTGCCGTACGTCTTGTGCAGCTGCTCGGCCACCAGCAGCGCGCTCATCGCCGGACCTGCCCGGCCAGCTCGTCGAGGACCGTCGTGGTGTGCTCCAGCCAGCGCAGATCCGCCTCCAGGTGGAACAGCGCGTGGTCGCAGATCAGCCGGTCGGCGAGGTCACCGGCCCGCTTGCGCCGGGTCAGCTCCCGCATCGCCACCAGGTGCTCCTCGCGCTGCACGTCCAGCACGTCGGCCGCGGACCGCCCGGTGAGCAGCGCGCCGATCACCTTGGCGTAGAGCGCGCTCTGCAGATACTGATCAGGCTTCTCGGGCGCCGCGAGCCACCGCTGCACGTCGGTGACCCCGGCCTCGGTGATCGTGTACCGCTTCCGGTCCGGCCCGCCCTCACCGTCGGTCCCGTCGACGGTGACCAGGCCGTTCTTCAGCAGCTTGGCGAGCGTGGTGTACACCTGCCCGTAGTGCAGCGGCCGATCACTGCCGAAGTGCTGGTCGTAGGCGCGCTTGAGGTCGTACCCATGCTGCGGCCGGTCCTCGAGCAACGCCAGAAAAGCGGTGGCGATGGTCATGGCGCGTGACTATACACATGGGTACATAGGAGGGCCGCTTTCTCGCCGGAATCGGTCCGGCGCGAGGCAGGCGTCCGCTTCGGGTCAGCCCTATGCGGTACGACTACGGAGCGCTCGTCCGCAGGCTACGAGCCACGTCCCGCCCGTGAGGCCCCGCAAGACCGCTGTCACCCCAGGCCGCAGCGCGCCGCACGGCCCCGGCTGGCGCTGGGGGCTGTCTCAACGCCCCGGAGGCACCCCTGAGCACCAGCCGAGACCGCACGTGAAAAGGTCACAGAAGTATGGTTCTCAGAACCGTACTTCTGTGACCTGTCGTGCTGGTCAGTCGAGCCACTTCTCCCACGTCGTGCGGTGGGCGTCGGCCCACTTCTTGGCGGCGTCGTCGGCGGAGAGGTGGTTCTGGGTCATGTCCTTGGCGACCTCGTTCTGGTCGGCGTTGGTCCACGTCCAGTTCTTGATGAAGGTGGCCGCCGGGCTGCCCGAGTCGACGAACGCCTTGCGGCCGATCTTGTCGAGGTCGTACGGCTGGTAGTCGCAGGCGACCTTGTCGGGGACGCTGTCGCAGCCGGGGGTGTAGTTCGGCAGCGGGATGTGGGTCAGCTTGATGTCCGAGAGCAGCCACTGCGGCGCGTAGAAGTACCCGATCAGCGGGGTCTTGTCCCGCTCGGCCCGGCGGAACGCGGCGATCAGCTTGTCCTCGCTGCCGGCGAAGACCACCGAGTAGTCGAGCTTGAGGTTCTTGATCAGGGCGGCGTCGTTGGTGACGAACGACGGATCGCCGGCCAGGAACTGTCCCTTGCCGCCGGAGCGCGACGTCTTGAACAGGTCGGCGCGGTCGTTGAGCTTGGTCCAGTCGGTGATGTCCGGGTAGGTCTCGGCCATCCACGGCGGGACGTACCAGCCGATGACACCCTTGTTGCCGGTCAGGCCCATCTGCACGGCGACCTTCTGGCCGTCGATGTACTTCTTCTTCAGGTCGTCGTGACCCCAGTTCTCCAGGATCACGTCGATGGTGCCGTCGGACAGCCCGGCCCACGACGTGGTCTCGCTCAGCTCGGTGGTCACCACGCTGCAGCGCAGTTCCGTCTTGAGCAGGTATCCGACCACGGCGACGTTCGCGGCGTACCCCGACCACGGGTTGACCGCGATGTTCACCGTGCCGCAGCCGACCGGGTTGGGCACGCCGGGCGGCGCGACGATCGCCGCCTCGGTGCCCGAGCAGCCGGCCAGCGCCGCGAGACCGAGGGCGGCGAGCGCCCGGGCGAGCCGGCGCCTCACCACGTCGACCCCGCCCGCTCCCGGTTCGCGCGCTTGGCCAGGACCTCCTCGGTCAGGGACACCAGCACACTCTTGACCGATTCCCGGTCACGGGCGTCGCATTGCACCATGGGTACGCCCGGACTGACGCCCAGCGCGTCCCGGACCTCCGACGGGGAGAACTGCTGTCCGCCGGGGAATCGGTTGATACCGACGATGAACGGGATCTCGTGCTCCTCGAAGTAGTCGATCGCGGGGAAGGAGTCCTCGATCCGCCGCGTGTCGACCAGCACGATCGCGCCGAGTGCCCCGGTGACCAGGTCGTCCCAGAGGAACGCGAACCGGTCCTGCCCGGGCGTGCCGAACAGGTAGAGCAGCAGCGCGTCGTCGAGGGTGATCCGGCCGAAGTCCAGCGCGACAGTGGTGGTGGTCTTGCCGGAGACCGCCGAGGTGTCGTCGATACCGATCGACTTCTCGGTCAGCTCGGCCTCGGTGACCAGCGGTTCGATCTCGGAAATAGCACCGACGAAGGTGGTTTTGCCGACCCCGAATCCGCCGCTGATGACGATTTTGACAGCGATGGGGTGCGCTGCCGACGGCTCGCTAGAGCGCCCGGACACGGTCCCTGATCCTTTCGATCAAACTGGTGGAGAACTCCTCGGGCTGTATTTCCACGTCGAGGAACCCTTGAGTGATCAGGTCGGCCACGATCACGCGGACCACGCCGAGCGGCACCCGCAGTGCCACCGCCAGGTCGGCCACCGACATCGGTGACTGCGCGAGCTCGACGATGCGCCGGGACTCGAAGCGCAGCGGTGCCGACAGCGCGGCCGGTGCCGCGCGCAACAACGTCTCGATCCGCAGGCCGTCGTGCAGCGGCTGGGTGCGTCCGTTGGTGAGCATGAACGGACGGATCACCGGATCCTCGTCCATGTCGCCGGAATGCCGCCCGGTGGGCGTCAACGGCCCACCGGCGTACGGGAACAGCTCCGACTCGGAGCCCCACGAGGACTCGCTCATAGCGGCAGGTGTTGCCGGGACTCTGCGATCAGGGCCGGGGTGAGCATGCTGCCGAAGCGGTCGGCGAGCAGCGAGATCTCGTAACCGACCAGCCCGAGGTCGGACTCGCTGCCGGCCACCACGCCGAGGACGCTGCCGCCGGAGATGACCGAGACCAGCAGGAAGCCCCGATGCATCTCGATCATGATGAGCTTCAGGCCGTCGAAGTCGTACCGGCGGGACGCGCTGCGCGCCAGGCTCGCCAGGCTGGAGACGATCGCGGCCAGCTGATCCGCCTCGGCCCGGTTCAGCCCGTCCGAGCTGGCGATCAGCAACCCGTCGGAGGACACCGCCACGGCGTCGCGCACGCCGTCCGTCTGGTGAACGAAGTTGCCGAGCATCCAGTTGAACTGGTGCCGATCCGCCGAGGTGTCAACGCTCATTTTTCTTCTTTCCAGGTTGCTGCCAAGGGGCCATTTCGGAGTGCCGGTCACGGCAACCCCGCGGTTTCGGCGTTACCGCGCTGAATACCACCGCGCAGCGCGTTGAGCCGGTCCCGCACCGCGTCCGGTGAGTCGCTGATCGGGGCCGGCCGGTCGACCGGCGCGGTGCTGGGCGCGTCCGCCCGGGGCTGGGCGCGCTGGGCGCGGGGGATGCGTTTGCGCAGGCCGTTGGGGGTACGAGGAGCGGTGTCGTCGGCGAAGCTGGGCACGGTGTCGTCCATCGCCACGTACTCGATGGCGGCGGGCTGGAACGGCCGGTCGGCCGTGACCACCGTGCTCGCCGCCGCCGCCGGGGCGGGCGCCTTCTCGGCCGTCGGCAGCCGCAGCGGCCGGGCCGACTCGACGGTGGAGGTGACCTGGCGGGCCGGCTGCCGGGACGGCCGGGACGCGCTGATCACCGGCTGGTCGGTCAGGATCTCGGCGGGCAGCGTGATCCGCGCGGTCACCCCGGTCACCGGCGACGGGGTGAGCTGCACGTCGATGCCCATCTGCAGGGCGAGCCGGCCGACCACGTAGTGGCCCAGGAACCGGGCCGGTGCGGTGATGAAGTCGCCCTCGCCGCGCAGCCGGGCGTTGGCCCGCTGCATGTCGTCCGGGGACATCCCGACGCCCTGGTCGGTGATCGCGATCAGGTAACCGGTGCCGATCCGGCGACCGTGGATCTCCACGTCCATGTCCGGCGGGGAGAACGACAGGCCGTTCTCGATCAGCTCGGCCAGCATGTGCGCGATGCCGCTGACCGTGGAGCCGGCCACCAGTACGTCGTCCACCCGGCGCAGCGTGACCCGGCGGTACTCCTCGACCTCGGAGACCGCGGCGCGGATCACGTCCGGGACCATCAGCGGCTCGGTGAGCTGGCGCGGGCTCGCCGCGCCGACCAGGACCAGCAGGCTCTCGGCGTTGCGGCGCATGCGGGTGGCCAGGTGGTCGAGCTCGAAGAGGTTCGCCAGGCCGGTCGGGCTGGCCTCCTCGCGCTCCAGCTTGGTGATGAAGGCCAGCTGGCGGCGGAGCAGGTTCTGGTTGCGCCGGCCCAGGTTGGCCATCGACTCGGCGGCGGTGCGGCGCAGCTGCGCCTGCTCGGTGGCGAGCGCGTACGCGGTCTCCTGCACCCGGTCGAACGCGTCGGCCACCAGCCGGACCTCGTCGCTGGCGCCGCGTGGCACGAGCACCGGGGGCGGTGGCTCGGTGTCGGCACCGGCCGACACCCGCTGGACCGCATCCGGCAGCTGGGTGCTGGCCAGCTGGTTGGCCTCGCCGGCCAGCAGCGCGAGCGGCCGGGCCACCGACTTCGACGCGACGGTGGCGAGCCAGACCGAGCCGGCCAGGCAGAGCAGCACCGCACCGAGCAGCACACCCATCCGGACCGAGGCGTCGTCCTCGAGCGTCGAGGCGCGCGCCGCGATGACCGAGCCGACGTGGTGCTCCAGCTGCAGCATGTCGTCGAGCACGGTAGTCTGCGCGGACCACCAGGACTGCGGGTTGACCTGGAGGTACTTGCCGTCACCGGAGAGCAGGGCGACCCGCTCGAAGTAGGCCGCCTCCCGGGCCGCGCCGGTGTCCAGGGTGTAGTCCCGGGCCGCCCGCGAGGCGGGGTCCGCGTAGCGGTCGAACGCGGTCAGCGCCGCGTCCTTGGTGGCGCGCATCGTGACGAACTGCAGGAACTCGCCGCGCTTGAAACCGCCGGCCGAGAAGACGCCGTTGAGGAACGCCCGCTCCTGGGCGGTGGCCTCCTTGACGTCGCCGAGCGCCTCCAGCGCGGTCGCGCCCCGGCGCAGCTCCTCGTCGCCGGTGCTGTCCAGGTCGAAGTCGAGGTTGCCGAGCTCGGCGATGCGGTCGGTGTAGTAGCCGATGGTGGCGACCTGCTTGCCGGAGCCGGTGTCGGTGCCGGCCCGGACGCTGGTCAGGCCGTCGAGTTCGCGCACCGCGGCGGCGGTCCGGTTCTCGACATCGTCGTCGTCGGTGATCAGTCGCTGCACCGCGTCCCGGCCCAGGTCGACCTCGTTGCGGGCCCGCTGCAGCTCGGTGCGGAACCCGTCGTTGCCGCCGAGCAGGCCTGCGGCCAGGCCACGTTCGGTCTGCAGGCCCTGGATCAGCTCCTGGACCGCGAGGTCGATGGTGACGGCGTGCGAGGTCGCCGACGCCGTCCGGAAGTTCTCGATCTCGCCGACCGCCACGATGGAGAGCAGCACCAGGGTGGTCGCGACCGGCAGGGCCAGGGTGCGGACCACGCGCCGGCGGATCGTGCCGCCGGTCCGGCGACGTGGGGACGTCTGGTGTCGGGGGGCGGCGCTGGGGTCGGGCGGGCTGGCGTGGCCCGGCTCGGTCTGCTCGGCGCCCTCAACGTGGACGGACAAGCGATCAGCTCCTCTGTCGACTGCCTGCCCGGCGAGGTCACGGCCGGCAGACAAAGTCGAAGTGACTACGGAAATACCGTTAAGTTTGTTTAGCGAAGCCGAGAACGGCGCAGCGCAAAATGCGGCCCCCCGGGGGAATGGGGCCGATCATTCGCGATCGCCGGAATAGGATCTGCTCTTTGTCCTTGATGGTCAACACCGCGAACCGAAATTTACGGCGCTGCAACCTCTTTATGCAGCGGTGCGATTACTCAAGGTCATCTGGGAGCGCTCTCAGTTGCTGGCTGTGAAACCCGGCGCGGTGGAAGGGGACGGGCTTTCCGGGCCCACCACCCGATTACGGCCGCCGTTCTTCGCCTCGTACAGGCGGCGGTCCGCGATTTCCAGCAGCGCGGTGGCCGAGCCGGCCTCGTGGTGCGCGGCGATGCCGATACTCACGGTGACCCGCAGGCCCGGTGCGATCGGCGTCCAGTCGAACGCCTCGATCAGCTCGCGCAGCCGCTCGGCGACGGCCTCGTCCGGCTCGTCGCCCTGGTCGCTCAGCAGCAGGGCGAACTCCTCGCCGCCGTAGCGGGCCGCGTGGTCGGCCGGCCGGCTGGACTGCAGGAGCAGCGCGCCGAGCTGGCGCAGCACCTGGTCGCCGATCTGGTGCGAGTAGCTGTCGTTGACCCGCTTGAAGTGGTCCACGTCGAGCAGCGCGATCGAGTACCGCTGCCCCTCGGTCTCCAGCAGCCGGTCCAGCAGCCGGCGGTTGGCCAGGCCGGTCAGCGGGTCCTCGAGGCTCTGCTGCAGCAGGCTCTCGGCGTGCCGGGTCAGCTCCAGATTCGAGTGGTAGAGCTCCTCCGCACGGGCCCGTTCCCGCATCGCGTAGTCCTGCGCCCGGGACGTCTCCAGGCGGATCGCGGCGATGCTGGCGCTGCGCTGTGCCGCCTCGGAGGCGACCAGGGTGAACAGCGTGTGGAAACGCTTGTGGTACTCCAGGGCGGCGCGAAAGTCGCCGTTCTTCTCGTGCGCCTCGGAAAGGTGCTCGCAGTAATACATCGCGGTGTTGTTGCCCGCGGACAGTTCCAGGGCCTCGGCGAAGAGCCGGGCGGCCTGGTCGTAGTTCTTCAGCGCCAGGTGGACGCATCCGCGGGTGTCCAGCAGATGCGTCACCATGGAGACCGAATCGAGTTCCGGATCGATCTGGATGGTGTCCATCAGCTCCAGCGCCTCGGCCGGGCGGCCGATGAAAGCGAGCCCTTCGGCCAGATTGCCCAGCGCGTTCACCTGGTAATAGCGGTGCCCGCACTGACGGCCGATCTCCATGGCCTCACGGGCCCGGTCGGCGGCGAGCCGGCCGTAGGAGAGCGCGGCCTCCTCGTTGCCCTCCTCGCGGGCGGCGTAGGCCTGGCCCATGAAGACGCAGGAGATGGTGTCGATCAGGCTGCCGTGCACCGCGACGTCACCGAGCAGCCGCGCGGTCTCGGCGGCCCGCTCGCAGTACTCGATCGACAACTCGTGCTGGCGCAGGCACAGGTGCACGATGCCGATCGCGGTCAGCGCCAGCAGGCGGGGCCGCAACTCGCCGCTCAGGTCGGCCAGCTCCAGGGCGATCAGGCCCTCGTCGAGCGACTCGGTCAGGTCACCGGTGAGGATCAGGACCCGCGCGATGGTGGAGCGGGCCGAGGACTCGCCGGCCAGGTCGCCGAGCTCGTGCCACAACCGGACGGCCTGCAGCCCGACCTCGATGCTCTGCGCGTACCGGTCCAGCCGGTGGTGACAGGCGGAGATGACGGCGAGCGCGTGTGCCCGGACGGCGGGCGTGCCGGCCAGGGTCTCGGCGCGCACGGCGAGCTCCATGGCCGGGGTGTACCGGGCCATGTCGAGGTGCTCCTGCGCCTGCAGGACCATGGACGCCGCGTCGTCCATGGTCTCGATCACAGGCTGAGCGTTCACGCTCGGTTCTATCGGCCGGGAGCGCCCGGAACTGAGCGTCCGGCCCGCGGTCAGCGGCCGTAGCGGTCGTACGAGACGGTCCAGTCGCCGAGGCCGTTCCAGATCTGCAGGGTGCGCGGGCTGTTCTTGACGTCGACCACGTCACCGACGATGAAGTTCTCGTACACCCATTTGGCGTCGGCGGTGCTGAGGTTGACGCAGCCGTGCGACTTGTTCGCCCGGCCCAGCGACCGGTTCCACGGGGCAGCGTGCAGGAACTCGCCCGAATAGGAGATCCGGGTGCAGTACTCGATCTCCTCGTCCCCGTAGTAGTACGGGTTCTTCGGGTCGGTGACGCCGTAGCTCGACGAGCTCATGCTGTGCGTGCGCTCCTTGGAGAGCACGACGTGCGGGCCACCGGCGGTCCAGAAATTGATCTCCTGGCCCTGCGCGCCCTTGGTGGTGCCGCCCATCCCGAAGCTGCTGGCCATGGTGCGGACCACTTTGCCGTCGATGTAGACCTTCGTCTGGTGCGTCCGGCTGTCGGCGATCGCGATCAGCTGACGGCCGATCCGGAAGTTCGCCGACGCGTTCTTCTCGCCGTAGACACCGCTGCCCAGGTTCTTGCCGTGGATGTCGACGCTGACCTTGATGCTGGTCCCGCTGGTCCAGTACTTCGCCGGACGCCAGTGCACGGTGCTGTCGTTGACCCAGTAGAACTTGCCCTCGACCGACGGCGACGTGGTGATCGCGATCGCCTTCTCGGCCTTCTCCTTGTCGACGGCCCGGCTGAACGCCACGATCACCGGCTGGCCGGCGCCGTACGTGCCACCGTCCTTGAGCACGTTCAGCGCGTTCGACTGGAACGTGATGTGGGTGAGGTGCTTCGGCTTGACCGTGGCGAAGGTGGAGGTCTGCTCGGTGGCCACGCCGGAGCTGTCCGCGGCGGTCACCACCACTTTGTACGTCTTGTCGTACGAGAGGTCCTCGCTCGAACGCCAGGTCCCGTCGGCCTGGACCGCACCGTCGATCTTCGCCTTGCCCGCCGTGACGGTGACCTTCTGCAGCGTGCCGCCCGCCGCGGCGACCGTGATCGGCTTCGTCACGCCCCATCCGGTGGCCTTGTCGGCCGGCGTGACGGTCAGCTGGACGGTCGAGGCCGGCGTGCCTTCGGTGACGGGTGCGGCCTGGTCGTCGGAGACCGGCTGGGTCCAGACGGCACTGCCGGCGCTGGCCGAGGCGTGTGCGGAACAACCGGCGGCGGTGGCCGTGGCGGCCACTCCGAGAGCGCCGACGATGACCTTGCGTCGCTGAATCATGACTCTCGCAATCGAGGGGTCCGCTGCTGCCCTGGCGGGCCGCGCACCCGGTAACACGCGCAGGGGCGGCAAAAGGTTGTCCGCCGAATTTGATCAATCTGCCCAAGTCCACGAACGTTGTCAACCCGTCGATGTCCCAGGTCACGTTTTCGCTGGCAGTGAACACCGGAAGATCCGGGGCCCGGCCGAGGTTGAGCCGCTTGTACTCAACTCCTCGGAGGTACCCGGTGACCAGTAAGCGACTCCCCGTTCTGTTCCTAGAAGACATCGTGCTGCTCCCCGGCATGGTGGTGCCGGTCGAGCTGGACGAGAAGGCCCAGGCGGCCGTGGACGCCGCCCGCACCTCGGCCGACGCCGAGCTCCTGATCGCCCCGCGGCTCGACGACCGGTACGCGTCCTACGGTGTGGTGGCCGTGGTCGAGCGGGTCGGCAAGTTCCGTGGCGGCACGCCCGCCGCCGTGCTGCGCACCGGTGTCCGCGCCAAGATCGGCAGCGGCGTGACCGGCCCCGGCGCGGCGCTCTGGGTCGAGGCCGAGCCGGTCGAGGCCGTCGCCGGCGGCGAGGCCGCCCGTGAGCTGGCCGCCGAGTACAAGCAGCTGGTGGTCTCGGTGCTGCAGCGCCGGGAGGCGTGGCAGGTGCTCGACTCGGTCAGCGCCATCGACGACCCCGGTGATCTGGCCGACACCGCGGGCTGGGCGCCGTACCTGTCCAACGACCGCAAGCGTGAACTGCTGGAGACCCCGGACGTCACGGCCCGGCTGCGGCTGCTGATCGACTGGACCAAGGACTTCCTGGCGGAGTCCGAGGTCAACGACAAGATCGAGACCGATGTACGGGAGTCGGTCGAGAAGCGCAACCGCGAGTACCTGCTGCGCGAACAGCTCAAGGCGATCCGCAAGGAACTCGGCGAGGGCGACGCCGACGGCACCGACGACTACCGTGCCCAGGTCGAAGCGGCCGACCTGCCCGAGCCGATCCGCGAGGCGGCGCTGCGCGAGGTCGACAAGCTGGAACGCGCCGGTGACCAGAACCCCGAGGCCGGCTGGATCCGCACCTGGCTCGACACCGTGCTGGACCTGCCCTGGGCCACGCGTACCACCGACAACACCGATCTCGGCGCGGCCCGCGCGGTGCTCGACGCCGACCACCACGGCCTCGACGAGGTCAAGGAGCGGATCGTCGAGTACCTGGGCGTCCGCGCCCGTCGCGAGTCCCGGGGACTGACGACCGTCGGCGGCCGCGGCTCCGGCGCAGTGATCCTGCTGGCCGGCCCGCCCGGCGTCGGCAAGACCTCGCTGGGCGAGTCGGTCGCGAAGACCCTCGGCCGCAAGTTCGTCCGGGTCGCCCTGGGCGGCGTGCGCGACGAGGCCGAGATCCGCGGGCACCGGCGCACCTACGTCGGCGCGCTGCCCGGCCGGATCGTACGGGCGATCAAGGAGGCCGGCTCGATGAACCCGGTCGTGCTGCTCGACGAGGTCGACAAGGTCGGCAGCGACTACCGCGGTGACCCGGCAGCGGCACTGCTCGAGGTGCTGGACCCGGCGCAGAACCACACGTTCCGCGACCACTACCTGGACCTCGATCTCGACCTGTCCGACGTGCTGTTCATCGCGACGGCGAACACCCTGGAGACGATCCCGCAGGCGCTGTTCGACCGGATGGAGCTGATCGCGATCGACGGCTACACCGAGAACGACAAGGTCGCCATCGCCCGCGACTTCCTGGTGCCCCGGCAGCTGGAGCGGGCCGCCCTGTCGCCGGGTGAGGTGACGGTGACCGACGACGCGCTGCGCGAGATCGCGGCGAACTACACCCGCGAGGCCGGCGTTCGTACGATGGAAAGGCTTTTGGCCAAGGCGTTCCGCAAGGCCGCGCTCGGATCTCTGCCGGCCACGGTCTCGGCGGGCGATCTGAAAGATCTGATCGGACGGCCGCGCTTCATGCCGGAGTCGGCCGAGCGGACCGCGGTCCCCGGCGTGGCCACCGGCCTGGCGGTGACCGGGATGGGCGGCGACGTGCTCTACATCGAGGCGTCCCTGCTGCCCGGCGACAAGGGTGGGCTGTCCGTTACTGGTCAGCTCGGTGACGTGATGAAGGAGTCCGCGCAGATCGCGCTCTCCTACGTGCGGGCGCACGCCGACGAGCTCGGCATCTCGCCGGAGCAGCTCGATCACCCGATCCACCTGCACGTGCCGGCCGGCGCGGTGCCCAAGGACGGGCCGTCGGCGGGCGTCACCATGACGACCGCGCTGGTCTCGCTGCTGCTCGGCCGGAACGTGCGCGCCGAGGTGGGGATGACCGGCGAGGTGTCGCTGACCGGCCGGGTGCTGCCGATCGGCGGGGTGAAGCAGAAACTGCTCGCCGCGCAGCGGGCCGGTCTCACCGAGATCTACCTGCCGCAGCGCAACGAGCCGGACCTCGACGAGGTGCCTCAGGACGTGCTCGCGGCGCTGACCGTGCACATCGTCGCGGACGTCCGCGACATCCTGAAGACCGCTTTGGACCAGGTGTCCGTGGAAGCGGTCGCCGCGGCCTGACGGGCGGGGACGTGGCCGGCGGGGTCTCCCTCGCCGGCCACGTCTCTGTGCCGGGCGATCCGCGGTCATTTCTTCTGGTGTCTGCCCGGGATGTGCCGAATACAGCAGGTGGCACATCCCGGCGCAGCCTGGCGGCCAGTGAAACAATCCGGGAGACACCGTGCTCACCCAGCAGTTCGTCACCTTCGACGTCGAGAACCACTTCTTCGGCGTCCCGGTCGGTGCGGTGCAGGAAGTCCTGCTCAACGAGCACTACACGGCGATGCCACTGGCCCCGCCCGCGTACGGCGGGCTGTTCAACCTGCGCGGCGAAGTGATCGGCACCGTCGACCTGCGGGTCCGGTTCGGGCTGGCGCCGCGGCCGATCACCGGTCCGGTCATCAACGTGGTGGTGCGGGTCGCCGGCGAGGCGGTCAGCCTGCTCGTCGACCGGATCGGGCTGGTCGCCGACCTCGACGACAGCGCGTTCGAGCCGCCGCCGGAGACGCTGACCGGCCCGACCCGGCGGATGGTGACCGGGACGTACAAGACCGAGGGCCGGCTGTTGATGGTCCTCGACGTGGACGAGTGCGTGAACCCGACCCTGGCCGTAGCCGCCGTCTAGGGCGTCGTCCGAGGCTGGTAGCGCTCGGACAGTTCCGCGCCGATGCGAGCGAGTTCGGCGCGGACCGCGGGTGGGTCGAGGACCTCGACCATGGCTCCCCACCCGGCCAGCGTGCGGGCGATGTCGCGCGGTGTCGGCGCGCCGACCCGGAGCCGCGCGCGGCCGTCGGCGAGCACCTCGAGCTGCTCGCAGTGCCGGCCGAAGTGGTCGCGCAGCACCCACGCGAAGCGTTCCTCGATCAGCAGCTCGGCCCGGGTGCCGGCCCGTTTCTCCTCGACCTCGCCGACCACGGTCTGCCACGCCTCGTCCAGGTCGAACCCGGCCGGCGGCTCGAAGGTCTCCGGGGTGACCACCAGCTCGCCGGCACGATCCACCCGGAACGTGCGCCGGCCCCGCTCGGTGCCGGCGATCAGATACCAGATGTCGTCCTTGTCGACGAGCCCCCACGGGTCGGCCACCCGCTCCGCGCCCCGGTAGGCGAACCGGATCCGGAGCCGCCGGACCACCGCGTCCTGCAGCCGGTCGACGATCTCCGGGCGGGAACCGGCCCGCTCACCCCAGCCGGTCGGGTCGACGAGGGTGGCCGTGGCGGCGGCCTGCGCGTCCGCCCGGAACGGCGCCGGCAGCGCGCGGACCAGCTTGCGCAGCGCCGACCTGGCCGCTGGGGAGACACCCGCCGCCGGGCCGGCCAGCAGAAACAGCGCTTGCGCCTCGGCGGCCGTCAGCCCGGTCAGGTCGGTCCGGGCCCCGCCGACCAGCGACCAGCCGCCGTGCCGGCCGGGCTGCGGATAGACCGGGATCCCGGCGGCGGACAGGGCTTCGAGGTCGCGGCGGGCGGTCGCCACCGACACCTCCAGCTCGGCGGCGAGCTCCGCGGCGGTCACCCGGCCGCGCGCCTGCATCAGCAGAAGGGTGGCGACGAGCCGGTCCGCACGCATGTCCTTGAGGATAAGTGCTCAGAAGGTGAGCACTTAAGCCGCGAGGATGGGGCGGAGACGTCGACGGAAAGAGGAACAGCCATGCTTCGCGGATTGACCACCGTCACCTTCTTCGCCGAGGACCTGGACGCGGCCCGCACCTGGTACACGACCTTCCTCGGGATCGAGCCGTACTTCGTCCGCGAGGGCGGCTATCTCGAGTGGCGGGTCGGGGACTACCAGCACGAACTCGGCATCGTGAACGCGCGGTTCGCCCCGCGCCCGCACGGCCGGGAGCCGGGCGGCGCGATCGTCTACTGGGCCGTCGACGACCTCGAAGCGGTCTTCGCCCGGCTGCTGGAGCTGGGCGCGACGGAATACGAGAAGCCGGTCGAGCGCGGGCCCGGTTACGTCACCGCGTCGGTCACCGACCCGTTCGGCAACGTCCTCGGCATCATGCTCAACCAGCACTACCGCGACGTCCTCGCGGCATCGGGGAACAAGGCGTCGGCTGGCTGATGCTGAGCCGCATCTGGGAACAAGCCTTCGGCCGGAAGGCGCTGCACCCTTTGTGATCAACGCCGAGTGTCAGATCTCTCTGCTGGACCGGTCCCGGACTCGGGCCGGTGAGGTCGAGGCGGTGGCGCTGCGGGGCACCGTGGCGCGCGCCAGGCACGCCGAGCGGCTCGGCTACCAGCGGTTCTGGGTCGCGGAGCACCACGGGGTGCCGGGCATCGCCGGGGCCGCGCCGGCCGTGCTGCTGGCCGCGATCACCGGTGCCACGAGCACGATCCGGCTCGGGTCGGCCGGGGTGATGCTGCCGCACCACCAGCCGCTCGTCGTGGCCGAGCAGTTCGCGACACTGTCCGCGTTCGCTCCGGGCCGCGTCGACCTCGGGCTCGGGCGGTCGCCCGGTTTCACCCCACCGGTACGGCGGGCGCTGCGTCAGGTGGACCGGGACTTCGCCGCGGATCTGGCCGAGCTGCGCGGATTCCTGGACGGGACGGCGGAGATCACCCTGCATCCGCGTCCGGAGGGTGCGGTGCCGCTGCACGTGCTGGCCACCGGGAGCGGGCTGCGGGTCGCGGCCGAGCTGGGGCTCCCGGTGATCGTGGGCGGGCCGCTGCTCGGGGTGGCCGGTGATCCGGAGCCGGGGCTGGCGGCGCTGGCGGAGTATCGGCGGGCGTTCCGGCCGTCCGCGCAGCAGCCGGTGCCACGGGTGGCGATCAGCCTGGACGTGCTGGTGGCGGACACCGCGGCGGAGGCGGCAGAGCTGTTGCTGCCGGAGGCGTGGGCGATGGCACGGAGTCGTACCACAGGGGTTTTCCCGCCGTTGGAACCGGTGGCCGCGGTGCGGTCCGGAAGCCGGACCTCGCGCGAACAGCAGTATCTGGAGCAGGTGGCCGCGGCGGCGATCACCGGGACGCCTGCGGGGGTGGAGAGCCGGCTCGCCGAGCTGATCGAGCGGACCGGGGCGGCGGAGGTGGTCGCCGCGGGGAGCACGTTCGACCGTGAGGCGCTGGCGGCGTCGGATGCGGCGGTGGCAGCGATGGTCGGCGGGGCGGCGCGCTCGCTCGACTCCACAGGGGCGGCGGGGGTGCGCGGTCGGCTGTGAACGGGCGGTGGGAGCGCGCGTTCGGGTTTGGCGGGGCGGTGGGAGCCCGCGATCGGCCGGGGTTCGGGGCGGTAGTGGCACGCGATCGGGGATTGCGTGCGGGTGCCGCCCCTATGGGGGCGGTGGCGGGCCGCAATCTGATACTGCGTGCTCGCACCGCCCCTCCGAAGGCGAGGGACTAACCGCGGGTCATGGGCAATCGGGGCACCCGAAGCCGGGTCGATGCCGCTGAGTTGTCGGCACGCGCAGACGTCTCGGCGGCTGATGGCAGGCGTGTTGCGAACGCAATACGGTGGATGGATGTCGTGCGCCTGCTTGTCGATGATTGAGGAGCAGTGCCAGCTGGATCAGTGGGAGAGGAGCCGTCATGAGCAGCCATGAGGTGCGGATGGCCGGGCTTGCCGAGGCAGTCGCCGAGAACCGGCTCGTCTTCGATCACGGGGTCACTGCCGAGTTGCCCCCGGTGCTGGAGAGCGAGCCCAAGGTGACGGTTTCGCTGCGTCTGGATGTCGCCGACTACGAACGGGTCCGGGCGGTGGCCAGGGCTGCCGGGATCAAGCCCACCAGGTTGATGCGCGACTGGATCCTCGCCGGGCTCGCGGGAGCCGACGACGAGAAGACCATTTCCGTCGCGGACCTGTTGCGCGCGGTGGCAGCGATCGCACCCGCCGTCGCTGCCGGCGGTCCGACCCGAAACGCGGCCTGAGGCGGGGTCAGGCGGGGGCCGGTGCGATCGTGGTGGCCAGGCGGCGCAGGGCGGCGGTGAGATCGGCGGCGGACGGGGCCTGATCGGGGTCGATCAGCCACTGAGTCAGGACGCCGGTGAGCAGGGCCTGGTGGAAGGCGCCGACCGCGGCGTTCAGCGCCGGCGAGGACGGGGCCGGGGAGACGTCGAAGAGTTCGGCCAGGCCGAGGCGGGCCGCGGACAGACCCTCGGCGAGCTGGGCGCGGACCTCGGGCTGGTGCTGGCTCTGGGTCAGGGCCTCCAGCTGCATCGCCCACAGTGACCGGTGCGTCCGGAACGAATCGATGATCCGGATCCAGACGGCCTCGAAACGCTCCAGCGGGCCGGCGTCGGCCAGGTCGTCGGTGGCCAGAGCCCGGGCCATCTCGTCGCCCCACTCCTGCATCACCTCGAACAGCGCGGCGTTGAGCAGGGCCTCGGTGGTGCGGTAGTGGTAGCCGATGGCGGCCAGGCTGGTGCCGGCCGCGGTGGCGATGTCGCGGGCGGTGGTGCGGGCGTAGCCCTTCTCGGCCAGGCAGCGCTTCGCGCCCTCCAGCAGAGCCTCTCGGTTTCCCATACCGGTCAGGCTACCGTCTCAGACATTTCTCTCACACAACAGTGCAACCGCCGCGTCGAGGGTGGTCCCGGCGGCCGCGCGGACCGCCCGGGTGATCTCGTCGGCGGTCAGTGACTCGCGGGCCGCGCGTTCCGCCGAGTCGCGGTCGGCCACCTCGTCCGGGGTGAACAGTGACGAGCCGAGCGTGACGCGTTCCCGGGCGGCGAGCAGCAGCAGGGTGAGCCCGCGCGCCGGGTCGCCGTCGAGAACGGCCAGCTGGGCCAGCCCCTCGACCGCGTCCACCTGCCCCTCGACGATGGCGAGGTCGGTGTAGATGCGCAGCGCCGCGCGCATGTGCCCGGCGGAGGCGGCGAGCCGGCCGCGACGGCGGGACACGATGCCGAGGTTGTTCAGCGCGGCCGCCTCGCCCCGCGGATCGCTGATCTCGCGGAACACCGCCAGGGCCCGCTCGAACAGCGGTCCGGCCTCGTCCAGCCGCCCGGCGCAGCGCAGCGTCCCGGCGGTGTTGTTCATCGCCGCGGCGATCCCCCGCCGGTCACCGTCCTGCTCGGCCAGGGCCAGACCGTCATATCCGTACGACAGGGAGCCGTCGTAGTCCTGCTGCCCCTGTGCGGTGATGGACAGGCTGTTGAGCGCAGTGATCGTGCCGGGCCGGTCACCCAGCTCGCGGAAGACGGCCAGGCTCTGCTCACCGAGCGCGCGAGCGGCGGCCAGGTCGCCGGAGCTGCGGGCCAGCGAGGCCGCGCCGCGCAGGGCCTGCCCGCGCGGCGGGGTCGGTGTGGCCGGCGCGGCGGCCAGGGCCTGGCCCAGCCAGGAACGGCCCTCGGCCACCCGGCCGGTGACCCACCAGTACCACCACATCGCGGCGGCGATGCTCAGCCCCTGTCCCGGGTCGCCGTGCCCGAGCGACCGGTCAAGGGCGGCCACGATGTTGTCGTAGTCCTGCTCGACCGTGGCCAGCCACCGGCTGTGCCCGGCCGCGTCGAGCGGGCGCGGCGCGGCGAGCAGCTCGGCCCAGACCGCGACGTGCCGGTCGTGTGCCGGGTCGCCGGCCGGCAGGCGTTCGGCCGCGTATTGGCGCATCGTCTCGACCAGCCGGTAGCGGTCGCCGGCCTGTTCCACCATGGACCGGTCGACGAGCTGGGCGAGCGGTTCGGCGGCGTCGCGCCCGGCGACCGCGGTGGCGGCGGCGAGCCCGAACCCGCCGGCGAAGACGCCGAGCCGGCCGAACACCTCCTGCTGGACCGCGTCGAGCAGGTCGAAGTCCCAGTCGATGGCGGCCCGCATGGTCTGGTGGCGGGTCTCCGGCGAGGTGCCGACGAGCAGGTCGAGGCGCCGGTCCAGACGGGACATCACCTCGGTCAGGGGCAGGGTGCGCAGCCGGGCGGCGGCCAGCTCGAGCGCGAGCGGCAGCCCGTTGAGGCGGCGGCACAGCTCGCGGCGACCGGCAGCTCGGCCGGGCGCAGCGCGACACCGCCGCGGGCCGCGGCGACCCGGTCGTTGAACAGGCGTACCGCGTCCGAGCGGGCGGCGTCGGCACCCGGCTCCGGGGTGGCCAGCCCGTCGAGGGAGAAGACCACCTCGCCGGGCAGCCCGAGCGGTTCCCGGCTGGTGGTGACGAACCGCAGGCCCGGCGCCAGCGGCAGCAGGTCGTAGACCAGCCGGGCGGCGTCGGCCCGGACGTGTTCGCAGTTGTCCAGCACCAGCAGGACCCGGCCGGACAGCCGGCGGGCGACACTGCCGGCCACCGGCACGCCCGGTTCCTCGCGGGCACCGACGGCGGCCGCGACCCGCTCGGCGAGCATCCCGGTGGTGTGCCCGGCCAGCTCGACGATGTGCACCGACTCGTATTCGGCGGCCACCTCGCGGGCCAGCTCGACGGAGAGCCGGGTCTTGCCGGCCCCGCCGGTGCCGGCGACGGTGAGCAGCCGGTTCGTGCCGAGCAGCCGGATCACCCGGTCCAGCTCGGCGCGCCGGCCGATGAACCGGCTGCGCGAGCCGGGCAGCCCGGGTACCGGCTGGTCGAGGGTGGGGTCACGGCGGCGGACCGCGGCGGCGAGCGCGGCCAGCCGGGTGCCGGGCTCGGTCTCGTACTCGGACAGCGCCAGCACGGTGCGGTCGTAGAGGTCCAGGGCGTCGGCGGTCCGCCCGGCCCGGTGCAGCGCCAGCATCAGGCGCTCGACGAGGGGCTCGGAGGTCGGCTCGGCGGCCACCCAGGCGCTGAGCCCGGCGAGCACCGGGCGCCCGGCCCCGGCTTCCCGGTCGGCCCACTGCCCGCGGGTGGCGAGCAGCGACTCCTCCAGGCGCGCGGCGGCCGCGGCGACGATCGGGCCGGTGCCACCACCCTCGTACGCGGGACCGCGCCAGAGCGCGAGTGCCTCGTCGAGGGCGCCGGTGGCGGCCAGCGCGGCGAACTCGTCGGCGTCGCTGCGGGCGTCGAGCGCGTACCCGCCGGACGAGGTGGTCAGCGCCGCGCCGACGATCTTGCGGAGGCCGGAGACGTGCACCTGCAGGGCGCTCGCGGCGGTCGGCGGCACCTCGCCGGGCCACAGCTCGGCGATCAGCCGGGCCGCGGAGGCGGGGCGGCCCGCGGCGGCGATCAGCGCGGCCAGCAGGGCGCGCATCCGCGGAGGCAGTGCGGCCGGGAGGCCGTCGCCGGTGATCACCCGGACCGGGCCGAGTACCTCGTACCGCATGGTTCTCCGTCTTAAGCGTTTCTTCAGTGCCCGCCCACACGCTAACCAGGTCAGCGACGAAAGCCAGGGGACGGGGAGCAAAAGGGATGTTCAGCGGTATCAATCGATCTGGTCGGCTGGCCGGCGCCGCCGCCATGGTGGTGCTGGTGTCGGCGACGGCGGCCTGCGGCTCGGCCTCGGAAGCGGCGGACGGCGGTTCCGGCGACGTCGGCGACACCGGCATGTCGGTGGGCAGCGTGCACACCGAGGTGACCGTGGAGGTCACCGGCGCGGTCACGCTCAAGGGCACCAGCAAGGCGCCGATGCCGACCAACAACGGCGTCGACTACACGTCCTGCGACCAGTACGGCGCGGGGGAGAAGGACGACGAGGGCCGGGCGTACTTCGTCCTGCCGCAGATGCTGACCGACACCATCGACGGCAAGACGGTCTTCGTCGGTGCGATGATCAAGGACTACCGGGGTGCCGGGACGTACGAGCGGGGCACGCTCACCGACACCGGGAGCCCGCCCGGGGTCAGCTTCGGCGGGGAGCTCTACTTCACCCAGTCGAACACCACCAGCACGGTGACCACCGACGGCAAGGGCGGCGGCTCGTGGGTCTTCACCGACCTGTCGACGCAGAACGCCGACGGCACCAAGGGCGGCGGCGGCCCGGCCGTCTCCGGCACGGTCTCCTGGACCTGCGCGTCGTAGCGGAGGATCAGGCAAGCTGCGGGCCGGCTGCCAGGCGGGGCGGGCGGTGCGTCACGGTGCACCGCGCCCGCCGCGGCCCGCGGTCGGTCGCTGCCGTCCCGCAAGGTGAGCGGCCGGTCCCGGCAGGCGATCCGGCGCGGACCGTTCCGGGGCGGCCCGAGCACACGGTACGGCGTGGAGCACGCGATGTTCCGCGTCCCCAGGCGGGCGGCGCGGCTCCCGCCCCCGGCTGGCTCTCACGGCCCTATCAAGCCCGTTTTAACGGCCGCCAGAACCAGCCGCACATCCCCGCCGGCCGGGCTGGCTCCGGCGGCCGTTATGGGTGCTGTTTGAGGGCCGTGAGGGCCAGCTTGGTGGGCCCGGCTGGCTCCGACGGCCGTTATGGGTGCGGTTTGAGGGCCGTGGGGCCGACTTGGTGGGCCGGGCTGGGCGTGATGGCCGTTATTGGGCTCAGGCAGGAGGCGGCGGTGGGCGGGCGGTTGGGGTTTTCGGGATCGGGCTGGTCGTCGCAGCTGTTCTGGCGCAGCGTTCAGGGCGTCAGGATCCAGGCGTCTACATTGCTTGTACAAACGTCTTGCACAAGTGTCTTACACGTGCGTATCGTCGAGGCATGACGAAGACGGTCCTCATCTCAGGCGCCGGTGTCGCCGGCGTGACCTTGGCGTACTGGTTGCGCCGCCACGGCTTCACGCCCACGGTCGTCGAGCGGGCGCCCGCTCTGCGCGACGGTGGCTACAAGGTGGACGTCCGCGGCGCGGCGCTCGAGGTGGTGCGCCGGGCCGGGCTGCTGGCGGCGATCCGCGAGCGGCGCACCGACGTGCGCTCCGGAGCGGTCGTCGACCGCACCGGCAAGCGGGTGGCCAGCATGAACGGCGACGTCTTCGGCGGACGCGAGGAGGCCGACGCGGAGATCCTGCGCGGCGACCTGACCCGCCTGCTGTTCGACCTGACCAAGGACGAGGTGGACTACCGGTTCGGCGACGCGATCGCCGCGATCGACGGCCACACGGTGACCTTCGACAGTGGCCGCACCGGCACGTTCGACCTGATCGTCGGCGCCGACGGGGTGCACTCGCGGACCCGGGCGCTGGCCTTCGGGCCGGAGGCCGGCTTCGTCACCGACCTGGGCTACCGGGTGGCGATCGCCTCGGTCCCCAACCACCTGGGCCTGGACCGCGAGGAGCTGACCTACGTCAGCCCGGGCCGCACCACGCTGGTCTACAGCACCGCCGGCGCACCGAGCGCCAAGGCGATGTTCCTGTTCAGTGCGCCGGACGGGATCGACGAGAGCGACCCGCGGCAGGCGCTGCGCGAGGCCTACGCGGATCAGGGCTGGGAGGTGCCGCGGCTGCTGGAGGCGGCGGCCGACGCCGGCGACCTCTACTACGACCGGATGCTGCAGGTGCGGATGGACCGCTGGTCGACCGGCCCGGTGGCGCTGGTCGGCGACGCGGCCTACTGTGCGGCTCCCTCCTCCGGCCAGGGCACCAGCCTCGCGCTGGTCGGGGCGTACCTGCTGGCCGGGGAGCTGGCCGCGGCCGGCGGGGACCACACCGCGGCCTTCACGGCGTACGAGAAAAGGATGCGGCCGTTCGCCGAGCGCAACCAGAAGCTCGGCCCGGCCAACGTCAAGCGGATGGTGTTGAGCAGCGCCGGCCAGGTGCGGACCTCAATGGTGATGCTGAGTGTGATGTCCCGCCTGCCCGGCCGCGACCGGATGATGGCGGCGATGATGGCCCCGCTGCACAAGGCCGCCAACGCCATCGAGCTGCCTGCCTACCCCACCACGGCGGACCGGCCCTGACCTGCGGTTCGGCCCGGCGATAAGGGTACGAAGGCGCCCCGATAGCGGTCGGTCCCACAGTGGAGGCAGGCAGCCGGGATGTCCGGTCGCCTCCCCGGTGGAAGCGGCACCTCCCGCCGGGGGACGGGGATCCGACACGGAGGTCCATCATGGGACTTATCGAGCGCGATGAGGCCGTGGCCTGCCTCGACGAACTCCTGGCCGACGCGGTCGCCGGCCGGGGGCGGGTGGCCCTGGTCACCGGCACCGTCGCGACCGGCAAGAGCGAGCTGCTGAACGTCCTCGCCGACCGGTCGATCGAGCGCGGCGCGCTGGCGGTCACGGCGACCGGCTCGGCGGACGAACGGGACCTGCCGCTCGCCCTGCTCGGCCAGCTGTTCCACGACGCGCCGCTGCCCACGGAGGACCGGGACCGGGCGATGAGCCTGCTGCTGGAGGGCACCAAGGCGGTGCTGGCGACCGGCGGCCAGCTCGACCCGCAGGTCATCCACGGCCTGTGCGCCATCCTGCTGGAGCTGGCCGGGCGGTTCCCGCTCGCGCTGCTGGTCGACGACGTCCAGCACGCCGACCGGGCCTCGCTGGTCTGCCTGTCCTACCTGGCCCGCCGGGCCCGCCCGGCCCGGGTGCTGCTGGTCGTCACCCGCAGCACGTTCCAGGCGGCCGGCGACCCGGCGTGGCAGAACGAGCTGCTGCGCCCGGCCTCCGGCAACCGGATCCACCTGGAGCCGCTCACCGGCGACGGCGTCCGCGAGCTCGCCGGGCAACTGGCCGGCCCGGAGACCGCCGGCCGGTTCGCCGAGCAGTGGCACCGGCTCAGCGGCGGCAACGCGCTGCTGGTCGAGGGCCTGGCCACCGATCACCGGCAGGCGCTCGCCGAGACCGGCGCGGCGCCGGACGGCCCGGTCGCCGGCGACGGTTACACCACGGCCGTGATGGCCTGCCTGCACCGTGGCGAGGCCCGGCTGCTCGAGGTGGCGCGCGGCGTCGCGGTGCTCGACGACCCGGAGAGCCTGGACGCCCTGATCGGGCTGGACACCCAGCAGGTGGCGCAGGCGGTCCGGGCGCTGACCACGGCCGGCCTGCTCGGCATGGGCGCGTTCCGGCACCCGGCGGCCCGCGCCGCGGTGCTCGGCGACGTACGCCAGGAGCAGCGCGCCGAGTTGCACCGCCGCGCCGCGGTGCTCACCTACGACCGTGGCGCCTCCACCCGGGTGGTCGCCGAACACCTGGTCGGCGCGAGTGACGTCCAGGAGAGCTGGGGCGTCACGGTGCTCGAGGACGCCGCCCGCCAGGCGCTGCGCGAGGGGCGCGTCGAGGCCGCGGTGCGTTACCTCAAGCTCGCCTGGAAGGCCTGCACCGACGACCGGCGCCGCGTGCGGATCATGACGACCCTGGTCCGTGCCGAGTGGCGGATCAACCCGAGCACGTCGGCGGGGTACCTGCCCGAGCTGACCGGCGCCCTGGACAAGGGCGTGCTGCGCGGCAGCGACGCGATCGTGCTGGCCAAGGCGCTGCTCTGGCACGGGCAGTTCCGCGACGCCGAGCACGTGCTCGACCACCTCGCCGCGCACGGCGCCGACCTCGACCCGGACACCGCCGCCGAGCTGGCCGCCACCCGGCCGTGGCTGCGCTGCACGTACGCCCCGTTCGTGGCCCGGCTGCCGAAGACCACCGCCACGGCCGGCACGGTGTCGGCCAGTCGCCGGCTGGCCGCGGCCCGGGCGCTCTCCTCGGTGATCAGTTCCAGTCCCGGCCCGGACCTGGGTGACTCGCTGGAGCGGATCCTGCGCGGCTCCCGGCTCGACGAGATGTCCCTGGACACCGTGGAGAGCGCGCTGCTGGCGCTGACCTACGCCGGGCACGCCGACAAGGCGGCCGGCTGGTGCGACCTGTTCGTGGAGGAGGCGTACACCCGGCGGGCACCCAGCCGGCAGGCCCGGCTCGCCGTGGTCCGCGCCGAGGTGGCGGTGCGCACCGGCAACCTGGCCGGGGCGGCGCGGTACGCCCGTACCGCGCTGGAGATCATGCCGCCGGCCAGCTGGGGGGTGGCGATCGGGCACCCGCTGTCGCTGCTGATCATCGCGTCGATCGCGATGGGCGAGTTCGACGACGTCCGCGAGCAGCTCGACCAGCCGGTGCCAGAGGCGATGTTCCAGACCCGGTACGGCCTGCACTACCTGCAGGCCCGCGGCCGGTACAGCCTGGCCACCGAGCACCCCGCGCTGGCCCTGCGCGACTTCCAGCGCTGCGGCGACCTGATGATCGCGTGGGGGCTGGACGCTCCCGGGCTGGTCGCCTGGCGGTCCGACGCCGCCGAGGCGAACCTGCGGATGGGCCGGCCGCTGCAGGCGCGCAAGCTGGTCGAGGAGCAGCTGGCGCGGTGCACCGGGCCGATGCCCCGGGCCCGCGGGATCGGGCTGCGGCTGCTGGCCGCCACCGAGCAGGCCCGGCACCGCCCGATGCTGCTGCGCCAGGCCGCCGATCTGCTGCAGACCAGCGGCGACCGGTACGAGCTGGCACACGCCCTGGCCGACCTGGCCCAGGCGTACCAGGCGCTCGGCGAGTCCCGGCGGGCCGGCATGATCACGCATCGGGCCCGGGCGCTGGCCGAGGGGTGTGAGGCCGCCCCACTGCACCGGGCCCTGGCGCCGGACGAGGCGGGGGAGTCCGGCGAGCCGGCCCCGGCCGTGGTGACCGGCCCCGCCGCCGGGACGCTCAGCGACGCCGAACGGCGGGTGGCCGCGCTGGCCGCGGTCGGCTACACGAACCGGGAGATCGCCGACAAGCTCTACATCACCACGAGCACGGTCGAGCAGCACCTGACCCGTACGTACCGGAAATTGAACGTCACCCGCCGCAGTGACCTGCCGGCGAACCTGGACGCAACGCTCACCCCGGCCGGCTGAGGGACGACATGATCGAGAAAATCCTGCCCGCCGGCGTGATGGCGGTCGACACGTTCGACGACCTGCCGGACGCGACGCTGCTGCCCGCGGAGGAGGGCATCGTGGCCACCGCGGTCGAGAAGCGGCGCCGGGAGTTCACCACCGCCCGGCACTGTGCCCGGGCCGGCCTGGCGCGGCTCGGCCGGCCGGCGGTGCCGATCCTTTCCGGTCGGCTCGCCGAGCCGCTGTGGCCGGCCGGGGTGGTCGGCTCGATCACCCACTGTGCCGGTTACCGGGGTGTGGTGGTCGCCGACGCCGCGACGATCACCACGGTGGGTATCGACGCGGAGCCGGACGAGCCGCTGACCCCCGGGGTGCTGGAGTCGGTGGCGCTGCCGGACGAACGTGTCCACATCGCCGAGTTGCTCCAGGCCCGGCCGGAGATCCGCTGGGACCGGATGCTGTTCTGCGCCAAGGAGGCGGTCTACAAGTCGTGGTACCCGCTCGCCCAGCGGTGGCTGGACTTCGACGACGCGGTGATCACGCTGCGGCCGGGGTCGGCCGGCGCGCTGACCGGGGATTTCGACGCGCGGCTGCTGGTGGTCGGACCCCGGGTGGCCGGCCACCGGCTCACCGGGTTCACCGGGCGCTGGCTGGTCGAGCAGGGGCTGATCCTGACCGCGATCGTGCTGCCGGGTCACCGGCGCGCAACGCACTCTTAACGGAGTTACCAGTCGGTAGGGCAAGGGGTTGACCGGGCAATTCTTGTGTTCGAAGGTCGGACCTCCGGCAGTCACAGCGGGTAGCGCTACCGGCCGTACTTGCATAGCCTTCCTTCTATACGGGGGCTATACGGGGGTTTTCTGACGTGCCCGGCTGTGATCAGCGGTGAGCGGGCGGCCCCGCTCAAGGAGGCGCACGTGCAGATTCTCATTCTGGGAATTCTCGAGGTGCTCATCGGCGAGCAGCTCGTCGAGCTCGGCGGTCAGCGTCAGCGGATCGTTCTCGCCACGCTGGCGCTCGAGTCCAACCGGGTGATCCGGGTGACCCGGTTGATGGAGGCCCTGTACGGCGACGACCTGCCGTCCACCTCCCGGGTCCAGGTGCAGATCTGCATCTCCGCGCTGCGCCGGCTCTTCGCCGGGCACGGCCACCCGGACGCCATCATCACCCGGACCCAGGGGTACGCCCTGCAGGTGCCGGACGGCAGCCTCGACCTGCACCGCTACGAGGAAGCCCTGACCCAGGCCCGCCAGCTGCGCGAGTTCCGGCGTCCGGCGGAGTCCGCGGCCCAGTACCGCCGGGCCCTGGCCCTGTGGCGCGGCCCGGCGCTGGACGGCATCGAGAGCCGGGTGGTGCAGGGCGCCGCCGACCGGCTGGCCGAGCGCCGGCTCACCGCCACCGAGGAGTGCATCGAGCTGGAGCTGCGGCTCGGCCGGCACCGTGAGCTGCTCGACGAACTGGGCGCCCTGGTCGGCGAGCACCCGCTGCGGGCCCGGCTGCGCGAGCACCTGATGCTCGCGCTCTACCGTTCCGGCCGGCAGGCCGAGGCCCTGGACACCTACCGCGCCGCGCGCCGGCTGTTCATCGACGAGCTCGGCCTCGAACCGGGTGAGGAGCTGCGCCGGTTGGAGCACGCCATCCTGACCGGCGACGCCACGCTGGCCCTGCCGGAGCCGGCCGTGGTGCTCAGCCCGCGGCCGATGGACCCGGTGCCGCCGCCGGTGCCGCCGGTGATCGTCGATCCGATCCGGGACCCGGCCGGCGTGACATCCCCGGCGTCGCCGGCGGCGCCACCGAGCGCGCCACCGGTGTCGGCCGTGCCGGCGGCCGGGCCCGGCCTCTCGCCGGTGCCCTGCCTGCTGCCCACCGACATCGCCGACTTCACCGGGCGCAGCCAGCAGATCGCGGCCATCCACGGCCAGTTCGGCCTGGCCGAGGACGCCGCGCAGTTCGCGGTGCCGGTCGTGGTGATGGCCGGCAAACCCGGTATCGGCAAGACCACGCTCGCCGTGCACGCCGCGCACCGGCTGGCCGCGCGGTACCCGGACGGGCAGCTCTTCGCCGACCTGCACGGCCGGCACACCGAGCAGGTCGGCCCGATGCGGGTGCTGGAACGCTTCCTGCGCGCCCTCGGCGTGACCGGCACCCAGATGCCGGAGCTGCTCGAGGAACGCGCCGAGCTGTACCGGGCGCTGCTCGCCGACCGCCGGATGCTGGTGGTGCTCGACAACGCCGGCGGGGAGGGCCAGGTCCGGCCGCTGGTGCCGGGAACCTCGCAGTCCGCGATGCTGATCACCAGCCGCAGCCGGCTGGCCGGGCTGCCCGGCGCGGTGCACATCGACGTCGACGTGTTCAACCCCGAGCAGTCCACCGAGCTGCTCTCCCGGATCGCCGGCGCGGAACGTATCGAGGCCGAGCCGGACTCCACCGCCGAGCTGGCCGAGCTGTGCGGGCACCTGCCGCTGGCGCTGCGGATCGCCGGCGCCCGGCTGGCCGCGCGTCCGCACTGGAGCGTCGAGCACCTGGTCGAACGGCTGGCGAACGAGGCCCGCCGGCTGGACGAGCTGAAACACAGCGGGATGGGGATCCGGGCCAGCATCTCGCTGACCTACGACCACCTCGAGGACGACGCGCGGCGGCTGTTCCGGCTGCTCACCGTGCTGGACTTCCCGCACTTCTCCGGCTGGGCGGCGGCCGCCCTGCTGGACACCGGTTTCGGCGACGCGCAGGACCTGCTCGACGACCTGGCCGACGCGCAGCTGATCGAGACCAGCAGCGACGGCCGTGGCGTGCACGCGCAGTACCGCTTCCACGACCTGATCCGGGTCTTCGCCCGCGAGCGCCTGGTCGCCGAGGACTCGGTGGAGGAGCGCGACAAGGCGCTGCAACGGGCCATGGGCGCGCTGCTGTTCCTGGCCGAGGAGGCGCGCCGTGGCCTGTACGGCGACTACCTGCGGGTGCAGACCGAGGCGCCGCTGCACGAGCTGCCCGCGCGGCAGGTCCGTCAGCTGGTCGATCCGCCGCTGCCCTGGTTCGAGCGGGAACGGCTCACCATCGTCGCCGCGGTCCGGCAGGCCGCGCAGGCCGGGCTGGCCGCGCACAGCTGGAGCCTGGCGATGACCGCGGTCACCCTCTTCGAGTCGCGGATCTACCTGAGCGACTGGCGGGAGACCCACCAGGTCGCGCTGGACGCCGCCCGGCAGGCCGGTGACGAGCGCGGGCAGGCCGCGATCCTGTACTCGCTCGGCTCGCTGCACATCGGCGAGCAGCGCTTCCCGGAGGCGGTACGCCTGCTGGCCGGCGCCGACGACCTGTTCCAGCGGGTCGGTGACCTGCACGGGAGGGCGATGGTCAGCCGGTACGTGGCGTACATCGACCGGCTCAGCGGGCGGTACACCGAGGCCACCGAGAACTACCAGAAGGCGCTGGAGACGTTCCGGACCGGTGACGACCTGGTCGCCGTGGCCTACGTGCTGCAGAGCATCGCGCAGATCAAACTGGAGCTCGGTGACCTGGACGCGGCCCGCACCCTGCTCCCGGAGGCGCTCGACTACGCCCGGCGCGCGAACAGCCGGCGGGTGGAGGCGCAGGTGCTGCACCGGCTCGGTGAGACGCACCTGCAGGCCGGCGAGGTGCAGGCCGCCATCGCGGTGCTGCGGCAGGCCGTCGCCGTGGTGCGGGAGCTGGGCGATCCGGTGGGGCAGGCGTACACGCTGCAGGGGCTGGGCACCGCGTATCTGCGGGCCGGCGCGTATGCGGAGTCCGGTGAGGCGCTGCGCGAGGCGATGGAGCTGGCCTGCGCGGCGACCGAACGACTGATCGAGGCCCGGGTCTCGATGGTCCTCGGCGAGCTGGCGATGGCGGTCGGCAATCCGCCGCAGGCGGTGGTCCACCTGCATCGCTCGCTGGGACTGTTCCGGGCGATCTCCGCGCCGCAGTTGGAGGCGCAGGTGCTGGGGTTGCTCAGTGACGCCTACACGGCCGCGGACAACCCGGTGGGCCGGGACGCGGCGGCGCTGGATCCGATCGCTGGTGCGGTGTTCGGTACGCCCGCGAGCTGACGTCGCCCGCGAGCTGACGTCCCGCGACGATCCCGGCCGGCCGGTCCGGGGGTCATCGGGCGCCACGGTGGCGCTCAGTCGCCGTTCAGCCCCACTTGGTGTCGTCGGTGGTGGCGGTCGGGCTGGGGGTGCCACCCTCGGACTGGACGCTGACCGAGTGGCTCGCCGGCGCCGTGCCGGTGGCCGTCGCGGCGAACACCGCGGCGACCGGAGCGGCCGTCAGGACGATGGCGAAAGCGACCTTGACCGACGCGGTGGCGAGGTTCTTACGCATGGGTTTACCTGCTCTTTCGTGAGTGGGGTCCGGCGGGCTGTGTCACCTTCCGCCGTGCTGCCACCGACGCTAGGGACACCCCTCATCGCCCGGTTATCGCCGCACCACGCTTCCGGCATCGCCGGGGTTATCGGGGCCGGCGATAAGGGCCGCGGGCCGGGGGATAACGCGGCGAAGCCGGTTCGATAACGGGCGTGCCCACCATCGGGACCGGAGCCGGATCGGCCGGCCCCGGCACGGGCGCCGCGGTCGGATCCGCACCCGGGCGTGGTGAACAGGTGGGTGATCGGCATGAGCGTCTCGGCTCAGGCCCTGGACGGCGTCTACGGGAAACCGGCGGCCGGTGTGCGGGCCCGCCTCGAGCACGGGGTCGACGGCCGGTGGCAGGCCGTGGCCAGCGCGGAGACCGACGAGGCGGGCGGCATCGCCGGCTTCGGGACCGGGCGGCTGACCCGCGGGCCGTACCGGATCGTCTTCGACAGCGACCGCTACTTCGCCGGGCTCGGTGTCAGCGCCGCGTACCCCGAGATCACCGTGGTGTTCCGGGTCCTCAGCGAGCTGCACGCCTGCCAGATCCAGGTGCTGATGACCCCGTTCTCGTACTCCTTGTACTTCGGCGAGCGGGCCTGACCCGACCGCCTGGCGAAAGGACCGGCCAGTGACAAGCAACCACCGATACGTACGCCCCGCGACCGTGGACCTGCCCGGGCGCGCCTGGCCGGGCCGGACCATCGACGCCGCGCCACGGTGGCTCAGCACCGACCTGCGGGACGGCAACCAGTCGCTGGTGAACCCGATGACCCCGGACCGCAAGCTGGCCATGTTCCGGCTGCTGGTGGAGATGGGCTTCACCGAGATCGAGGTCGGTTTCCCGGTGGCCAGCCAGGACGACCACGACTTCCTGCGGCTGCTGATCGAGCGGGACCTGATCCCGGACGACGTGCGCATCTCGGTGCTGGTGCAGGCCCGCGACGAGCTGATCCGGCAGACCGTGGAGAGCCTGGCCGGCGCCCGGTCGGCCACCGTGCACCTCTACAACGCGACCTCGCCGGAGTTCCGCCGCACGGTCTTCGGACTGTCCCGTTCGGAGTGCAAGGACCTCGCGGTGCAGGGCACCCGGCTGTTCATGAAGTACGCCGACCGCACGCTGGCCGGCTCTGACCTGGGGTTCCAGTACTCGCCGGAGATGTTCGCCGACACCGAGCCGGAGTTCGCGCTGGAGGTCTGCGAGGCGGTGATGGACGTCTGGCAGCCCGGACCGGGCCGGCCGATCACGCTGAACTTCCCGACCACCGTCGAGCGCAACACGCCCAACGTGTTCGCCGACCAGATCGAGTGGCTGGACCGGAACCTGTCGCGCCGCGAGCACGTGTGCCTGTCGGTGCACCCGCACAACGACCGCGGCACCGGGGTCGCCTCCGCCGAGCTGGCCGTGCTGGCCGGCGCGCAGCGCGTCGAGGGCTGCCTGTTCGGCAACGGCGAACGGGCCGGCAACGTGTGCCTGGTGACGCTCGCGCTGAACCTGCTCACCCACGGGATCGACCCGGGGCTGGACCTCAGCGACCTGAACCGGATCCGGCGGACCGTGGAGTGGTGCAACGAGATGCCGGTGCACCCGCGGCACCCCTACGGCGGGGACATGGTCTACACCGCGTTCTCCGGCTCGCACCAGGACGCGATCAAAAAAGGCTTCGACGTACGGGCGCGCGCGCTCGACGCGGGCGCCGACCCGGAGCGGCTGCGCTGGGAGATCCCCTACCTGCCGCTGGACCCGCACGACGTGGGCCGCACGTACGAGTCGGTGGTCCGCATCAACAGCCAGTCCGGCAAGGGCGGGGTGGCCTACGTGCTGAGCAGCCGGCAGGGCCTGGAGTTGCCCCGTGACCTGCGGATCGAGTTCGCCGGCACGGTGCAGGCGGCCGCCGACGCGCTCGGCCGGGAGATCGCGCCGGACGAGGTCGCCGCGATGTTCCTGGAGGAGTACGCCTCACCCCGGTTCGTCACCGTCCCGGTGGCGTTCCGCAAACCGGTGCCGACCGTGCTGCACGTGCAGGGTGACGGGTTCGCGGTCGGCGCGGGCCGGGCCGACGCGCTCGGTGACCTGGAGGCACATCTGGCCTCCTGGGGCATGCAGGTGCACGAGGTGCACCGGATCGGGGTGAGCGCCGCCGACTCGCGCCGCGAGGACGTGGTGGTCTACGCCGAGTGCGTGATCGGGCAGCGCCGGGTGTGGGGGGTCGGCACCGCCGCCGACCTGGACGGGGCCGCCCGGGCCGCGGTCCGCGCCGTGATCACCCGGGCGCTGCACGGTGCCGGTGCCCGGCGTACCCCTGAAACGCGGCGCTGGGAGCGCGCCGGCTGATCTGGGGTGTACGACCCGATCCGCGGCTGTTTACGGTCGAAGTCCAGTTCGTTCGAGGAACAGGGTGACTTCGATGATCGCTGCGCGGGCCCGCTCGCTCGGCCCCGCGCTGGTGCTGGCGATGGCGTTGCCGACCTCGGTGCTCTACTCGGTCGGCGCGGTCGGCGCGCAGATCACCGCGACGTTCGGCGTCTCCCGTTCCGCGCTGGGCGCGTTGCCCGCCGCGGTGTTCGCCACCGCCGCGGTGCTGTCGCTGTGGTCCGGCGGCCTGGTCGACCGGATCGGTGCCCGGGCCGCGCTGTTCGCCCTCTTCGCGGTCGCCGCGAGCGCGTTCCTGCTGATGGGACTCGCCACCGGGTACGCCGGGCTGGTCGCCGCCATGGTGCTCAGCGGGGTCGGCCAGGCGATGTCCAACCCGGCCACCAACCTGGCGATCACCGAGAGCCTCGGACCGGCCGACCGGGCCGGCGCGGTCGGCCGCAAACAGGCCGGTGTGCAGCTCTCGGCGCTGGTGGTCGGTCTGGCCGCGCCGCTGCTGACCGAGCTGGCCGGCTGGCGGGCGGTGCTGCTGGCCGGTGCGCCGCTGGCGGTGGCCGCGCTGGTCGTGACGGGCACCGCGGTGCCGGCCCGGCCGCCGGCCCGGCGCGCGTTCAGCTGGCGCCCGGCCCGGCCCAACCGCTACCTGGGCCTGCTGATGGTCTTCCTGGCCGCGCTCGGCTCCGGGGTGTCCGGGGTGGCCACCTTCACCGTGCTCTACAGCCAGGAGCGGTTGCACCAGGGCCCGGCGGTCTCGGCCGTGCTGATCGCGGCGCTCGGTGTCGCCGGGGTCGCCTCGCGCCTGCTCTGGTCGCGGCGCGCGGCGGCGCTCCCGCTGCTCAGCCCGCTGCTGCGCCGGCTGTCCGGCGGCGCCGCGGCCTCCGCGCTGCTGATCTGGAGCGCCGCCAGGCTCGGCCCGGGTGCGCTGTGGGCCGGCACGGTCGGGGTCGGCGCCACCGCGGTCGGCGCGAACGCGGTCGCCATGGTGCTGATCGTGCGGGACCGGCGCTGCGGCCCGCTCGGCCCGTCGTCGGCGCTGCTGTCGCTGGGCTTCTTCGCCGGGTTCGTGGCCGGGCCGGTACCGCTCGGCCTGCTCGCCGACCGCTGCGGCTACGGCCCGGCCTGGCTCACCGTGGCCGCCCTGTTCCTGCTGGCCGCGGTTCTGGCCGGCCGGGTGCTGCGGCACGAGGGCGCCGACCGGCCCGGATGACGGCCCTGGACTCGCCCCGGACCCTGGGACTAGCTTGTCGATAGTGGCTTTCGCTAGTCGAGAATGCAGTGGGAAGAGTCCACCATGACACCTCACCCCCAGGATCTATCGCTGCGCGCGGCCCGTGCGCTGGTGCGCCGCGCCGTCGACAAGGCCGAGCAGCTCGGTCTGCGCGGCGGCGTCGCGGTGGTCGGCGCGAGCGGCGCCCTGATCACCGCGTCCCGCCTCGACCACGGCGGACCGGGCGGGATGGCCCGGGCCCGTTCCAAGGCCTGGATCGCCGCGACCCAGCAGATCCCCAGCTCGGAGCACCTGCGCCGGATGACCACGCTGCCGGCGCCGATCGCGGACGGCTTCGTCCGGGTCAGCCCGGAAGCGGTCTTCCCCGGCGCCGGCGGGATCCCGGTGCGCGACGAGGACGGCGTGGTGGTCGCCGGGGTCGCCGCGTCCGGCGCCACGGTCAGCCCGTTCCTGCCGGAGGGGGTCGCCCCCGAGGTGGTCAGCGCCGACGGCCAGCCGGCCAACCCCGAAGATCTGCTCATCGCGTACGCCCTCGGCGTCCCCTACGCGGGCCAGCACGGCGACGACCTGGCCCGCTGGACGCAACGGTTCGGTGACCTGGTGGTGCCGCCCGGGGACAGCCTCGGGATGCGGCAAGCCCCGCCGGCGTCCCGGCAGCCCGAGCTGGCCTGGGCCCGGGACCTCGCCGACCGGGTGCTGGCCGAGGCCGGGCGGCGCGGCCTGCTGATCAGCGTCGCCGTGACCGACCGGGGTGGCGACCCGATCCAGCAGGACCGGATGGACGACGCGCCGGCCGGTGGCGTCGAGGTCGCGCTCGGCACCGCGGCCGCCGCCGCCCGGTTCGGCTGCCCGAGCGAGCTGCCGGCCCAGTGGTACGGCGCCGCACTCACCGGCCTGCACCCGGTCCCGGTGCTCGCGGTCCCGGGCGGCCTGCCGCTGCCCGAGGACGGCCGGATCGTCGGCGGCATCGGCGTGGGCTGCGCGAACCCGGCCACCTGCGCGGCCCTGCTGCGCGAGGTGGTGAAGCCGTGAGCCCCGGCCCGTTCCGGATCGCCGTGCTCGGCTGCGGCGCCATCGGCAGCCTCTACGCCGCCCACCTCGCCCGGGTGCCGGGTGTCGAGGTCTGGGCGGTCGACCCGTGGCGCGACCACGTCGAGGCGATCGCCGCCGGCGGCCTCACGGTGACCGGCCAGGCCGCCTTCACCGCGCCGGTGCACGCGCTGACCAGCGCCGACGGCCTGCCACCCTGCGCGCTCGGGATCGTGGCGACCAAGTCGCTGCACACCCGGGCGGCGGTCACCGCGGCCCGGCACGCCCTGGCCGACGCGGCGGTGGTCAGCGTGCAGAACGGCATCGGCAACGAGGAGCTGATCGCCGAGGTGGTGCCCCGGGTCATCCGCGGCACCATCGTCACGGCCGGCGCGGTCACCGCGCCCGGCACGGTCCGCTACGACGCGCCCGGCGACTCGTGGTTCGGGCCGTTCGAGCCGCAACCGGCGTACCCGGGCGAGATCGGGGTGCTGGCCGGGCTGCTCAGCGAGGGTGGCCTGCGGTCATACGCGGTCGACGACGCGCGGGGTCCGCAGTGGACGAAGGTCGTGTTCAACGCGGCGACCAGTCCGCTCGCCGCGCTGACCGGGCTCACCGTGGGGCAGGTGTGCACCGAGCCTGCCCTGCGTACCCAAGTGGAGATTTTGATCGTGGAGGCGCGGGCGGTGTGCCGGGCGGCGGGAATCGCGCTGACCAGCGACCCCGCCGAGGCGGTCGAGGAGGCGATCCGGGAGGCGTTCGGGCACCGGCCGTCGATGCTGCAGGACGTCCTGGCGCGGCGGCCGACCGAGATCGACGTGCTCAACGGCGGCATCGCGGACGAGGGCCGCCGGGTCGGTGTGCCCACGCCCGCGCACGACGCCATGGTCGCGCTGGTGCACGGCCTGGAGAGGTCCTGGACATCCCGGTGAGTGTCGTTTACGTTTCCATCAGCAACACAGAAAGTCGTTTTCACCTGGTGAAAGTGCCACGCGGCACGGCCTGCGGGGAGGCCGGACCGGTCCGATAGCTCTCGTTCCGTCGTACGGAGGAGTCCGGCCGTGAAATCTCATCCTGCGCGCACCTCGCGCGCCGTCATCCTTGCCACGTCGCTGCTGCTGGTGGCGTCGTGCAGTCACGCCTCGGAGTCCGGTGGATCCACCACCGGCACCTCCGCGGCCCTTCCCAAGACCCTGGTCTTCTCGCCCCTGTCGCTCGCCCCGCCGGCCCTCAAAGGACTTTCCGAGGGCGTGAAGGGCTACGCCGGTGGCAAGGGCTGGGAGGTCATCGTCCAGGACCCCAACTTCGACCCGAGCAAGCAGACCCAGCAGCTGAGCGAGGTGCTCGGCTCCGGGCGGGCCGGCGCCGGCTGGATCCTCGCGGTGGCGCCGCCGTCGATGCTGCCGATCATCAAGACCGCGCAGGGCAAGGGCATCCCGCTGCTGGTCAACGGCCGCCCCGACGAGTACGGCTTCACCGGCCCGCAACCGGGCGTCACGTTCGACTACGTCGACTACACGGCCGGCGGCAAGGCCCTCGGCGAGCAGCTCGGCACGTGCGTCAACGAGAAGATGGGCGGCACCGCCCAGGTGCTCGCGGCACAGAGCTCCGAGGGCCAGGCCGGCAAGAAGGAGTTCGAGGAGGCCGCCGCGGCCGCGCTCAAGGCCACCGCGCCCGGCGCCAGCATCGTGCAGACCGTGGTCGCCAAGGACCGGGCCGGCGCGCAGACCGAGATCGGCAACGTGCTGCAGGGCAAACCCGGCCTGTCGGCGGTGATGGCCTCCAACGACGAGGGCGCGCTCGGTGCGATCGGCGCGTTCGCGGCGGCCGGGAAGACGGCGCAGTGCGTGACCGACTTCGGCGGCAACGACGAGGTGCTCGCGAACGTCAAGTCCGGGAAGATCTACGCCTCGGTCGCGCTGCAGTTCCAGGCGGACATGGCGCAGTCCTTCGACACCCTGGTGGCGATGCAGGCCGACCCGAAGGCGAACGGTCAGATCCTGATCGTGCCGCAGAAGGTCATCACGGCGCAGGGATGACAGTGACCGCAGAACCAACGATCGCGGAGACCGCCGACCCGGCCGGTGTCCGAGGGCTGCTGTTCGTCCGCGACCGCGGCATCTTCGTCCTCTGGGCCGCGCTGCTGATCGGTTTCGGCCTGTGGGCCAGCCCGTACTTCGCCAGCCTGGACAACGCGCTGCTGATCGCGAACGCCGCGGCGCTGACCGCGATCTTCGCGGCCGGTATCGCGGTCGGCATCATCTGCGGCGCGCTCGACCTGTCCATCCCGGGCACCGCCGCGATGGCCGGCTGCGTCGGTGGCTGGCTGATGACGCACGGGGTGCCGGTGGGTCTCGGCGTCGTCGCCGGGCTGGCCGTCGGTGTGCTGGTCGGTGTGCTGAACGGGCTGATCGCGCTGCGCGGCTTCAACCCGATCATCGTGACCATCGGGTCGTTGTCGGTGCTGTCCGGGCTGGCCGCCGCGCTGGCCGGTGGGTACACCATCCCGGGGCTGACCGGGCTGATGTTCCTCGGCACCGACCGGTTCGCCGGGATCCCGGCGCCGGTCTGGGTGGTCGCCGCGCTGTTCGTGGCCGGCACGGTGTTCCTGACCCGGACCCGGGACGGCATCCGGCTGATGGCGGTCGGCGGCAACGCGGAGGCGGTCCGGCGGGCCGGCATCCACGCCGACCGGTACAAGGTGCTCGGCTTCGTGGTCAGCGGGTTCTGCGCGGCGCTCGGCGGCCTGGTCACGGCGGCGCTGGTGACCGAGGCGAACCCGGCCGCCAACCCGGGCATCATCTTCAACGCGCTGACCGCGGTGGCGCTGGCCGGTGTCTCCCTCGCCGGCGGGCGCGGGTCGCTGCCGCGGGTGCTGGTCGGCGCGCTGATCCTGGGCACCATCGCGAACGGGCTGACCATCAAGGGCATCCAGCCGTACTGGGCGACCGCGGTGACCGGGGTATTGCTGCTCGCGTCGCTGGGCCTGGAGAAATGGGTGTCCACCACGGTCTCCCGCCGGCTGGTCGTCGCGGCGCAAGACGACAAGAAGGTGACCCGATGACGGAATCCGTGTTCGAACTGCGCGGCATCGACATGCACTACGGCTACGTGCGCGCGCTCGACGGCATCGACGTCACGGTGCGGCACGGCGAGGTGGTCGGCCTGCTGGGCGACAACGGCGCCGGCAAGTCGACCCTGCTCAAGGTGATGTCCGGGGCGCACCAGCCGACCAGCGGCACGATCCTGGTGCACGGCGAACCCACCACGTTCGCCTCGCCGAGCGACTCCACCGCGGCCGGCGTGCAGATGGTCTACCAGGACCTCGCGCTGGTCGAGGCACAGGACATCGCGACCAACCTGAACCTGGGCCGGGAGATCCTGCGCAAGGGCCCGCTCGGCTGGCTCGGCTTCGTCGACCACAAGGCGCAGCGCAAGCGGGCCGCCGACGAGCTGGACCGGCTCGGCGTGCGGACCGCGCCGGTGACCCGGCCGGTCGAGATGCTCTCCGGCGGGCAGCGGCAGGTGGTCGCGCTGGCCCGCGCCGCGACCCGGGTGACCGGCGAGCGCAACGGCGTGCTGCTGCTCGACGAGCCCACCGCGGCGCTCGGCTACGAGCAGACCCGGCAGGTGCGGGCGCTGATCCGGCGGATGGCCGAGCAGGGCGTCGCGTGCGTGCTGGTCACCCACGATCTGCCGCTGGCCGCCGCGGTGTGCGATCGGATCGTGGTGCTCAACCGCGGCCGCAAGGTCGCCGACGTGACAGCGGCGGAGACCGACAACGATCAGCTGGTCGGCTGGATCACCGGAGCACGGGAGTCGATGTTCTGATGGCATTTCTCTGGGGCGTCGCCACGTCCGGGCACCAGACCGAGGGCGGCAACGACACGAGCGACACCTGGTTCGCCGAGAGCGTCTCGCCGACCGTCTTCCGGACGCCGTCCGGGCCGGCCTGCGACAGCTGGGCCCGCTGGCGCGACGACCTCGACCTGGTCGCCGGGATGGGCCTGACCGCGTACCGGTTCTCGGTGGAGTGGGCGCGGGTCGAACCGGTCGAGGGGGAGTTCTCCGCGGCGGCGCTGGACCACTACGCGGCGATCGCCGACCGGTGTGCCGAGCTGGGCCTCGCGCCGGTGGTGACGTTCAACCACATGACGGCGCCGCACTGGTTCGCGGCACGCGGCGGCTGGCTGGACCCCGGCTCCGCGGAGCTCTTCGCGCGCTACTGCGGGGTGCTGACCGACCGGATCGGCGACACCATCGCGTACGCGATCACGCTCAACGAGCCGGACCTGCCGCGCCTGCTGTCCTGGGTCCCGATGCCGGACTTCGTGCGCGACCTGGAACGGGCCACCCTGGACGCGGCGAGCGCGGCGGCCGGCGTGCCGCGCTACCGGCTCGCCAACGTCGCGCTGCCCGAGGAGTTCGACGCGCTCGAGGACGGCATGGCTGCCGCGCACACCGCCGGGAAAGCGGCGATCAAGGCCCGTCGCCCGGACCTGCCGGTCGGCCTGAGCCTCGCGGTGGTGGACGACCAGGCGGTGGGCACGACAGCGGTCCGCGACCGTAAAAGATCAGAGGTGTACGGCCGGTGGCTGCGTCTCGTGCGCGACGACGACTTCGTCGGGGTGCAGAACTACGAGCGCGCCCGCTACGACGGCGACGGCCTGGTGCCCCCGGAGCACGCCGCGGGGGAGCTGTTCTCCGACGTGCACCCGCCGTCGCTGGGCAACGCGGTCCGCTACGTGCACGCCGAGACCGGCGTCCCGGTCTTCGTCACCGAGCACGGCCTGGCCACCGACGACGACACCACCCGCGTGGCGTTCCTCGAGCCGTCGATCACCGGGTTGCGGGACGCGATCGACGACGGGGTGCCGGTGCTCGGCTACCTGCACTGGACCCTGCTCGACAACTTCGAGTGGGTCTTCGGCTACGACATCAGGCTGGGCCTGGTCGAGGTCGACCGGGCCACGTTCGCGCGCACGCCGAAACCGAGTGCCGCCGAGTACGCGCGGATCGTACGAAAGGCTGGTTGGTGATGTCCCTGATCCGCCGCGGCGACGACGGCTACGAAGCGGCCCGGACCGGCCGGATCTTCAACGACCGGCACCCGCAGCGCTACCCGGCGGCGATCCTGCGGCCGGCCGACGCGGACCAGGTGGCGGCCGGGGTGCGCCGGGCCCGCGCCGAGAACCTGACCGTGAGCGTCCGCTCGGGCGGGCACTCCTGGGCGGCGTGGAGCCTGCGCGACGACGCGCTGCTGATCGACCTGGAGCGGCTGAACCGGCTCGACTACGACCCGGCGACCGGCGTGGTGATCGCCGGCCCGGCGGTGCGCGGCGGCCTCGACCTGGCACCGTTCCTCGCCGAGCGCGGCCGCGCGTTCCCGGGCGGGCACTGCCCCGAGGTCGGGCTCGGCGGTTACCTGCTTCAGGGCGGGCAGGGCTGGAACGGCCGCCGGATGGGCTGGGCCTGCGAGAGCGTGGTGGCCGTCGACGTGGTCACCGCGGACGGCGAGCAGGTCCACGCGGACAGCGAGCAGCACAGCGACCTCTACTGGGCGGCCCGCGGCGCCGGACCGGGCTTCCCCGGCATCGTCACCGCGTTCCACCTGCAGACCTACGAAGCGCCGGCGGTGATGTGGCACGACACCCGCACGTTCCACCCGGACGACGCCGCCGTGCTGCTCGGCTGGCTGCACGACCTGCTGCCGGGCCTGGACCGGCGGATCGAACCGGTCCTGGCCGCGACCCGGCTGCCCGGCGAGACCACCCTGCTGCTGCACACCACGGTGATGGCCGGCTCCGACGACGAGGCGGCCACGCTGCTGCGGGTCTTCGGCGACGGTCCCCTCGCGGGCAAGGAGCTCAGCCGGGTCACCGGGCCGACCTCGATCGCGCGGGAGTGCGTGGCGCAGGCCGAGCAGAGCCCGGAGGGTTACCGGTACGCGGTCGACTGCACCTGGACCGACGCCCCGGCCGACGTCCTGGAACCGCTGCTCAGCCGGCTCTGGCGCGAGCTGGACACCGAGCACTCGTTCGCCATCTGGTACGGCTGGGCACCCGATCACGAGCTGCCCGACATGGCGTTCTCGGTGCAGGGCAACGTGTACCTCGCCACCTACGCGATCTACGCCGACCCGGCGGACGACGAGAAGTACCGGACGTGGGTGCACGAGCGGACCGCCGACCTCGCCCGGCACGGCACCGGCGTCTACCTCGGCGACACCGACTTCACCGGCCGGCAGGACCGGTTCCTCTCCGACGAGCACTACCGCCGGCTCGAGGAGATCCGCGCGCACCGGGACCCGGCCGGGGTCTTCGCGTCCTACCTGACCGCCGACCGGGAACGCCTGAACGTCCATGGCTGAGCCCCGCCTGGACCACACCGGGCTCTCGGTACGCGACCTCGAGGCCGCCGCCGACTGGTACTGCGCCGCGTTCGGCTACACCCGGGAGGTGGCGTTGCGGGTCGACGCGATCGACCTGGACATCGTGATGCTGATCCACCGGGCGCACGGCGACCGGCTGGAGCTGCTGCACCGCCCCGGCTCCGCACCCGGCCCGCGCCCGGCCGGCCCGGCCGAGGCCGCGTTGTCACAGACGTTCGGGCACGTGGCGTTCGACGTGGCCGACCTGGACGCCACGGTCACCCGGGTGCTCGGCCTGGGCGCCCGGCCGGTGATGCCACCGCGGCCGTCCCCCGAACCGGGCGTACGGATGGCTTTCGTGGCCGATCCTGAGGGCAACCTGATCGAGATCCTGTCCCGAGGAGCAGCGTCATGAAGGTTCTGGGACTCGGCTGCGGCCGGCCCGGCGGCAGCGCCGAGATCCTGCTGACCGCGGCGCTGCGCGCGGCCGGCGACGCGCACCTGGTCCGGCTGACCGACCTGAGCGGCGACGACGACCTCTGGTGGCTCTGGGAACGCCTGGTCGAGTGCGACGGCCTGATCGTCAGCACACCGATCATGACGCGCACCATCGCGGCCCGCCTGAAAACCGTGATCGACTTCTTGCTGGGGCCGAACGCGGACGCCGCCATCATCGAGCACCTCACCGCGGTGCGCCGCGGCGGCACCGAGCCGGCCGTGCCGTTCCGGGTCGACGAGCGGGTGCTGAAACCGCGGGTGGCCGGCCTGCTCGCGGTCGGCGGCTCGCTCACCCCGCAGTGGAAGACCCTGGCGCTGCCGCTGCTGCACACCACCGCGTTCTCCATGCACATGGCGGTCGTCGACCAGGCCGTCTTCGGCGGCGCCGGCACCCCGCAGTCGATCCTGCTCGACGACGCCGCCCTGGAGCGCGCCGCCCGGCTCGGCGGCAACGTGGTCTCGCAGCTCGGCCTGGCCTTCGACGACGTGCGCTACCTCGGCGAGCCGGGGCTGTGCCCGATGTGCCACCTCGACGTGGTGGAGCTGACCGGCACCGCGGTCACGTGCGCGACCTGCGGCAGCGCGGGGGAGCTGGGCGACGGCGGCACGATCCGCTGGACCGACCTGACCTCGTCGGTGATCTCGATGGCCGAGAAGCGCGCGCACGCCCGGGAGATCCAGGAGACCGCCGCCGCGCACGGGAAACTGCGGGCGGACATCGACCGGCGGGCCGCCGAGTTCGGGACGTTCGAGCACATGCTGCGCCCCTGATTCCTCCACAACGGACACCTAGCCGCTAGCCTCAGATCTGGCAGTGATAGTGGTCTATGCATTGGAGGTCAGATGAGTGTGCGCAGGTGGACGACGGCCGCCGCCGGGGCGTTGATGACAGTGGCGGCTCTCGGCGTCAGCAACCCGGCGACGGCGGCCACTCCGGCGCCGCCGGGTGTCACCCACGAGCAGAACCCGCGCGTGCCGGAGGGCGCGGTGTGGACCGAGGAGTACTTCCCGTCCGCCGACCACAGCGGCGTCGAACTGCACGCCGACGTGCTGCGCCCGGCCGGGCTGCCACCGCACGCGAAGACGCCGGTGATCCTCGCTGTCGGGCCGTACTTCAGCCACGCGGGACAGACCGGTCCGGAGGGGTGGCCGCAGACCGGGCCGTCCAGCCGGTTCGCCGACTTCACCACCGGCACGAACCTGTTCGCCCGCGGCTACACGTACGTGATGGTCGACCTGCGCGGCTTCGGCGGCAGCACCGGCTGCCTCGACTGGGTGGGCCCGGGTGAGCAGGCCGACGTGCGAGCCGCGATCCGGTGGACGGCCACTCAGCGCTGGTCGACCGGCAAGGTGGGGATGTACGGCAAGTCGTACGACGCGGTGACCGGCCTGGTCGGCAACAACCTGCGTGTCGGCCCGCTCAAGGCGGTGGTGGCCCAGGAACCGGTCTGGAACATGTACAACTACCTGTTCAGCAACGAGGTGCCCCGCCCGAACGTGACCGGCACCCCGAACGCCTACAACAGCATCGCCACCATGCCGACGCTGCCCGACGACACCGGCCGCTACCAGGCGAACGCGACCTACGAGCAGGCCCACCCCGAGTGCCTCGCCGACAACCTCACCAACAACGACAACCCCGACCTGGACTCGTCCTACTGGCGGGCCCGCGACCTCGCCACCCGGGCCAAGGGCACGAACACCCCGCTCTTCGTCACCCAGGGCTTCATCGAGAACAACACCAAGCCCGAGGACATGGAGAGCTACCTCGACAACCACCGGGGCGTCGAGCGCGGCTGGCTCGGGCAGTGGGAGCACGTGCGCGGCAACGAGACGAACAGCTCCGGCCAGCTGCTGCAGGGCCGGGCCGGCTTCTTCGACGAGGTGATGCGCTTCTACGACTTCTACCTCAAGGGCATCCGGCCGGCGGTGCACGACCCGGCGTACGCGATCGAGGACAGCACCGGCGTGTGGCGTGCCCAGCCGACCTGGCCGATCGAGTCCTCGGACACCACGGCCACCCTGCTCGACGGCGAGTACGTCGACGACGGCGCCGCCTCGGCCCTGGCCGCGCCGAGCGATCAGCAGTGGGACATGGAGCACGGCGCGGACCCCGCACCGCCCGCCGCGCGCGGCCTGGCCCCGGCGTCCGGGAGCTACTTCACCTGGTCCACGCCGGTGAAGTCCCGGCTGCGGATCACCGCCACCCCGCGGCTCACCCTGCGCGCGAGCGCACCCGGCAACGTCATGGTCAAGCTCTGGGACGTCGCACCGGACGGGACCGCGGTGATGTTCGACGAGAACGTGGCGCTGATCGAGAAGGCCGGCCGGGTCGGGTTCGACCTGAAGTCCACCGACTGGACCCTGGAGGCCGGTCACCAGCTCGGCGTGCAGATCGGCACGATCGGCAGCGGCAGCTGGCGCGACACCCCGAGCGGCAACACCATCGCGGTGACCCGGGCGCGACTGGACCTGGCGCTGCAGAACCCCCGGTTCGACGTGCCCACCCAGGGCGACCGGTCGCCGTTCCTCGACACCTACCTGAGGCAGTACACCCGCACGCTCACCGGGGTGGGTCCGGGAACCTTCCCGCTCACCCTCCACACGGTCGCGCCGGACTGACCGCCCCGGGTCCCGGCGCCGATCGGCCACGGTCCTCAGCACCGTCGGCGCCGGGATCCCCGCGGGCGACATACTCCTTGGGTGAATCTCCCCGTTCTGGTGGTCGGTGCCGGGCCCGCCGGCCTGGTCGCCGCACTCGACCTCGCACGCCGTCGCGTCGATGTCCGGCTGATCGAGCAGTCGGCGTCACCGTCGACCGGCTCCCGGGCAAAAGGAATCCAGCCCCGCACACTGGAGGTCTTCGAGGCGCTCGGCGTCGTCGAGGAGGTGTCCCGCTCCGGCGGGCCGTTCCCCCGCTGGCGCACCTACCGGGCGGGGCGCCCGGCCCGAGAGAAGTCGATCTACGACATGCTCGGGATCGGCCAGCCGGTCGCCGGTCCGGCCGTTCCCTATCCGGAGACCTGGATGATTCCGCAGTGGCGTACCGAGGAGATCCTCCGGGACGCCCTGCGACACCTCGGCGTGCGGGTCGAGTACGGCTCGGCGCTCGTCGCGCTCACCGACGAGGGAACCGAGGTCACCGCCACGATCCGCCGGGACGGGGAGCAGGAACGTCTCCGCTCGTCCTACGTCGTCGCCGCCGACGGCGCGGCCAGCACCGTACGCAGGATTCTCGGCGTCGCGTTCGACGGGGTGACCCGGGACGACGAGCGATACCTCACCGCCGACGTGCGAGCCACCGGGCTGGACCGTTCCTGCTGGCACAACTGGTCGCGCCCCGACGACGCCGCGGCCCGGGTGTCGGTCTGCCCGCTGCCGGAGACCGACACCTTCCAGTTCGTCGCCCCGCTCCCGCCGGGGCAGGAGACACCCGCTCTCGTGCTGGCCACCGTGCAGCGTCTGTTCGACGAGCGGTCCGGCGGTGCCCCGGTGACCTTCGACGAGGTCTGCTGGATCACCGTGCATCGGGCCAACGAGCGGCTGGCGGATCGGTACCGGGTCGGGCGGGTCTTTCTCGTCGGTGACGCCGCGCATGCCGTGCCCGCGGCCGGCGGCCAGGGGTTGAACACCGCGGTCCAGGACTCGTACAACCTCGGCTGGAAGCTCGCGGCGGTGCTGGCGGGCGCGCCCGAGGACCTCCTGGACAGTTATGAGGAGGAGCGGCGTCCGCTCGCGGCGCGCCTGATGCGGGGCCTGGGTACGGCCGACGACCGCGGCGAGGTGCCGGACATCTTCCAGCTCCGGAACAACTACCGCGGACGCCGGCTCAGCGCCGAGACCCGGCGGGATCCGGGCGGTGTGCAAGCCGGTGACCGGGCGCCGGACGCGCCGCTGAGCCTTCCGGACGGTTCGCGGCCACGGTTGTTCGAGTTCCTGCGCGGCGCCGATGTCACCGTTCTCGCGTTCGGCGACGAAGCGGCCGAGGGAGGCCACGCCGTCGCGGGCCGGCACGGATCGTCAGCTGTCCTCCGGATCCTCGACGTCCGCACCGAGTCACCCGCGACCGTGGACGCGGTGCAGGAGATCTATGACGTCGCTTCCGGCCAGGAGGTGCTCTTTCTGGTACGTCCGGACGGTCATGTCGGGCTCGCCGCGGAGGACCACTTCGCCGAGCGGCTGGCCGAGCACCTGCCGCGGTTGACCGCCGGCGGCCTGGCCCGGACGTGAGCAGCGGGCCGCACGGTCACCGGCCGTCCACCGGCCGGACGGCCCGCGCACTCACGTAGTTGTTGTCGTGCTCCAGATCCAGGGCCTGTGCACTCAGGTAGTCCACCCCGTCGACGTAGGTGTAAGGCTGCATGAACCGGCCGGCGCGCACGTCCCGGTACAGCCGCGCCAAGGGGTGACCCGCCACGTACGTCGCCCCGCCCACCACGGTCAGGCAGTCGTCGACCACCGCCGCCGCCAACTGGTTGACCATGAGCTTGGCGCACTGGAACGGGGTCATCATGCGCCGGCCCCGGTCGTCCGCGTCCATGTCCTGGCGCGGTGAGAGCTCGTCGGCGTTCCTCAACGCGGCAGACGCGGTAGCCCGCAGCGCGTACAGGCGTGCGTCGATCTCGGCCACCAGGGTCCGCGTCGCCGCCGACGGTGTGCCCGGCCGCCGGGTGACGGTGAGGTCGCGGGCCGCCTGGGCGACACCCGCGTAGATGCCGAGCATCGTGATGGAGCTGACCGTGTGCCCGGCCAGGGCCGCGTCGCTGTGCGCGCCGACGCTGCCGCGCGCCAGCACGTCACCGGCCGGCACCGGGCAGTCGTCGAACGCCACGTCGAGCGTGCCGGACGCCCGCATGCCCAGGCCCTCCCAGCCGTCGATGACGGAGAGCCCCGGGGCGTCGCGGGACACGATCGGCGCGAACAGCAGCGTCGGGCCCCCGGCCACGGGCGCCTGGGCGGAGACGACGAAATGCGTCGCGATCGGCGCCATCGTCACCAGCATCTTGCGGCCGGACAGCAGCCAGCCACCGGAGCCGTCGGGGCGCAGCCGGGTGACCGCGCCCGGGTGGTCCTTCACCGCGCCGCAGACCACCGCCTCGCCGCGCGCCATCCCGCGCAGCAGCCGTTCGGCCAGGGCGCGGGCGGGCGGCGGTCCGTGCCGCCACTCGTACGTCAGGGTGATCCCCCGGCTGAACTGGGCATGCAGGGCCAGCGCGGTGGAGGCGTCGGCCTCGGCCACCCGCAGCAGCGCGACCGCCACGTCGTGCAGCCGGCTGACACCCATGCCGCCCAGCTCCGCGGGCACGGTCGCGCCCAGCACGCCGTCGCGCGCGAAGTCCCGGAAGGTCGCCACGGGGAAAGCGCCGTCCCGGTCGTTGGGCGTGGCCCCGGACCGGATCGCGGGCAGGTGCCGGCTCAGCACGGCCAGCAGCTCACCACCGGGCCGGGTGATCGCGTCATCCAGGGTGCCGGGCGTGACCGGCCGCGACACGCCGGGACCGGTCTCCGGCACGGTGGCGACGGCCCGGGAGGAGATCGGGATGCCGGGCCCTCGCTTCACGCTCTCTCGATTCATCAGAGCACCCGGACATCCGGCACATAACTGATCCATTGCCCGCCACGGCGCCGGAACTCCTCTTCCTTCGCCATGATCTCGTCGGCGTGGTTCCACGCGAACAGCAGCGCGTAGTCCGGGTACGGGTCGCGGAACGCCGTCGGTGGGCGCACCGGGATGTGCTTGCCAGGGGTGATCCGGTGCTGCTTGGCGGGCGTGCTGTCACACACGTACGAGACGAGCTCGGGCCCGATGCCGCAGAAGTTCGTGACCGTCGCGCTCTTCGCGGTGGCGCCGTACGCGACCACCAGGGATCCCTCGGCGCGGAGTCGCCGCAGCAACGCCACCAGGTCGTCGCGGACCCGCAGCACGCTGTCGCCGAAGCGGCGCAGGGTCGTCAGGTCGGACAGGCCACTGGCATCCTCCTCGGCGAGCAGGCCGGCGACGGCGGCGCTGGGCACGCGCGCGCCGGCCCGGGCGAGCGTGTACCGGACCTCGCCACCGTGCACCGCCAACCGGTCCACGTCCACCAGCTGGAACCCGTAGTGCTCCGCCATGGCTCGCACCGAGTGCCCGCTGAACAGGAAGAAGTGCTCGTCGTAGATCTGGTCGAAGGACGTCTTCGCCACCAGGTCGCCGAGGTACGGGTCCTCGAACACGAACACGCCGTCCGGAGCCAGCAGCGCGTCGACACCTCGGAAGATCGATTCCGGGTAGGGGATGTGACACATGGTGTTCGCCGCGTAGATGACCTGGGCCGGTCCCTCCTGCGCCCGCACCCGCGCCGCGGTCTCCTCCTCGAAGAACGCGGTGCGCACCCGGATTCCCTGAGCGCGGGCCGCCTCGGCCACCCCGTTGGAGGGTTCGAAGCCCAGGTGGCGTACACCGGCCTGGTTGATGGTGGCGAGCATGACGCCGTCGTTGCAGCCCATCTCGACGATGAACGGGTCCGGCACGGCCAGTTCGGTGTCGAGGAACCGCCGCGCGACGGTCGCGAAGTGCGCCCGCATCACCGCGGACCCGGACGAGTGGTACGGGTAGTCCTCGTGGAACATCTTCTCCCGCGGTACCGACTCGGTCAGCTGCACCATGGTGCACGACTCACAGCGCCCGACGGCGAGCCGGAAGAAGAACTCCGGGGCGACGCTCTCCGGCTCACGGAACGCGTCGGACAGCGGCTGCCGTCCGAGATCGAGGAACTCGTGGACGTGTCCGCCGCACACCTTGCAGGTGACGGCCACCGGCTCGTTCGGCACAGTGCTCCCTCCATAGCAGTGTGGATGTGTCATGAACCGGTCAGTACGTCGCGAAGTCCCCGGATGACGGCCTGCTGGCGGTCGAGCGGCAGCGACGGGTACATCGGCAGGGAGAAAACCTCACCGGCGAGTCGCTCGGTGACCGGCAGCGAGCCCTTGGCGTACCCGAGGTGCGCGAATCCGGTCATCGTGTGCACGGGCCAGGGGTAGCTGATGTTCAGCGCGATGTCGTAGGCCCGCAGCCGCTCGATGATCTCGTCCCGGCGGGGATGCCGGACCACGTACAGGTAGTACACGTGCTCGTTGCCGGGCGACACCGCCGGCAGCACGAGCCCGCCCGGCTCGGCGAGGTCACCCAGCGCCTCGGTGTATCGCCGCGCCACGGCCCGGCGCCCCGCGATGTAGGCGTCGAGGCGGCGCAGCTTGCCCCGCAGGATCTCGGCCTGCACCTCGTCGAGGCGACTGTTGTGGCCGGGAGTCCGCTCCACGTAGTAGCGGTCCTCCATGCCGTAGTAGCGCAGCCGCCGGACGTCCTGGTCGACGTGCTCGTCACCGGTGATCACGGCGCCGCCGTCACCGTAGGCGCCGAGAACCTTCGTCGGATAGAACGAGAACGCGGCCGCGTCGCCCATCGTGCCCGCGAGCCTGCCCTGGTGGCGCGCGCCGTGTGCCTGGGCGCAGTCCTCCAGCACGGCCAAGCCGTGCCGGGCGGCCAGCCGGCGCAGCGGGGTCATGTCCACGCACTGGCCGTACAGGTGCACCGGGACCAGCGCACGGGTGCGCGGGCCGATCGCGGCCGCGACCTGCTCGGTGTCCATCAGGAAGTCGTCCTCGCGCACGTCCACGAAGACCGGTACGGCACCCGTGCCGTCGATGGCCACCACGGTCGGCGCGGCGGTGTTGGCCACCGTGATCACCTCGTCGCCCGGACCAACGCCGAGCGCCTGCAGGGCCAGCTTGATCGCGTTGGTGCCGTTGTCGACACTGATGCAGTGGCCGATGCCGTGGTAGGCCGCGAACTCCTCCTCGAACCCGGTCACCCCGGGACCCAGGATCAGCTGGCCGGACTCGAACACCCTCGCCACCGCGGCGAGGATGTCCGCACGTTCCTCCTGGTACTCCGGCAGGTAGTCCCACACCCGGATCGTCATCGCCGCCCCCTGAGACCGGCGGGCACGCCATCGGCCGCGCGGCCCGCCGCCCCGGCTTCCCAGCCCGCGTCGATGCCCCAGGCGACGATCCGGACCGGGTGGATCCGGATCAGCTCGGTACCGGCGCCGCCGGCGGCCGGGAGCGCCTCGGCCTCGCCCCGGATCTCCAGGCCGCGGAACGCCGGCGGCGAGTCGGAGGTGATGTCGTCGACGACGAAAGCCACCCGGCCGTCCGCCCGCACGTCACGGTACTTGCGGCTCCCGCTCAACTGCCGGCCGGTGATGTCGATGGTGTCCCGGTCCGCGTTGTAGGTGAACCTCACCGGGACGCAATGCGGATGGCCGGCGCCGCCGGTGGTGGCCAGGCGGCCCAGCGGCTGTGTCCGCAAGTAGGCGACTTCCCCTGCGGTGAACAACATGGCGTTCCCTTCTGCACGGGGCTGCGACGCCGGTGATCCTTCGGGACGCCGATCGAGATCTCCTCAAGGGCGGTTGGGGGGCGGGGTCGTCCGCCGCCCGAGCGGTTCTGGAACCGGCATCCGTACGGTTCGGCGCACCGACCCACTACCCCGGAGGCCGCCGTCATGGGCCGCATCGCCGTCACCGGCTCCATCGCGACTGATCACCTCATGCGGTTCCCGGGCAGTTTCAGCGAGCAGTTGCTGCCCGACCAGTTGCACACCGTCTCACTGTCGTTCCTGGTCGACGCGCTCGACGTGCGGTACGGCGGGGTGGCCGGCAACATCGCGTACGGGTTGGGCCGGTTGGGCCTGAGCCCGTTCCTGATCGGCGCGGTGGGCACGGACTTCGCCGCCTACCGGACGTGGCTGGAGAGCCACGGCGTGGACTGCGAGTTCGTCCGGGTCAGCGAGACGGCACAGACATCCCGGTTCACCTGCACCACCGACACCAGCATGTGCCAGATCGCGTCGTTCTATCCGGGCGCCATGGCGGAGGCGGCTCAGATCGACCTGGCGCCGCTGCTCGCCCGCTCGAACCCACCCGACCTGGTCATCGTCGCCGCGGACGACCCGGCCGCGATGGTGCGCCACGCCGACCAGTGCCGCCGGATCGGGCAGCCCTTCGTCGCCGACCCGTCGCAGCAACTGGCGACCATGCCGGGCGAGGTGGTCACCGCGTTCATCACCGGCGCCGACTATCTGGTGACCAACGAGTACGAGGAGCACCTGCTGCTGGCCAAGTCCGGGTTTACCCCCCGAGAGTTGCTCGACCGGGTCGCCGTGCAGGTGACCACGCTCGGCGAACGCGGCGTCCGGATCACCGGCCGGGACATCGAGCCGGTGTGCGTACCGGCGGCCGGCGGGGTGCGGCCGGTCGACCCGACCGGCGCCGGGGACGCCTTTCGTGCCGGTTTCTTCGGTGGCCTCGGCTGGGGGCTGTCGCCGCGGCGGGCCGCCGAGGTCGGGTGCCAGCTCGGGGCCCTGGCGCTGGAGAGCGTCGGCACCCAGGAGTACACCGTGGACCCCGCCGGCTTCGGTGAGCGGCTCGCCGCCTCCTACGGTGACGAGGCGGCGGCCGACGTGTGGTCGCACTGGACGGCCTGATCGCGGCTCGTCCTCACGCCACAGCGTGCGACCGCGGCAGCACAAGGTCCAGGTCGGCCTCCGGTCCCGGCGTCCACGGGTCGCCGGTGACCACGTCGTGCTGGAGCCGGCACAACCCCGGCGAGGGGTGTACCCCCAATTCGGCACCGAGGGTGACCCGGATGCGTTCGTACACCTGCAGGGCGTCGGCGCGCCGGCCGGTCTCGGTCAGCGCGATCATCAACTGCTGGTGGAACCACTCGTCGAGGGGGTGGGCGGCCGCCAGGAACTGAAGTTCGGGGATCAGGTCATGGTGGCGGCCCAGCCGCCGGTCGGCGAGGATACGCAGCCTCAGGGTCCAGGTCCGGGTCTCCTCCAGGTGCGTGAGGTGCGGCGCCAGCACCGGCCCGGCCGGGACGTCGGCCAGCGCCGGGCCGCGCCACAGCGCGAGTGCCTCGTGCAGCTGCCGTGCGGCCCGCTCGACGTGCCCGGCCTCCAGTGACGCGTGCCCCTGGTCGCTGAGCCGTTCGAACACCCGCGCGTCGATCTGCGCCTCGTCCGCCTTGAGCAGGTATCCGGCCAGGCGGGTCTCCACGAGCTCGCCCGCGCCGAGCCGGTCCTGATATTTCTTGCGCAGCTGGTAGATGTAGGTCTGGGCGGTGGTCACGGCACTGCGAGGCGGGTTCTCGCCCCATAGCTCCGTGATGATCGACGTGCGGCCGACGACGTGGTTCGCCCGCAGCAGCAGCAGGGCGAGCGTCCAGCGGACCTTGGCCGCCGTGGGCGTGTCGACCGTGCCCTGCACGGTGACTTCCAACGGGCCGAGTACTCGAAAGATCATGCCGCTTTGTAACACCACAGGTGCTCTGCGTGACAGGTTGAGCGGTCCAATGAGGAGTGTCGCTGGTTCCGGGGGTACAGCGGCACTGGGCACCGGGTGACAGTGCCGCTCAACCCGTACTGATCGTCGCTTGAATCTCGACCCGGCGTCGAGCGGGCGGGCGAAGAGTCAGCCGTGGGCCGCACGGTGCGGCCGGCACCTCCGAGAACGGACGGGCTGATCTATGTCCGAGACCACCATCGCGGCGGACGGCTTCCTTCGCGGTCCGCCGCTGGAGCGCACCGTCGCGCACGAGATCGACGCACGCGTGGACGCACTCCTGACCCGTGCGGCGCTACTGGCGCCGGACCGGATCGCCGTGCGCTCCGGCGCCGCCTCGCTGACCTTCGCCGAGCTGGACCGGCTGGCGACACGCAGCGCGGCCGCGCTGCGCACCCTGACCGGCGGGCCGGACCAGGTGGTGGCGCTGGCCGGCGTGCTGGATCCGGTCTTCGCGGCCGGATTCTTCGGGATCGCGCGGGCGGGCGGCGTCAGCGCGCTGATCAACCCGTTGCTGCGGGAGGACGGCCTGGTCCACGCGCTGAACACGGTCCGGGCCGGCGCCGTGGTGGCGACGCCGGAGATGCACCGCCGGATCCAGCCGGTGCGGCATCGGCTGCCCGGGCTGCTCCACCTGGTGCTGACCCACCGGGAGGACGGCGTGCCGGCCGACCCTGACGTTCCCACGCTGAGCGAACTGATCGCCGCCGCCCCGCCCGGGGTGCCGGCGCCGGCGGGCACGCCGGACGCGGTGGCCTGCCTCCAGCTCACCAGCGGGACGAGCGGGCCGGCGAAGGCCGTGCAGCTGACCCATCGCAACCTGACGGTCAACGCCGCGCAGACCGTGTACGGCCACCGGCTCACCGCAGACTCGGTGCTCTTCAACTACCTGCCCACGTTCCACCTGATGCATCTGACCATCGGACTGGTCGCGACGGCGACACACGTGCTCTGTGCGGAGCCGGACCTCGCCGTGGCGATGCGGGCCGCCGCCGCGTGCGGCGCGACGCACCTGTACAGCCTGCCCGTGCGGCTGTCCCGGCTGGCGGTGGATCCGCGGCTGCCGGCGATGCGGATCGACTCCCTGCGAGCCATCCTGTCCGGCGGCTCGGCCATGCCCGAATCGGCGACCGTCACCCTGAGCGAGCACTTCGGGATACCGGTGGTGCAGGGGTACGGCCTGGCGGAGACGTCGCCGTCGACGCACCTCGGCGACCTGGACCGGCCCCGGACGGGTTCCTGCGGGCTGCTGGTGCCCGGCACGGATTGCCGGATCGTCGACGTGGACACCGGTACGGTGCTGCCGATCGGCGCCAAGGGCGAGGTGCAGGTGCGCGGCCCGCAGCTGATGCACGGGTACCTCGGTCGTGAACGCTCCCAGGACGTCGACCCCGACGGCTGGTTCGCGACCGGTGACATCGGCCGGATCGACCCGGACGGCTACCTCTTCCTCGTCGATCGCCTCAAGGACGTCTTCAAACGCGACAACTGGCTGGTGGCGCCGGCCACCGTCGAGCGCGAGCTGCGCCGGCATCCGGCGGTCACCGACTGCGTCGTCTTCGACTACCCGGACGAGTTCAGCGGTGCGGTGGCCTACGGCTTGGCCGTGGTCCGCGACGGCGCCGCCGGTCCGGCCGACCTGATGGCGTACGTCAACGATCGCCTGCCCTACTACGAGCACCTGGCCGGGGTGGAGCTGGTCGACGAGATCCCGCGGTCGGCCACCGGCAAGGTGCGGCGGCGAGAGCTGCGCGACCAGACGCTCGACCGGCACCGGGTCACCACGGCCCGCGCCGACCAGGACTCATTCCCCGCAGGACGCAGCTGAAGGTGAGGACCACATCGTGTTCATTTTCATCGACCGGATGACGGTCACCGGAGACGTCGAGGAGTTCGAGCGGGCGCTGGCCCAGATCTCCGACCACATGGCGCGGCAACCGGGCTTCCGTTCCCACCAGCTGTACCAGTCGGCCGGTGACCCGAAGGTGTACGTGGAGATCGCCCACTGGCAGGACGCGGCCGCGCATCGCACGGCCACCAGTTCGGAGGGCTTCCGCACGCCGTTGCAGCAGGTGATCAAGAATGCCACTGTCGACTTCTCGCCGTACGAGTTGCGCTCCAGCCACGGCGCCGGCGCGGTGACGCCGTCATGAGCGACATGACGGTACCGCCGGCCGTCCGGCAGCTGCGTGAGCTGGCGCTGAGTGCCGCGTGCGCCGCGGCGCTGCGAGCCGCGGCGCGGCTCGGTGTGGCCGACGCGCTGGACGACGACCCGGCGTCCGTGGACGAGATCGCGCGGACGGTGAAGGCCGACGCCGGTGCGCTGCGGCGGCTGTTGCGCGCCCTGGCCAGCAACGGCATCTTCACCGAGGTGACCGGCGACCGTTTCGCGCACACCGACGCCTCGCGCCTGCTCCGCGAGGACACGCCACGCGGCCTGCGATACACCACGCTCTGGGCGACCGAGCCGTGGACCTGGGAACTGTGGCCGCGGCTGGACGAGGCGGTACGGGCCGGCCGCAGCGTCTTCGGCGACCTGCACGACAAGGGCTTCTTCGAGTACCTGCACGAGGACGCGCCGGAGTCGGCCGCCGTTTTCGACCGGGCGATGACCCAGGCCAGCGCGCTGTCCGCGCAGGCCCTCGCGGGTGTGCTGGACCTGCGCGGGATGGCCGTGGTGGCGGACGTCGGCGGCGGGCAGGGCGGCGTGCTGCGCGCCCTGCTGGAGCGCACCCCGGCGCTGCGCGGCGTGTTGTTCGATCTGCCGGAGGTGATCGCCGACGCGGACCCGTGCCTGCGCCCGGGCGGCTCCCTCGGTGATCGGGTCCAGCTGGTCGCCGGTGACTGCCGGCGCGAGGTCCCGGTCGAAGCCGACCTCTACCTGCTGAAGAACGTCCTGGAATGGGACGACGTGAGCACGGTGGCGACCCTGCGGGCCATCGCGTCGAGCGGCCGGCCGGGGGCACGGGTGGTCATCGTCGAGAACCTCATCGACGGCAGCCCGGAATTGCGGTTCACCACGGCCATGGACCTGCTCCTGCTGCTCAACGTCGGCGGCCGGAAGCACACCCGGGCCGGCCTGGAAGACCTGATCGGACAGGCCGGCCTGATCCTGGGCAGGGTGGAACCGGTCAACTCCTACCTGCACATGTTCACCTGCGTGGTATCCGCCTGACCATCGGCGCCCCGTCCCGATCATCGGGGACGGGGCGCCGTCGTGCGGGTCGGGATCAGGCCAGGTCGTCGCGAGTGACCCGGCGGGACCGCACCCGGAGCTGCCCGTCCTCGAGCACCAGGACGTCCTCGCAGACGCAGGTGCGGTGCAGGCGCGGGGTCTCGCCGCGCAGCGTCGAGAAGACCAGCGCGTAGCAACGGACCGCGATCGTGCCGTCCGGAGCCGGCCGGACGTCGAGCATGCCGTGCCAGTGCCGGCGGATCTCGCCGGCCGCGGCCAGCTCCGCGGCGGCCCGGCTCATCGTGGCGATCAGCTCGTCCCGGCCCCGGGTCGGCTCGTCGAGTGTCGGCGCCTCGAAGGTGCCGTCCTGGGTGAAGGTCTCCGCCCACTCCCGCGCCGCGCCGGCGTCCAGCAGCTGCATGTGTCGTGCGTAGAACTGCTGGACCTGGACGTAGCGGCGTTCGAAGGCGAGGTCCGTGGTGGGCAGGTCGACCTGTGTAGGCATGGCCACTCCGTTAGGGCAGGTGGGTTGGGTTACCGCGCGCACCGGCTCAGTCTGTGCCGCAGCTCTCGAACCGCGGTGGAGCGTCGTTCACGGGCCCGCTGTCGACCGGTGCTCCACCGTGCCTCCAGCAGCCGCGTCGACGGTGGCAACCATCGCCCGCGATTTCCATGGCCGAAGGGATCATCCAGTGTTGACCAGTGCTACCCATGTCGTTGAGGAGAAGATTCCGGTCCGCGCGCCGGTCCAGGTGTGCCGCGACCTCGTGACCGACCTGGCCGGCTGGAGCCAGCTGCACCGGCCGGCGGTGCACGCCGAACACCTGGCCGGGGACGCCTCCGGTGAGCTGGTCCAGCGGTGGTACGTCACCGGACCCGACTCCGTCCGGACCTGGCGTGAGCGTCGCACGGCCGAGGACGACGGCCGGCGCGTCACGTTCGTCCACGAGCCGGCCGACCCGCCCTTCGCGGACCTGCGAGGGGCCTGGTATCTCGAGGAACAGCCGGACGGCACCACGCTTGTCGTCCTGCGTCACGAGTTCGCGCTGCTGGATCCGGATCCCGCCGAGCTGACCCGCCGGGCCGGCCTGCTGCGCCAGGACAGCCTCGCGGAGCTGGAGACCCTCCGGTACGCCGCCGAACACCGCGACGAGCTGGCCGAGCTGATCATCTCCTTCGAGGACCCGCTGTTCGTGGCGGGTTCCGTGCGCGACGCATACACCTACCTCTACGAGGCGGACAAGTGGCCGGAGCGCATCCCGCACGTGGCCCGGCTGACGATGACCGAGGAGGTGCCGGGTATCCAGTTCTTCGACATGGACACGGTCTCCGCGGACGGGTCTGAGCACACCACCCGTTCGGTCCGTATCTGTCTGCCGAACCGGAAGATCGTCTACAAGCAGACCCAGCCGCCCGCGACGATGACCGCGCACGCCGGCCACTGGATGTTCACCGAGACGCCGGAGGGCCTGATCCTCGGCGCCCGGCACACCTGCACGATCCGTCCCGACGGGCTGCACCTGCTGGGTGCGGGCACCACGGTCGCCGGGGCCCGGCGCTATCTGCGCAAGGTGCTCAGCGCGAACAGCATGGGCAACCTGCGCCTGGCCAAGGCGTACGCCGAGGAGCGGGCGGAAGCGTGAAGCGGACCGAACCGACGCATGGGGAAGACCCCGCCATGCCCGTCCAGCCCGCCGACGGCTCCGGCGACGCGGTGATCGCCCTCGCACCGGACCAGGTGATGGCCGGCGCCGCCGTGTACAGCCGGAGCATCCTGGCCGCCTACGACGTGTGGGTGCTCGGCTTCGTCTGCTCGGCCGTGTGGCACTGCCCGCGGCGGTACATGCTGAAGCACTACGACCGCAACGTCGGCCGCCGCCACCTGGATCTCGGCCCGGGCACCGGCTTCTTCCTGGACCGCTGCACGTTCCCCGCGGACCGGCCCCAGGTGGTTCTGGCCGACCTGAACGACGAGGTCCTGCGCAAGACCGCGGGCCGCCTGGCCCGGTACCGCCCGGCCATGTACCGCCGCGACGTGCTGCAACCACTGGAGCTCGGCGCCGCCCGATTCGACTCGGTCGGCATGAACTTCCTGCTGCACTGCATGCCGGGTGACATCAAGCAGAAGGCCGTGGTCTTCGACAACGTCCTGCCGTACGTGGTGAAGGGCGGGCGGATCTTCGGCGCCACCGTCCTGACCCACGGGGTACGGCACGGACGGCTCGCCCCGAAGGCGCTCGAGTCGCTCAACGCGGACGGGGTCATGAGCAACAAGGACGACTCGCTGGCCGACCTCGACGCGGCCCTCGGGGCCCGGTTCGAGCGCTACCAGCTGCGGGTGCGGGGATCGGTCGCGATGTTCGAGGTGTCGGTCGTCTAGGAGGGAGACAGTCGATGGATGACGTCGACGTTGTGGTGGTCGGTGGCGGCCCCGCCGGCACGATGCTGGCCTGTGAGTTGCGGCTCGCGGGGGTCCGGACGCTGGTCGTGGAACGCATGACCGAACCGTTCGGTCATGCCAAGGCCCTGGGCCTGCACGCCCGCACGATCGAGGAGTTCGAGCTCCGGGGGGCCCACGAGGACCTTCTCGACGGCGCGCCGAAGCTGCGCGGCGGCCACTTCGCCAGTCTGCCCTCGCCACTGGTGTACGAGGTGCTCGACAGCCGCCACCCGTACGGGCTGTACCGCACGCAGGTGGAGGTCGAGGAGTTGCTGACCGCGCGGGCCCGCCGGCTCGGTGCGGAGATCCGACGTGGGCACGAGCTGGTCCGGCTCGAGCAGGACGACACCGGTGTCACCGCCGGCATCCGCGGGCCGGACGGGGAGTACCAGATCCGGTCGCGCTATCTGGTCGGCTGTGACGGCGGTCGCAGCACCACCCGCAAGCTCGCCGGCATCGAGTTCCCCGGACAGGAGCCCAGCCTCGCCGTGCTGCTGGCCGATGCCAAGTTCAGCGGGGAACTGCCGGTCGGCGAGGGGATGGGGCCGCTGCGCCCGTACGGCGTGGTGCGGCCCGAGAAACGTGCCTGGTTCTCGGCGGTCCCGCTCTTCGAACCGGGCCTGCACCGCGTCATGGTTTTCTGGTACGGGCGGACCTTCCCCGACCGCCGTGCGCCGGTGACCGAGCAGGAGATGCGGGCGGCACTCGTCGACATCGCGGGCAGTGACTTCGGGCTGTGCGACATCGAGTGGCTGACCCGGCTGACCGACAGTTCCCGGCAGGCCGAACAGTACCGGCGGGGACGCGTCTTCCTGGCCGGCGACGCCGCCCACGTGACGTTCCCGGCCGGCGGACCGGGCATGAACATGGGGCTGCAGGACTCGATGAACCTGGGGTGGAAGCTGGGCGCCGCCGTGCACGGCTGGGGCGGTGACGCGCTGCTGGACTCCTATCACAGCGAGCGTCATCCGGTGGGTGAACTGGTGCTGCGCAACACCCGTCTCCAGGTCGTGCTCCTCGATCCCGACCCGAACCTGCGGGCGCTGCGCGACACCTTCACCGACCTGCTGCGCATGCCGCAGGTCAACCGCTACTTCGCCGGGCTCGGCGTGGCGCTGGACATCGAGTACGACCTGCCCGGCGCGCATCCCATGATCGGGCGGCGGATGCCGGACGTGCCGCTGGTCACCCCGGAGTCCCGCCGCTACCTGAGCGAGTACTTCCACTGTGGTCACGGCGTGCTGGTCATGCTGGGCCGGGCCGCCGGGGCGAGCGACGCGGGCACCGCGTGGAAGGACCGGGTCGACGTCGTCACCGGTACGGCCGCCGAGCCGGACGACCGGCTCGCGAACGCCTTCCTGGTGCGGCCGGACGGCTATGTCTGCTGGGCCGGCGACCCGGTCGCCGAGGCCGCGGAGCTGCGCGCGGCGTTGGAGACCTGGTTCGGAGCACCCCTGCGGTGACACCAGAACGGTGGCCGGGTTCGTGACACGAACCCGGCCACCGTGGTGTGCCGGCTGCGGCCGACGATCAGCGCACCGCCGCCGTGGCCCGTCCGAACCAGGTCGCGAGGGCGGCCGGCAGCGACGACTCCGCCGCTGCCGGTTCCCCGCCCGGAGTGGCGGCCCACGCCACGTACCCGTCCGGCCGGATCAGCAGCCCGCCCAGGGTGGCGCCGCCCTCCTGCCGGGCCGTGACGACGTCGACCCGGTCGCGCCACCCGGCCGCCACGGCGGCCACCGACGGATCGTCGCCCGGGTCGACCAGGACCGGCCGCCCGGTACGGAGCAGGTCCGCCACCCGGACCGGGCCGTCCGCGGTGCACAGCCGCAGCGGCGGGAACAGCTGTCCGACGAGCGGGTGCGCACCGGCGGCCGGTGCGTAGCGCGCGTCCAGCCCGGTCAGCATGCGCGACAGGTGGCGGTTGACCTCGTCGATCGCGAGCAGTTCCCGGAACACCTCGCGCAGCGGGTCGATCCGTTCGTCCGAGTTCATCAGCGCGAGCTGGGCCCGGGTCTCCAGGACGACGCGATCGGCTGCCGGGCGCCGCTCCCGGTCGTAGCTGTCCAGCAGGTCATCCGGCGCCCACCCGTGGATCCGGCCGGCCAGCTTCCACCCGAGGTTCATGGCGTCCTGTATGCCGAGGTTGAGCCCCTGGGCGCCGATCGGGAAGTGGACGTGTGCCGCGTCGCCGGCCAGGAACACCCGGCCGCTGTGGAACCGGTCCACCACCCGCGACGCGTCGGTGAAGCGGGCGAGCCAGGTCGGCGCGGTCATCTCGATCTCCGTGCCGGTCACCCTGGCCACCGCGGCGCGCAGTTCCTCCATCGTCACCGGCGCGTCCCGGTCGGGCACCGGCCGGTCGAACTCACAGGTGAACACGCGGATGCCGGTGTCCGGCATGGCCACCGCCATGACCAGGCCGGACCGGGTGCGCAGCGTGCCGGGGATGCCGGAGGGGAAGGCCGCCGGGTCGGCGAGCGTGACGTCGCCCAGCAGTGCGCTCACGGTGCCGGGGGACCCGGGAAACCCGATCTCGGCCGTCTTGCGGACGACGCTGCGTCCGCCGTCGCAGCCCACGACGTAGTCCGCCGCGAGCGAGTACCGGCCGGCCGGGCTGCTCACCTGCAGCACCACCCGGTCGTCGGTCTGTTCCACGCCGGTCACCTCGTGGCCCCGCCGGATCTCGGCGCCCAGCCCGGTCGCGTGCTCCGCCAGGTACGCCTCGGTGCGTGCCTGCGGGATGCCCAGGGTGTACGGATGCTCGCTGTCCAGCAGGTCCAGGTCCAGCAGCGGTGGCCGGATCGCCGCGAAGTGCGTCTTGGGTATCTTGACGGCGTCGGCGACGAACCGGTCGAGCAACCCGCGCAGATCGAGCAGTTCCAGTGTCCTGGTCTGCAGCCGGAAGGCGCGGGAGTGCACGGTCGGCGCGGCGGCCCGCTCCAGCACCACGACCCGGACGCCGGCCAGGCGCAACTCGCCGGCGAGGAACGCGCCGACCGGGCCGCAACCGACGATGACGACATCGGCAGTCATGTCTCTCCTCCTGAGTCAGTGGGTCGGCGCGGCGTCGGCCAGGAGCTCGCGGATCGCACGGCGCGGATGGCCGGCCGCCCACCCCGCGATCGCGCCCATCCGCTCCGGGGTCGGATCGATGTAGCGGACCTCGGGCCGGTTGAACTCCAGCGGCGGCAGCATCCAGTCGGCGGCCCGGATCTTCTCGTTGATCCGGTCGCCGGCCTGCTGCGCCTGCTCCGTGCCGGCGTCCACCGCCGCACAGGCGGCCACCACCTCGTCGAAGAGCTCCGCATAGAAGTCGATCGGGCACCACAGACCCGGGTACGGGCTGTCGTCCAGCCGGCGGCACGGTTCGTCGTCGCCGGTCCGCTGTGCGGCGATCATGGCATTGAGCACGTGCTTGCCGCCGAGCACGCTGCCCGCGGCCCAGATGCGGAACACCGCGTTCCACAGGTCGTAGTTGCCGAAGGCGATGAACGCCGAGTTCACCAGCTGGTCGTTGTAGTCCAGCAACCCCTGCTCGAGCCGCTCCACGGGTGCGAACCGCTCGGCGGAGAAGTCGTCGTCGCGCAGCGCCTCCATCAACCGCCAGGCCAGCGTGTTGATGACCTCGCAGGTGTTGGAGAGCCCGCGGGAGAAGAGCGGGTCGATGAAGCCGCCCGCGTGCGACATCAGGCACCAGCGGTGTCCGGTGGTGCGTGCCGAGGAGTACTGCATGCGGTCGGTGCCGACCCATTCGCGGACGCTGCGCGCGTTGGCCAGCTGCCGCTTCACCGCCGGGAACCGGTCCACGTGGGTCCAGAACTCCTGCTCGGGTGAGAGCTCGGGGCGTGCCGGATAGCGCCGCGGGTCGAGCTGGATGCCGACGCTGCACAGCGGGTTGGTGGCGCCCTCCCGGTTGTTGAACGGGATGATCCACATCCACCCGCGGTCGAAGATCTGGTGCATGGTGCCGTCGTTGAACGGCACCGGCGGCTGGTCCTGGGGCCCGAACCCGAGGTGGTCGTCCGCGGGCTCGACGCCGATCATGTGCGTGAAGATCGAACGTGCGTGGTGCTTGAGCCGGCTCGGCGTCTCCCGCAGGTTCAGCCGCTGGGCCAGTGGCGAGCGGAACCCGCTGGCGTCCACGAGGTACCGGCTGCGGTAGGCGCTGCCGTCGGCGCCGGTGACCGTCACCTCGTCCGCCGCCAGGTCGATCTTCTCCACCCGGTAGTTCTGGCGGGCGTCGCAGCCGTACCGGATGGCGGTGTGGAACATGTAGGCGTCGGTGTCCTGGCGGAAGTAGTGCGCTGCCTGCCCCATCCCGGTCGGGATGCGGAACATGTTGGTCTCCCGCGGGTCCGGCTCCTGGCCGTCGTGGTGGAACGCGAAGCCGAAGTTGCTCTTGCGCCCGTGCCCGCTGCTGATGTTCGTCAGCACCCCGTCGAGGCTCGCCAGGTTGGCGACTTCCGGCACGTCGTACCGGGTGGCGATGAGGCGCATCACCGAGAGGGTCTGCCCGATCGTCGACTCACCGACCGCGAAGCGCGGATGCTGAGTGCCGTCCAGCAGCATCACCCGGAAACCGTGCCGGGCCAGGATGGAGCCGAGAATGGTGCCGGACAACCCGGTACCGATGATGGTGACGTCGTAGGTGGCGTTGTCTGTCGTCACGTCGGGATCTCCTATCGAGCGGGGCCCTCGCGGGCTCGGGCGTCAGGCGGAAGCCACCAGCGGACTGCTCCGGATGTCCGCGCCGGCCGCGCAGTCCTCCAGGAGGCCGACCACGGCGGCCGGCGCCGGTGTCGTCGCGACCTCCCGCTGCAGGGCCATGGCCCGCTGCCGGTACTCCGGCCGGGTCAGGACCGTCTCCAGCGCATGCTGGATGGTGAGCTCATCGGCGGCCTCCGGATCGGCGATGGACACGCCCAGGCCGAACTGCTCGACCTTGTTCGCCCAGAAGTCCTGCGAGGTGCTCTGCGGCAGGGTGACCTGCGGAACGCCGTTGGCGGCGGTGTGCATGCCGGTGCCCAGCCCGCCGTGGTGGATGACCGCGTCGCAGGTGGGCAGCAGCACGCTCAGCGGATACGACTCGACGACGCGGATGTCCGGCAGGCTCTGCGCGACGCCGGCGCGGTCCGCGCGCTCCACGGCGATGACCAGTTCCGCGCCGGTCTTCTGGACGGCCCGCGCGATCCGGGCGGTCAGCGGGTCGAGCACGGTCGTGGTGATGCCGGAGGTCAGGCAGATCCGGGGGCGGTCCCCGGAGGGCACCAGCCACGGCTGGGCCACCACCGGACCGTTGTAGGACACCAGCCGCATGCCGGCCCAGGGAATGCGGTAGGGGTCGCGCAGGCTGGGCGGGCAGGGGTCGACCAGGATCTCAGGAAAGATCGGCTCGAGGCCGAACTTGTCGAACAGCCCCTGGTAGGCAGCCCACAGTTCCGGCTCGCCCCGGTAGTCGAAGTCCAGTGTGTAGCCGGCCGTGTGCCCGATCGCCGGCACCCCGATCGCGGCCGCCGCGACCAGCCCGGCGGACGCGACGGTGTCGTAGACCACGACGTCCGGACGCCAGGCCCGCGCCAGTGCCACGGTGTCCGCGGCGGTCGCCTCGGCCGCCGCGAGCAACCGGTTGGCCATGCCCACCCGTAGCTGTTTGTCGAGCAGTTCCGGCCGGGCGAACCAGTTGCCGGTGATGTCGCGCGGCGTGCCCTTGTAGGCGAGGCCGCTGTGCCGGTTCTGTGCCTGCTGGATGGTGGCCTCGTCACCCACCGGCACGGTGACCAGCCCGGTGGCCTTGACCGCGTCGACACCCTGTGGCCGGACCGCCACCCTGACCTGGTGTCCCGCCAATTGACAGGCCCAACTCAACGGCACGATCCACGGTACGTGCGGACCCGCCGCAGCAACGAAGAGAACTCGCATCTACACCTCCTGGTGATGATCGTCAGCTGGCTGCCACCGGACGCTAGAGGGGGTGTCTCGACGCGACGTCGACGGCGACTCGACGGATCGCGCGCGGCGGCACGGGGTCGCCGCGGTGGTAAGCTGCGTGTCGGGTAGATCGTCATTTCAATCGGTTTCGAGAGGGAGTTGAGATGCGCCGACAGTCCGGAGCTGTAGACGGGACGGTCATGTCGGCTATCTACCTAAAGGTGACGTTCATCAATGGACTCCCTCAATATCGGGATCGTTGCGCATGTTGACGCCGGAAAGACGAGCCTGACCGAACGGCTCCTGCATCACACCGGCGTCATCGATCACGTCGGCAGCGTCGACGCCGGCAGCACCCAGACCGACTCCATGGAGATGGAGCGACGTCGCGGGATCACCATCCGGTCAGCCGTGGTGTCCTTCACGATCGACGACCTTCAGGTCAATCTCATCGACACGCCCGGACACCCGGACTTCATCGCCGAGGTGGAACGCGCGCTGCGCGTGCTCGACGGAGCCGTCCTGGTCGTCTCGTCCGTCGAAGGGGTGCAGGCGCAGACCCGGATTCTCATGCGGACACTGGCCCGGCTGCGGATCCCCGTCCTCATCTTCGTCAACAAGATCGACCGGGTCGGCGCCCGCTACCAGGATCTGCTGGACAGCATCGGCGAGAAGCTGACTCCCCGGCCGCTCGCGATGAGCACGGTGACCGATCCCGGCACCGGCCGGGCGCGATCGGTGCCGCTGCCGCTGTCCGAGGGCCGGCGCGGTGCGCTGGTGGCCGACCTGCTGGCCGACGCGAGCGACGCCTTCCTGGAGTCCTATCTGGACGACGACACGCACCTCACCGAGCGGGACTTCGCCGCGGAGCTGACCCGTCAGGTGCGGCAGTCCCTGGTGACGCCTGTCTATTTCGGCTCGGCCATGACCGGCGAAGGGGTGGAGGACCTGGTCCGAGCGATCAAGGAGTTCCTCCCGCCGCCGCCCGGCGACCCGCTGGCGCCGCTGCGGGCCGGCGTCTTCAAAATCGACTGGGCGTCCGGCGGCGAGAAGGTCGCCTACGTACGCGTGCACTCCGGCCGGCTCGCGGCGCGGGAGCCGGTCGACACGTACCGCCGTGGCCGCACCGGTGACGTGGTCGAGGGCACCGGCAAGACGACGTCGGTGCAGGTCTTCCAGAACGGCACCACCACCAGCGAGACGGTGGCCGAGGCCGGCGACATCGCCAAGGTGTACGGGCTGACGCACGTGCAGGTCGACGACCAGCTCGGCTCGCCCGAGGGGCTGCCGTCCAGCGGCTTCTTCGCGCCGCCCAGCCTGGAGACCGTGGTACGGGCCGCCCGGCCGGAGCAGACCGGCCTGCTGTACCAGCGCCTGCGACGGCTGGCCGAGGAGGACCCGCTGATCAATGTGCGCCGTAACGAGGCGGAGCAGAGCATCTCGGTGGCGCTCTACGGCGAGGTGCAACGTGAGGTGATCAAGGGCCTGCTCCTCGACCGGTACGGCATCGAGGTGGTCTTCGACGAGATCACCACGGTGTACGTCGAGAAGGTGGCGGGTGTCGGCCGTGGGCTGGAAGTGATCTGGCAGAACGCGTTCGCCGCCACCGTCGGCCTGCGGATCGAACCGGGTCCGGCCGGTACCGGCCTGCGATACCAGCTCGAGGTCGAGCCCGGCGGCCTGCCGGCGGCCTTCCACAAGGCGATCGAGGAGACCGTGCGGCAGACGGCGCAGCAGGGACTGTACGGCTGGGAGGTCGTGGACTGCGTGGTGACGTTGACCGACACCGCGTATTTCAGCCCGGTGACCTCGGCGGGTGACTTCCGCAAGCTCACCCCCCTGGTGCTGATGACCGCGCTCCGCGAGGCCGGGACCACGGTGCACGAACCGGTCGACCAGTTCGAGCTGGAGGTGCCGGACGACACGGTCCGGGCCGTCATGTCCCGGCTGGCCGCCGTGCGGGCGGTCGTGGACCAGTGCGAGGCGCGGGGCTCGGTCAGCCACCTGCAGGGCACGATCCCGGCGAGCGGCGTGTACGAGTTCGAGCGGCAACTACCGGGCCTGTCCCACGGTGAAGGTGTGTTCGTCTCCGCGCTGAGCGGCTACCGCAAGACCGCCGGCGCCCCGCCGACCCGCCGGCGCACCGACGGCAATCCGCTGAACCCCAAGGAGTACCTGACGCACGTGCTCAAGCGCGGGTGATCGATCGCCGGGGCGGGGTTGAGGGCCGGTGTAGCCGGGAGTGTATCCGGATGTCCACAGCGGACCGTCGCGCGTTCCCCATAGGACAACGAGTTCTGTCGATCCCGCACCGGTGGCTGTTAGAAACGTTTCATGAAGTTCCGAATACTCGGCCCGCTCGAGAGTTCGATGCAGGGGAAGCCGAGCACACCCAGCGCGACACGGGTGCGGTGGACGCTTGCCCTGCTGCTGTTGCGGGCCAATCAGGTGGTCGATCGAGGCTGCATCATCCAGGAGCTGTGGGGGGAGAACCCGCCACGCAGCGCCGTCACCACCGCGCAGACCTACATCTACCAGTTGCGGAAGAACTACCAGCGGTACGCCGATCAGCTCGGCTGGGGCGAGTTCATCGAGACGCGGCCGCCGGGCTACCTGTTGCGATGCCACGAATCGGAGATCGACGCGTTCGCCTTCGAACGGCTGAGCGGGGAGGGCATCGCCGCCCATGCTGCGGGCGAGCCGGAGCGCGCGGCCCGCTTGCTGCGCGAGGCACTGGCCCTGTGGCGCGGCCCGGTCCTCGCCGACATCACCGCGGGCCCGGTGCTGACTCCGCACCTGCGCCGGCTGGAGGAGGCGCGCACCCGGGCGGTACGCACCCGCATCCTGGCCGACCTGCGACTCGGCCGGCATCGCGAACTCATCCCCGAGCTGCGGTTCGCCGCGCTGGAGAACCCGTTCGACGAGTGGTTCTACGAGCAGCTGATGATCGCTCTGAGCGAGGAGGGCCGCCGGGCCGACGCCCTGGACGCCTACCGCCAGTTGCAACGCATGCTGGATCAGAAGCTCGGTATCGAGCCGTCGCACGCCCTGCGGCAGCTTCAGCACGACGTACTCGTCGGCGTCGTGCGCAGCCCCCACGTCGTAGAGGAAGTGGCGTGACAGAACAGGTGAGACCGCCGGCCGGGCGGTACGGTCCGAGCGCGCAGTGGCAGCACATCACCGAGGCGCACATCACCGAGGAAGCCGCGGTGGATCTCACCGGCTTCAAGTCGAACGCGGTCAACTTCAAGCTGGCGTTGTGGAACCCCCAGCCGAACGGCGTGCGGTATCTGAAGGCGCTCACCTTCGCCCTGGGCATGCGGCTGACCCCCGCGAACCGCGAGCGGCTGCGCCGCACCCGCCATCGCGAGGTCGGCAGGCCCTATGCGGTGCGGTGCAACGGCGAGCCGGTCTGCCTCGACTACCTGCAGGCGGTGCACGAGGTGGAGTTCCTGGCGGCTCAGCTGCCCCTCGACGGCGCCCAGGTGATGGAGATCGGCGCCGGCTACGGCCGGACCTGCCACACCCTGCTCTCCAACCACGAGGTCGCCGGGTACACCATCGTCGATCTGCCGAACACGCTGGCGCTCTCCCGCCGGTACCTGGAGACGGTGCTGACACCGGAGCAGTTCGCGAAGATTCGGTTCGTGGGAGTCACCGAGGTGGACGAGCGGGTGCGCGGCACCCGCTTCGACCTGTGTCTCAACATCGACTCGTTCGCCGAGATGGATCCCGGCACCGTGCACGACTACCTCGAACTGATCGACGCGACCTGCGATCACTTCTACGTCAACAACCCGGTCGGCAAATACCTCGACGAGACGCTGGACGGCCATTCGCAGGGCGCCGAGGTCGTGCGGCTGGCGCTGAACAGCGGGCTCCTGCGCGACGTCATCGACATCCACGACAGCGAGGCGGTGCGCGAGCAGGCGCCGGCTTTCGTGTCCGCGTACCGGCCCGCCGAGCGCTGGCGGTGCGTGGCGCAGGACCGCGCCGTGTCGTGGAGCTACTACTGGCAGGCCCTGTACCGCGCCGATCCGGAACCGCGGTGACGGCCGGAGCGGACCGGCCGCTGGTCGTGGTGCTGGGTGGTTCCGGCTTCGTGGGCGCCGCGGTCGTCGAAGCCCTCGCCCGGCGGCCGATCCGGCTGCGCACCGCCGGCCGCCGGCCGCAGTCGGCGCCGGCCGGCGCCGTGGCCCAGATCGAGGTACGGTCCGCCGATCTCACGGCCCGCCGGGAGCTCGAAGCCGTGGTCGCCGGCGCGGATGCGGTGATCCATCTGCTGATGCACACCGCCGGCTGGCGTGAGGCCGCGAGCGACCCGGCGAGCGAGCGGGTGAACGTCGGGGTGGCGCGCGACCTCGTCGGGGTGCTGCGGGAGCGGCGCGGGACGGCCCCGCCGCCCACGGTCGTGTTCGCCGGTTCCACCTCGCAGGCCGGCGTGCCGCAGCGGCTGCCGCTGGACGGCAGCGAGCCGGACCGGCCCACGACCACCTACGACCGGCAGAAACACGCCGCGGAGCAGGTGTTCAAGGCGGCCACCGCCGCCGGCTCCGTCCGCGGCGTGTCGCTACGGCTGCCCACGGTCTACGGTGACAGCCCCCGCGGCCGGCTCACCGGCCGCGGCGTGGTCTCGACCATGGTGCGCAAGGCCTTCGCCGGCGAGGAACTCACCCTGTGGAACGACGGCACGGTCCAGCGTGACCTGCTGTACGTGCACGACGCGGCGGACGCCTTCCTCGCCGGGCTGGACCACGTGGATCTGCTCGCGGGCGGGCACTGGCCGCTCGGCACGGGACGTGGTGTGCCCCTGGGCGACGTGCTGCGGACCATCGCCGATCTGGTCGCCGCCCGCTCGGGACGACCCCCGGTGCCGGTCGTCTGCGTACCGCCGCCCGACGTCGCCACGGCCACCGACATGCACAGCATCGTGATCGATGCGTCGGGCTTCCGGGCGGCCACCGGCTGGCGTCCCCGGGTGCCGTTGCACACCGCGCTGCGGCGCTGCGTCGACGCGTTCGCCCGGGACGCCGGAGAGCGCGCCTACAGCCGGCCCTGACACAGGCCGGCGACGGCCAGCAGGGTGCGGGCCTGGACGTTGAGGTAGTGCCCGTGCCGGCTCAGTGAGCTGAGCTGGCCGGGGGTCACCCAGGTGAACCCGGGCGGGGGTTCGTCGGCCGCCTCGGCCTCGCTGGCTTCCACGAGCAGGAAGCGGCTGGTGGCGTTGAGGAATCGGCCGCCTTCCTCGGAGTGCTCCGCGGCGTACCGGATGCGGTCCGTTCCGACCCGGGTCACCAGGTCGAGGAAGGGTGGGCGCTCATGTTCCGGCAGGTGGGCGTAGTTCTCCGGAGTGCACTGCACGGTCGGTCCGAGCTCGACGGTGTCCAGGAAGCCGCCTTCGGCGCGGGCGTGGACCAGGACGTGCGGCACCCCGCCGAAGCGGTGGACCAGGAACGCGCACAGTCCCAGCCCGACCGGTTCGAACAGCGGCTGCATCCATGAGGTGACCTCACGGTTGCCGGCCTCGACCGACACCCCGGTGACCCGGAAATAACGGTTGTCGCGATGGCGGATGTCCTCGTCGGTGAGCACCCAGTCGCGGACGTCGGCCAGCGGGACGCGTCGGACCCGTACGTCGTGCCGGGCCCGTTCCATGGTGAACCAGGACAGCAGGTCGGTGTCGGAGTGCAGCGCGCCGGCCTCCGGCCGGGTCGTCGGGGCGCAGGCCAGCACGCTGCGCGCGTCCATGTTCACCACGTGGTCCCGTTGCAGCAGCGTGCCGATCTGTCCGAGGGTGAGCCAGCGGAAGTCGTCGTCCGGCGGCAGGTCGTCGGTGGTTTCCGCGATCATGTTGCGGTTCGATTTGCACAGGAACCAGGAGCCGTGTTCCGACTGCAGCACGTCGGTGAGCACGCGGCCCCGGCCCGGACCGATGAAGTGATCGAGGTATTTCACCCCGGCGCCGCGGTGTACTCCGGTGTAGTTGCTGTGGGTGGCCTGCACGGTCGGGGAGAGCTGCAGCAGACCGGGATTGCCCGGCTCCATTTTGGCCTGCATCAGGAAGTGCAGGACGCCGTCGAACTCCTTGGCCAGGATGCCGAGGATCCCCACCTCGGGCTGCACGATGATCGGCTGCTGCCACTCGCGGGCACCGACGGTGACGTGCAGCCCCTCCACCCGGAAGAACCGCCCGCTGTGGTGGACCAGGTTGCCGCCCGGCTCGGACGACCAGCCCTGGAGCTTCGCGAGCGGCAGCCGCTCGACGGCGAAGCGGTGGGCCTGGCGGCGTTCGGCGAACCAGCTGTCGAACTCCTCGATCGGCAGGCCGGCCCGGGTCGTGATGGTCCGCAGGGACCGTGCGAGCCGGGCCGGCAGCCGGTTGTCCTCCCGCTCCGCCAACCGCGTCGCGATCGTCATGCTGGGCTCCTTCGGTGTGCGCGATCAGGCGTTGACGGCGGCCTTCAGCTCGGCGATCCGGTCGGTGCGTTCCCAGGTCAGGTCCGGCAGTTCCCTGCCGAAGTGCCCGTAGGCGGCCGTCTGCCGGTAGATCGGACGCAACAGGCCGAGATCCTCGATGATGGCGGCGGGCCGCAGGTCGAAGACCTCGTCGATGGCGGCGACGATCCGCTCGGCCGGCACCGCCTCGGTGCCGAAGGTCTCGACGAACAGCCCGACCGGACGTGCCTTGCCGATGGCGTACGCGACCTGCACCTCGCACCGTTCGGCCAGGCCGGCCGCCACCACGTTCTTGGCCACCCAGCGCATCGCGTAGGCGCCCGAGCGGTCCACCTTCGACGGGTCCTTGCCGGAGAACGCCCCGCCGCCGTGCCGGGCGTAACCGCCGTAACTGTCCACGATGATCTTCCGGCCGGTCAGGCCGGCGTCGCCCATCGGACCACCGATCTCGAAGCGGCCGGTCGGGTTCACCAGCAGCCGGTATCCGGACGTATCCAGCTCCAATCCGGCCAGCTCGGGCTCGACGACGTGGGTACGGATGTCGGGTGCGAGCATCGCGTCGAGCGAGACGACGGGGGCGTGCTGCGAGGAGACGACCACGGTGTCGAGCCGCACCGGCCGGTCGCCGTCGTACTCGATGGTCACCTGGGTCTTGCCGTCCGGCCGCAGGTACGGCACGGCGCCGTCCTTGCGGGCGTTCGACAGCCGCCAGGCCAGCCGGTGTGCCAGGGCGATCGGCAGGGGCATGAGCTCGGGTGTCTCCCGGCAGGCGAAGCCGAACATCAGCCCCTGGTCGCCGGCGCCCTGCTGGTCGCGGGCGTCCCGCTCGCCGTCGCGGTGCTCGACCGCGGAGGCGACACCCCGGGCGATGTCCGGCGACTGCGCTCCGACCGACACGGTGACCCCGCACGAGCCGCCGTCGAACCCCTTCGCCGACGAGTCGTACCCGATGTCGCGCACCGTCTCTCGTACGATCGCCGGGATGTCCACCCGCGCCGTCGTGGCGACTTCGCCGGCGACGTGCACCAGGCCGGTGGTCAGCAGCGTTTCCACGGCGACCCGGCTGGCGCGGTCCTGCGCCAGCATGGCGTCGAGGATGCCGTCGCTGATCTGGTCGGCCATCTTGTCCGGGTGCCCCTCGGTGACCGACTCCGAGGTGAATAGGCGGCGTGCTTGCATCTGCCCTCCAGGGTGGTGAGTGGAATGCCGGTGTGCCGGCTGTTCTCAGGCGGTGAGCCGGGCCACGGCCGAGGCGATGCGCTCGTCGGTCGCGGTGACGGCCAGTCGGATGTGGTTCTCGCCGGGCCGGCCGTAGATCGATCCCGGCGCGCCGAGGATGCCCTCGCCGGCCAGGAACGCGGCGGTGTCCCAGCAGGGTTCGTCCCTGGTGGCCCAGAGGTACAGGCCGGAGTGGGAATGATCGACCCGCAGGCCGCGCGCCTCCAGCGCGGGGCGCAGCCAGGCCCGGCGGCGTGCATAGCGTTCCCGCTGCAGCTCGACGTGCGTGTCGTCGGCCAGCGCCGCGGCCATCGCCGCGGCGATCGGCGTGGGCAGGATCAGGCCGGCGTGCCGGCGTACTTCGAGCATCTCCCGCACGATGCGGGAATCCCCGGTGACGAAACCGGCCCGGTACCCGGCGAGGTTCGAGCGCTTGGACAAGGTGTGCACGGCGAGGACTCCGGTGTGTGAGCCGCCGCAGACGTCGGGGTGCAGGATCGAGGTGGGTTGCTGTTCCCAGCCGTACTCGAGGTAGCACTCGTCGTTGACGACCAGGACCCCCCGGTCGCGGCCCCACGACACGATCTCGCGCATGCGCTCCGCGGACAGCACCCGGCCGTCGGGATTGGACGGCGTGTTGAGCCAGAGCACCCGGGGCGCCGGGTCGGGCAGGCCATGGTCCAGGTTCACCGGCATCGGCGTGGCGCCGGCCAGCCGCGCGCTGACCTCATAGGTGGGAAACGCGAGTTCCGGATAGGCGACGAGGTCACCCGGACCCACGCCCAGCACGGTGGGCAGCCACGCGATCAGCTCCTTGGTGCCGACCGACGGCAGGATCGCCTCGGGTTCCGCCGCGACCCCGAACCGCCGGCGCAGGTATGCCGCGGCCGCCTCACGCAGGGCCGGTGTTCCCTCGGTCGCCGGATGGCCCGGTGCGTTCGCGGCCTCGCACAGGGCCCGCTGGACGAAGTCCGGTGGCGCGTCGACGGGCGTGCCCAGGGCGAGGTTGACGATGCCGTCCGGGTGCTGTGCCGCGCTGTCGCGCAGTGGCGTGAGCGCCGACCACGGGAACTCGGGAAGAGCCTTGATCACGATGCACTCCAGTCCTGAACCGAGGGGTTCGCCGGGGCGCGCATGTGCCACCAGCCGTTGGTTATCTCGCCGATCACCGGCGGGTGCCCCCGGATGACGGCGCCGGCGAGCAGGATCGAGCCCCGCACGACCGCGTTCTGCACCTTGCATTCCGGCCCGACGGCGACGTACGGGCCGATCTGGCTGTCCTCGACCACGGTGCCGGCCCCGAGCACGAGCGGGCCCCGCAGCACCGAGCGGGTCACTCGTGCACCGCGCTCCACGGTCACGCTGCCGTGCACGACGGTGCCGGCGTCGACCTCGCCGGCGATCTCCGGCGGCAGCCGGTCCAGCAGCAACCGGTTGCAGTCCAGCAGGTCCTCGACGGTCCCGGTGTCCTTCCACAAACCGGTGAAGGGCCGGGCGGAGACGGTCTGGCCCGCGTCGATCAGGTGCTGGATCGCGTCGGTGATCTCGAGCTCGCCGCGCGCGCTCGGCGTGATCCGGCGGGCCGCGGCGCAGATCGCCGAGGTGAAGAAGTAGACGCCCATGATCGCCAGGTGGCTCGGCGGGCGGGGTGACTTCTCCACCACCGCACGGAGGCCGCCGTCCGGCCGCAGGTCGGCCACGCCGTACCTGCTCGGGTCGGCGACCGTGGCGAGCAGCAGCTTCGCCGCCGGGCGGTGGGCCCGGAATTCGTCCGCCGCGCCCGCCAGGTCGCCGACGACCACGTTGTCACCCAGGTAGAGAACGAAGTCCTCGTCCGCGAGGAAGTCCGCGGCGATGCGTACGCAGTGCGCGAGCCCGGCCGGTCTCTCCTGCCGGATGTACGTCAGGTGCAGGCCCAGGGCCGATCCGTCACCGAACGCCGCCCTGATCTGCTCGCCGTGCTCGCCGTGCACGATGCCGACCTGCCGCACGCCCATCACCCGGATGTTCTCCAGGCAATGGCGCAGCACGGGCTCGTTGGCGACCGGGATCAGCTGCTTGGGGAGGGAGTACGTCAACGGGCGCAACCGGCTGCCGGTGCCACCGGCCAACACGAGTGCCTTCATGCACCGCATCCTGCGGCCGGTCGGTCGAGACGTGTTCGAGCGTCGCTGTTCAGCCGGGCCGGCGTGCCGGGGACGGGATCAGAGGTCCAGTCGTATGGTCGCGGCGATCATCATGAGGGCGCGGGCCTTGTTCACGGCGTCGATGCGCGACACCGCGTTGAGCTTGGCGAAGATGTTGTGCAGATGGCGCTTGACGGTGCCCTTGGTGATCGAGAGCTTGCGAGCGATCTGTGCGTTGCTCATCGCCTGGGCGACCAGCACGATCACCTCGCGTTCCCGGTTGGAGAGCACCCGGGTGCCGCTGCGGGTCAGGGACGGGATGGCGGACGGGTACGCGGAGATGAAGACCCGCTCGTCCTCCCGGCACATCTCTCGAATCACCGAGGTCAGATAGCCGTGGGAGACGTCCTTCGGCAGGTAGGCGCGCGCGCCCTGCTGAAGCAGCGACTCGGCATGGCCGGGATGGTCGTCGGGGCCCAGGATCACGACGCGCTGGCCGCCGCCCACGGCGAGGAGCCGGGCCAGGGCTCCGCTCACCTCGTGTACGCGCTCGTCTATGCCGAACACCACGACGTCCGGAGGGCTCAGCGGGATGGCGTGCAGGGCCTGCTCGATCCCGGACACGGCGGCGATGACAGTCATGTCGTCATTGGCACTCAGCAGCGCCTCGAGGCCACCACGCAACAGTGGATGGGACTCCACCACGAGCACGCTCATTGATGACATCACGGCAACGGTCATGCGAAAGCCCCCGGGGTTGGACAGGAAGTGGAAACGCTCGGCGTCAGTGGGCAGCGGCTCGGCGTGAACCGCATGGCCGACCGGACAGGGTGCCGAGCCCTGGCCGTTCCCCGCTCCGCGGGAACGGGTGCGGCCGGGATACGCGGGACGCGGGGGAGAGTGATGCCGTGCTGGCCCAGCACGGCGAATACGAAACAGTCCGTCGTGGATGCGCCGCAATGCGGCATCATTGCCGCCCGCAAAACTTCAACTCTCCGTAACCATCACGGTGCAGAGTGTAGCATTATCGTCCTTGATCAACGTGCAACTTGCACACTTTCCCCGAGCCACTCGGAGCGAATGGTGAAGGTGCTGACATTTCCCATTCCGCCCGGCCGACCCTCGGGGGTGCGCGGTCGCGACATTCATCCTGTGTGACGAATGTAACATTGATTTCCGTGATTCGGTCTTGTTGGGCGTCAAGGCGGAATCCGGATCGTGACCATTGACCCGTGTGCCGCCGGAAGGGCGCTGAGCTGCGCATTCGGCGGTCGTTGCGAGCCTTGTCGACGATGGCGATCGTCCGCCCGCAGTGGCACGCCGAAGCCGGGGCCGCCGATGAGATCGTTCCTCCCGGCGTGTCGTCCGGTCGCCGGCGTGGCATCGGCACCTCGTCGGCCCGGTCACTGATGGTGAGGAGCACGGCATTCTGCACGTGCAGCCGCAGGTGCGGCAGCCCTTGCGGATGATGCCGATCCGGACATCCCGAGGTGAGGTTACTCTCCGTGACATTTTTCGACCACGTCGGAGACGCGGACCGGCGTCACCACCGTTCTCGACGCCACCGCCGCGCCACCGGCATTGTCGGTGCCGCCGGATTCGCCAGCACGTCTGTTCGCCCCGCCGCTATTCCCCCTGGCGGGATCCGGATGATGACGTGTCCTTGTCCGGGAAAAGGTTCTGCACCCGGTGCGGGTCCTTGTGGATTCCTCCGGATGGTTTTGCCGGGGCGATGATGTGGGTGATTTCGTGACGCATTCTCCGGTTCGGGGCGCGACACCGCACCGGATTCCGGACCGCACCATTACGGTCATCGGACGCGACCGCATTCCCCGGCTCGGCGCAAGGGAATGCCGGCGGCACCTCAGAAATCGAGGGCGACGTCGTAGCGGATGATCCAGTCGTTGAGCCAGAGAGCCATCTCGAGACCACCCCGGTCGTACGGCCGGCTCGGGCCGTGCAGCGGGCGGTCCAGCAGACGTCGCACCCGGTCCCGGTCCAGCAGCGGCAACACCGGCGCATCACGGTCCGCCAGGACGCGTGTCAGCTCGGCGCGCAGCGCGATCTCGTAACCGGGGTCCTGGGTGGCCGGATAGGGAGTTTTCACCCGGTCCAGCACCGAGCGCGGGAGGAGATCGTCCATCGCGGCCCGCAGCAGGCCCTTCGGGCGGCCGTCGAGGGTCTTCATCGGGAACGGCACGTTGAACACGTAGGAGACCAGCCGGTGGTCGCAGAACGGGACGCGTACCTCGAGGCCGACGGCCATGCTCATCCGGTCCTTGCGATCCAGCAGGGTCTGCACGAAGCGGGTCAGATTGAGGTAGGACACCTCACGCATCCGTCTCTCCGCGGCGGGTTCGCCGGGCAGCACCGGCACCTCGGCCAGCGCCTCGCTGTACCGCATCGCCCGGTAGGCGGGGATGTCGAGCTTCTCGATCAGGCCCCGGTCGAGCAGCGACAGCCCGCCGAAGTACCGGGCCGACCCGGAGGTCAGCCACGGGAACGTCGACGCGCCGACCGCCCTCGGATTGTGGAACCAGCGGTACCCGCCGAACAGCTCGTCGGCCGCCTCACCGGACAACGCCACGGTGCACCGGTCGCGGACGGCGCGGAAGAGCAGATACAGCGACGGCCACATGTCGCCCCAGAACGCCGGTGGCAGATCGGTCGCGGCGAGGACCCGCTCCCGTACCGCCGGGTCGGTGAGCTGCTCGCTGTCGAGCCGGACCTCCGTGTGGTCCGCGGCGACGTGCCGGGCCAGCTCCCGGGCGAACGGGCTGTCCGCGTCGCCGCGCACCGCGTCCGGGGCGAAATGCTCGTCGGCACCGACGAAGTCGACGGCGAACGACCGCACCGGACCGGCGCCGCCGCGCAGCAGGGTGCCTGCGGCCAGGGCGGTGACCGCCGAGGAGTCCAGACCGCCGGAGAGCAGCGTGCCGACCGGCACGTCGGCGACCAGCTGCCGGGCGACCGTGTCGTCCAACAGGTCCCGCACGTGTCGCACCGTGGACAGTGGATCGTCGGCGTGCGGCTGCGCCGCCAGGGTCCAGTACCGGTGGCGGGTGACACCGGTGTGCCGGACCCGGACCAGGTGGCCCGGTCGGACCTCCGCCATCCCGGAGAACACGGCGTGCTCGGGCGTCTTGACCATGTCCAGGACCTCGCACATCCCGTCGGCGGCGACCCGGGCCGACGCGAGCGGGTTGGCGAGGATCGCCTTGGGTTCCGAGCCGAACAGCACGCCGCCGGGGGTGGGGTAGTAGTACAGCGGCTTGACGCCCATCCGATCCCGGACCAGGAGCAGCTCCTGGTTCCGTTCGTCCCAGACGCCGAGCGCGAACATCCCGTTGAACCGGGTCACCATGTCCGCACCCCATTGCAGGTACGCGCGCAGCACGACCTCGGTGTCGCCGCGGGTGCGGAAGTGATGCCCGTACCCCTCCAGCTCGTGCCGGAGCTCCACGAAGTTGTACAGCTCGCCGCAGAAGGTCAGCACCACGGCGGTCCGGCCGTCGGTCTCCACGGTCATCGGCTGCGTGCTGCCGGCCAGGTCGACGACCGCGAGCCGGCGATGCCCGATCGCGGCCCGCCGGCCGAGCCACAGCCCTTCCGCGTCCGGCCCCCGGCAGCACATCGTGTCGGTCATCGCCTGGACCGTCGCTCGCGAACCGGACAAGTCACGCTGGAAGTCCACCCAGCCGACGATTCCGCACACCGTATTGCCTCTCCGTCGCTACGCGTTCGCCTGAAGCCGGTTGTTGACCTCGTCGAGGAGCTCTCGTGGGGTACGGGCGTCCGCCACCACCGAGTCGGGCAGCCGGATGCCGTTCTCCCGTTCGATGCGGCTCACGGTGTTGAGCATCGCCAGCGAGTCGTAGCCGAGAAGCTCGAACTCCCGGTCCATGCTGTCGCCGCTGAGGTCGATGCCCTCCTCCTCACCGGCGCTCTCCTTGAGTAGCTGAAACAGGGTCTCGATGCTGAGCTCCGCCATGTCGTCACCCTTCCGGTCCGCGGCCACGCGCCGGCGATGTCCGCCGGCGCTCGGGACAGCCGATCCGCCGGTGACGACGCTGCGCCGCACCCGTCGAACGACGATCGAGTCCCGGTGGAGAGCCCGCCGCGATCCCGGCGGCCGGTCCGGTTCCAGCGCGGCTTGACGCGCCTTCGATGCCCGCTTCGCACACTGGCGGCCCGGCGTCGAAACGGAGAGGCCTGCGATGACCAGTACTGCGGTGAGCACGGATCGGGCGGCCGATGCGGTGTCCTGGGCACTCTGCCCGGGCTGCCGGACCGTACATCTCGGCAACCGGCTCCTGCGCGGGCTGTGGGTGTGCCCCGGCTGCGGGCACCATCTGCGGATCACCGCCGCGCAGCGGCTCGACGCGCTGTTCGATCCCGGTTCGGCGCGGCTGGTGGACTCGTCGTCGACGGACACCGACCCGCTGGGGTTCAGCGACACCGAGCCGTATCCGCGCCGCCGTGAGCGGGTTCGGCGGCGTACCGGGATGCGCGAGGCGATGCTGGTCGCCACGGGCACCATCCACGGCCAGCCGCTGGTGGCCGCGGTGTCGGACTTCCGGTTCCTGGGCGGGAGCATGGGGGTGGCCGTCGGCGATCTGCTCACCCGGGCCGCCGAGATCGCCCTGGCGCGCCGGGTTCCCCTGCTCATGGTGACCGCGTCCGGTGGCGCCCGGATGCAGGAGGGCGTGCTCTCCCTGATGCAGATGGCCCGGACCACCCAGGCGCTCACACGGCTGGACGCGGCCGGCATCCTCACCGTCTCGCTGATCACCGACCCTACGTTCGGCGGCGTCGCGGCCTCCTACGCCACCCTGGCCGACGTCATCCTCGCCGAACCCGGCGCCCGGCTCGGTTTCGCCGGTCCCCGGGTGATCGAACAGCTGCTCGGCAAGCCGTTGCCGACCGGCTTCCAGACCGCCGAGGCGCTGCGCGACCAGGGGCACCTCGACCTGGTCTGCCCGCGAGGGGACCAACGGGCACTGCTGGGCAGGCTGCTCGCGCTGACCGCGCCGGCGGCCCCGGAGGACCGGACCGGGCTGGACGCCGGCACCGTGACCGACCCGGAAGCTCTCCACCAGCGGGACCCGTGGCAGTCGGTCCGCCGGGCGCGGGACATCACACGCCCGACCACGGCGGACTACGCCGCCCGGGTCTTCACCGACTTCCTGGAGCTGCACGGCGACCGCCTGGCCAAGGACTGCCCCGCGATCATCGGCGGACTGGCCCGCCTCGACGGGCGTCCCGTGGTGATGGTCGGCACCCAGAAGGGGCATACGGCGGCCGAACTGTCCGCGCGTCACTTCGGCATGGCGTCGCCGGCCGGCTATCGCAAGGCGGCTCGGCTGATGCGGCTGGCGGCGAAGCTCGGCGCACCCGTCGTCACACTCATCGACACACCCGGCGCGCACGCCGGGATCGAGGCCGAGGCGCAGGGGCAGGCCCTGGCCATCGCCGAGAACCTGCGCCTGCTGACGGAACTCCCGGTGCCGGTGGTGGCGGTCATCACCGGCGAGGGCGGCAGCGGCGGTGCTCTCGCGCTCGCCGTCGCGGACCGGGTGCTGATGCTCGCCAACGCCGTGTACTCGGTGATCAGCCCGGAGGGATGCGCGGCGATCCTGTGGAACGACGCGGCCGAGGCGCCCCGCGCCGCTGCCGCGCTGGGGGTGAGCGCACCCGACCTGTTGCGACTCGGTGTGGTCGACGGCGTGATACCGGAGCCGGGCGACGGCGCGCAGACCGACCACGCGGCCACCGCGGAACTGCTGCGCGCCGCCCTGACCGCGACGCTGGCGGAGCTGGGCGACCTGTCGGCGGGGGAGATCCGCTGCCGTCGCTCCCGCCGGTTCGCAGCGTTCGGCGGCTTGTCGTCGCCCCGTTCGGACAGCATGGGAATGGAGTGAGAACAGTGGACAATTTCCGGCCCGCACCGAATGGCCGCGCGCTCGCCGAGCCGCAGCCCGACATGCCCGAACGGAGCGGCGAACCCCACGACGACGCCGGGACCTCGTCCGCGCTCCGGCAGGCGACGCAGGCGGCCGACCGGCTGCTGCGCCTCGGCGGCCCGCCCCCGGCGACGCTCAGCGTGCGCGCCGGCGAGGTGTGGATCGAGATGACCTGGGCCGTGCCGGGACCGGAGACCGGTGCCCCGGCGGGTGCCCCGGCCGCGCCGGTGGAGCAGGCCGGCCGGCCGTCCGCCGACTACATCACCGCGCCGGCGGTCGGCACCTTCTACCTGGCGCCCTCGCCCGGCGCCGAGCCCTTCGTCCGCCCCAGCAGCCTGGTCGTGGCAGGTCAGCAGGTAGGCATCGTCGAGGCGATGAAGCTCATGATCCCCGTCGAGGCCACCGCGGCCGGGCGGATCGGCAAGGTGCTGCACGCCGACGGCGAGCCGGTGGAGTACAACCAGCCGCTGTTCGAGCTGGACCCGTCGTGACCGACGGCATGTTCCGGACGGTGCTGGTGGCCAACCGCGGTGAGATCGCGGTGCGGGTCGCCCGCGCCTGCCGGGAACTGGGCATCCGCGTGGTGGCCGTCTGCTCGGAGGCCGATCGTGGGTCGGCCGTCACCCGGCTCGCCGACCGTACGGTCGTGATCGGGCCGGCGGCGCCGCGCGCGAGCTACCTGAACGCGGCCGCGATCATCGAGGCCGCGTTGATGACCGGAGCCGAGGCGGTGCATCCCGGGTACGGTTTCCTCTCCGAGGACGCCGATTTCGCCGAGGCGTGCGCTGCGAGCGGACTCACCTTCATCGGACCGCCGGTCGCCGCGATGCGGCAGCTCGGCGACAAGATGAGCGCGCGGACCGCGATGGCCGCTGCCGGGCTGCCGCTGCTGCCCGGCGTGCTGGACCCGGTGCGCGACGAGGAGGAGGCCGCACGGGCGGCCGGCGCCGTGGGATACCCGTTGATCATCAAGGCCACGGCCGGCGGTGGCGGCCGTGGCATGCGGGTGGTGCGGGGCCCGGACGAGCTGACGAAGGCGTACCGGGAGACCACGGCAACCGCCCGGCAGCTCTTCGGTGACGGCCGGGTGTATCTGGAGCGGTACCTGGCCGCACCCCGGCACGTCGAGATCCAGGTGCTCGCCGACCTGCACGGGAACTGTCTGCATCTCGGCGAACGCGACTGCTCGGTGCAGCGGCGGCACCAGAAGCTCATCGAGGAGAGCCCCGCGCCCGGCCTGCCTGCGGAGTTGACCGGCCGGATCGCCGAGGCGGCGGTCCGCGGCGCGCGGGCCGCCGGGTACGCGGGCGTGGGCACCTTCGAATTCCTGGTGGACGCCGCGGGCGAGTTCTACTTCATGGAGGCCAACTGCCGTCTCCAGGTCGAGCACGGTGTGACCGAGCTGGTGGCCGGCGTCGACCTGGTGCGGGAGCAACTGCGGGTGGCCGCGGGCATGCCGCTGGACCTGCGGCAGCAGGACGTACGCCCGCGCGGGGTGGCGATCCAGTGCCGCATCAACGCCGAGGACCCGGCCCGTGACTTCATGCCCACCCCCGGCGTCCTCACCGAGTTCGTCGCTCCGTCGGGCCCGTTCGTCCGGGTGGACACCCACGCCTTTCCGGGATACCGGGTGCCGGCCAGCTACGACTCGCTGCTGGCCAAGGTCCTCGTCTGGGCGCCCGACCGGGAGCAGGCGATCACGCGGATGCGTCTGGCCCTGGACGAACTACGGGTCAGTGGAGCCGGCGTGCACACCACCGCCGCACATCTCGGCGGGGTCCTGGCGGACCCGTGCTTCCGCGCGGCGGCGCACAGCACCCAGTGGGTGTACGACGGTGCCGGGGCCGGCTGACCCGTCCGGGCCGGGCCGGCCGTGGCTCATTCCTCCGGGACCAGCGCCACGGCCCGCGCCCACCCGGCGCCCGCGTTGGCGATCTTCACGGGGAAGCAGCACACCGTGAAGCGGGGCGTGTCGAGCAGCGCTTCCAGGTTGTTCAACCGCTCGATCTGGCAGTACTCGCGCCGGCGACCGGCGAAGTGCGCCGGCCACAGCACGCTCGGATCCGCGTTCTTCTGGTACTCCACGATCATGTGACCGAAGGGCGCGTCGAGGCTGAACGCGTCGGTGCCGATGACCCGCACACCCCGATCCAGCAGGAGGTCGGTGGCCGGGCCGTCGAGTCCGACGAAGTCGGTGAAGTACTTGGGCGTACCGGCGAGGGTGTTCGCGCCGGTGTGCAGCAGCACCACGTCCATCGGCTCTGGTGCCCGGCCCGCATGGTCGAAGGCCTGCCGCAACCGGTCCGCGCCCACCGTGCCGACCGGCGCGTCGGAGACGTCCAGCACCAGGCCGGGCCGGAAGAACCAGTTCAATGGCATCTGGTCGATGTGGCGGGGCGGCCCGTACTCGGTGATGGAGCCGTAGTGCGAGGGCGCGTCCACGTGGGTACCGGTGTGGGTGGTCAGCCGCAGGGTGTCCAGCGACAGCAGTTCGCCGTCCGGCAGCACGGCGGGGTCGAAGTCGAGGCCGTGGTTCTCCCGCATGCTCTCCGCCATGTGCACGGCGCCCTCGGCGGGAGAGAGCACCGTGTGCTCGGTCGGGTTCGGTTCCCAGACCGTGGCGTCGATCGGCGTGGACAGGTCGATGATGCGCATGGTGGCACTCCTCGGTGGGATCAGCGGGATCAGCGGGTCGGCTCGGGCTCGTGCGGGACGAGGCTGCACCGGCGCAGCAGCGCCGTCAGCCCCTCGTCGCCCGCGATCCGGCCCTTGCCCGCCAGGTAACCGTCCGGACGGATCAGGGCGTACTCCCCGGCGTCCAGGCCGATCTGGCGGCGCAGCGTGCCGCCCGGGTCGCCGAGCGGCCCCGGGTACGTGCCGGCGATGTCGGCGGTGTCGGCGACCGTGCGCACCGAGAGGGCCCGGCCGAAGTCACGTTCCACGTCCGCCAGCACCGCGGCGAGCCCGTCCGGTCCGGTGTCGTCGGTGGTGGCGAGCAACGTCCACCGCGGGTCGGTCAACTCGGTGCACATGTCCCGCCAACCGGCGCTGGCCAGCGCCGTCTCTCCGGAGCAGGCGACGCGGTACCCCGGCCCGATGCCACGGGCCGCGACCACCGGCTGGCTCAGCGGGCTGGCGCCGTAGTGCAACGCCAAACCGGACATCCCCTCCATGATCTTGCGTTCGACCCGCCGTTTGAGCGGCGTGGCCAGGTTGAGCAGACCCAGCCCGATCGGCAGGGTGACGGGCGCGGCGGCGTTGCGCAGCGCCACGAGCGCGGTGGCCGTCCTGGTCGTGCCGAGCAGCGTGGCGCCGACCGGCACCCGCTCGGCGGTGTAGCTGTCCAGCAGCGCGTCGTCCGCGTGACCGCGCAGCACGTCGGCCAGCTTCCAGCCGAGGTTGTACGCGTCCTGGATGCCGGTGTTCATGCCCTGGCCGGAGGCCGGGCTGTGCACGTGCGCCGCGTCGCCGGCGACGAAGCAACGCCCGGAACGCATCTGCCGGATCATGCGCTGCTGGATCGTGAAGACCGAGACCCAGCTGGGGGTGGACACCCGGACCGGCGTGCCGAGAGCCTTCGTGATCTTGCGGCTGAATCGGCCGGCGACCGCGTCGGCGTCGTCGGCGCCGTCGACGTCCACCGTGTCCAGCAGTCGCCACTTGCCCGGCTCCGGGAACGGCACCAGCATGATCGTGCCGTTACCGGCGTGCATCCAGTGCAGGCTGTCGCGCGGCAGGTCGGCGTCGAGGACCGCGTCGGCGATCAGCCAGGTCTCCGAGGACTCGCCGACCAACGTGAAACCGAGCTGCCTGCGGACCACGCTGTGGCCGCCGTCCGCGCCGACCAGCCACCCCACCTCGACCTGCTCGATGCCACCGCCGGCGTGCTGCAGGGCGGCGGTCACCGTGTCGTCGGTCTGGTCCAGCCCGGTCAGGCCGACACCCCATTCCACCGTGACGCCCAGGCGCCGCAGCGCGGTCCGCAGGATCTCCTCGGTGGTGACCTGGTCCACCTGGAGCGTGAACGGGAACCGGGTCGGCACGCTCGAGTAGTCGGTGTCGAGACGGATCAGCCGCCGTCCCCGTTGGTGCATGGTGAAGTGCTCGACCCGCTGCCCACGCCGCAGGAACTCGTCGATGAGCCCCATCTGGTGGTACGTCTCCAAGGTGCGTGCGTGGGTGGCGGTCGCACGGCTCGTGGTGGCCGGCCCGGATGCCTGGTCGACCACTCGTACCGCCGCGCCGCGCCGCGCCAGCTCGTAGGCGGCCGTCAGGCCGACCGGGCCGGCACCCACCACGAGCACGTCGTAGCTAGAAGGGCTCATCGGCTTGCTACCTCCCCGCGTTGCAGTGTTTCCGGGGCAGCCTGCCGGGCGAGGCTCGACTCCGGGCGGAACGCCGCTGGAGGCCGCGCCCGCTCGATCGGCGCTCCAGGGCGGCGAGCGAGGATCCGGCCACGCGGTGACCGACGAGGAGCGGAGACCAGAACCGATGACGTACGAGGGAACCGGGCGTCCGATCGCCCTGCTGATGGCCGGTCAGGGGGCCCAGCATCACGGCATGGCCGTGGAACTGTACGGCCGTGAACCCGTCTTCAGCGCGGTCATGGACGAGTTCTTCGAGCTCATGGGCGCACCGGGGCACCGGCTGCGCACGGACTGGCTCGCCGACCGGCCAGCGGTCTCGCTCGACGACGCCGGGACCGCACAACCCCTGTTGTTCGCGATCGGGTACGCCCTCGGCCGCGCCTTGCACGCCCGGGGATGTCCGCCGGTGGCACTGCTCGGGCACAGCGTCGGTGAACTGGCCGCGGCCGCTCTCGCCGGCGTGCTGGACCTGCCCGGTGCCGCCGCCGTCATGCTGGCACGCTCGGTGGTGATGGCTACGGCACCGCCCGGTGGCCTGCTCGCCGTGAGCGCGACGCCCGCGGAACTCGCACCGTACCTGGGCGTCGCCGGCGAGCCGGGCAGCGTGGTGATCGGCGCGCGGAACGCGCCGCGGCAGACGGTGCTGGCCGGGCCGGAACCACGCCTGTCCGCCGTGGAGCGCGAGCTGCGGGCAGCCGGGCTGGTCAGCCGGCGGGTCGGCGCCCGGCAGCCCTTCCACTGTCCCGCCGTGGCCGATCAGGCGAGAGCCTTCGCGACGGCGTTCGAGGCGTTGCCACTCGGCTCCCCGGCGGTGCCGATCTGGTCCACCCGGACCGGCCGGGTGGTGGACCGCGAGCAGGCCGGGAGACCGGAGTTCTGGGCCGGGCAGCTGTCCGCGCCGGTGCTGTTCTGGCCGGCCCTGGACGCGCTGCTGACCGGCGGCGACTACACCCTGGTCGACGCGGGTCCCGGCCAAGGGCTGTCGATGCTGGCGCGCCGGCATCCCGCCGTCCGCGCCGGGCGCAGCACGGTGGTTCCGTTGCTGCCCCGGGGCGCGAGCGGGTCGTGGGACACCTGGTGCGCCGCGGTGCTGGAGCTGGGCGCGGCGCGCCCGGACGCTAGGCGGGACGCCGGAGCACCATCGCCGAGTTGAAGCCACCCTGCCCCCGGGCGAGGACGAGCGCGTTGGTGAGCGTGGCTTCCCGCGGCTCGGATCCGACCAGGTCGATCGCCTCGGCGAAGGCGGGGCGATCGATGTGGATGGTCGGCGGGATCACCGAGTCGCGCAGGGACAGCAGCGCCGTGGCCACATCGAGCGCGGCCCCGCCGCCCAGTAGCCGGCCGGTCATGGTCTTGGGCGCCGTCACGGGCACCGCCCGCGGCCCGAAGACGGTGGCGAGGGTGTCGACCTCCACCCGGTCCAGCGCCGCGACCCCGGCGGCGTCGGCGAAGACCACGTCCACCTCCGCCGCGGACAGTCGCGCGTCGCGCAGCGCCAGCTCGATGGCCCGGCGCAGGCCCGGCTCCCGGCCCGAGCCGGGCTGCGGGTCGAAGGTGGCGGCGTGCCCGGCGACCACCCCGTAGATCCGGTCCACCCCGCGCTGCCGGGCCTCGGCAGGATCCTCGACGACGAGCAGGGCGCCGCCCTCACCCGGCACGTGACCGGTGACGTCCCGGTCGAACGGCAGATACGCCCGGCTCGGTTCGGTGACCGGGCTGACCCGGCCCGAGCGGATCATGCAGACCCAGGACCACGGGCACAGCGAGCCGTCCACCCCGCCGGCGAGCATGAGCGCAGTGCCGTCGCGTACGTGCCGGCGAGCCTTGGCGATCGCGTCCAGCCCGCCGGCCTGCTCGGCGACCAGGGTGCTGCCCGGCCCTCGCATGCCGTGCCGGATCGAGATCTGGCCGCTGTTGACCGGATAGAACCACGCGAAGGACTGGTACGCGCTCACGTACGCGCCGCCCTTGCTCCACAGCGCCTCGAGCTCGCGCTGCCCGAACTCGAAGCCGCCGGCGGATGCGGCGGTGACCACCCCGGTGGCGTAGTCGGCCAGCTGCCGCGGGTCGGCGCCCGCGTCGGCAAGCGCCTCCTCGGCCGCGATCAGCGCGAGCTGGGTCATGCGGTCGGTCTGCGGCAGCAGCCGGCTCGGCAGCCGGCGGGCCGTGTCCAGGGTGACCTCACCGGCCAGTTGCGCCGAGTACGGCGCCGGGTCGAACCTGGTGATGCGGCCGATGCCGGACTCGCCGCGCAACGTCGCCGCCCAGTACTCCGCCACGCCGAGGCCGTTGGGTGCGACCACGCCGAGGCCGGTGACCACCGCGGTGCCGGTTGCCCGGGCCGGCGCCGTCCCGGCGGTTCCGGGCGCGGTCATGCCGCCCACCGGCCCGGCCCGGCGAGGACGATCGCACTCTGGAAGCCACCGAAGCCGCTGGCCACGCTCAGCACCACGTCGGTGCGCTGTTCCCGGGCCACGAGGGGGACGTAGTCCAGGTCGCACTCGGGGTCGGGTTCCCGGAGGTTCGCCGTCGGCGGGATGACCGAGTGCTCGATGGCCAGCACGGAGGCCGCGACCTCCAGTGAGCAGATCGCTCCCAGCGAGTGACCGATCATCGACTTGATCGAGCTGATCGGTGTCGTGTACGCGTGTTCGCCGAGACTGCGCTTGTAGGCGCCGGTCTCGTGCAGGTCGTTCTGCTTGGTCGCGGAGCCGTGCGCGTTGATGTAGTCGATCTCGGACCGGTCGACGCGCGCCAGGTCCAACGCGCCGGTGATGGCCGCGGCCAGTTCCACGCCGTCCGGACGCAGCCCGGTCATCGAAAAGGCGTTGCACCGGGAGGCGTATCCGGCGATCTCGGCGTACACGTGCGCGCCCCGGCGGCGAGCGTGGCCGAGCTCCTCCAGGACGAAGACGGCCGAGCCCTCACCCAGCGCGAAGCCGTTGCGGGTCCGGTCGAACGGCCGCGACGCCGTCTCCGGCTCGTCGTTGCGCGGCGTGGTCGCCTTGATCGCGTCGAAGCACGCGACGGTGATCGGCGAGATGGCGGCGTCCGACGCTCCGGCGATCATCACATCTGCCTCGCCGTCCCGGATGAGGTCCACGGCGTGGGTGACCACGTCGATGCCGGACGTGCACCCGGTGGACACGATGCCCACCGGCCCCTCCGCCCCCACCAGGCCCGCGACCTCGGCCGCCATGGACGAGGGCACGAAGTAGTCGTACAGGTACGGCATCGCGTGCGCCTCGTCGACCTGCCAGATCCGGCCCTCGTCGCTGACCACCGCGTATTCGTGGTCGAGGCTGATGGTCATCCCGCACGCGGTGCCCACCATCACCCCGGTGCGCTCCGGGTGCAGCTCGCCGACGATGCCGCTGTCGACGAGCGCCTCCCGGGCCGCCACGTACGCGAACTGTGTGGTCCGATCCCACCGGCGGATCTGCCTCTGGGTCAAGCCGGCCTCGACGGGGTTGAAATCGCACTCGGCGGCCACCCGGGAGCGGAACTGGGTGGCGTCGAACGCCGTGATGGTCCGGGTGGCGGTCCGCCCGGCGGTCAGCAGGTCCCAGTACTGCTTCGTCCCGATGCCTCCCGGTGCGACCACCCCGATCCCGGTCACGACCACCCGCCGTCCACCCCGCGGTCCTTCCTCGCTCTTCCGCAGCACCCCGTCTCCCTTCACCGTTGCCAACCGGCCAAGGCTGTCCTGCCGACCTCGATTCGCCCTTGACCCGCGCTGGACAGCCGGCGGGCTCGGCCGCCGCTCGACGTGAGCACGACCGACCGGTGCGACGGTGTGCCCCGCAACGACCGATCGGGAGTAAGGACAGACGATGACCGTTGGCGTACCTCCCCGCAGTTCAGTGGCCCGGGCCCGGGCCGTCGTCCGGCTCAACACGGCGTACTTCCAGACGAAGGTCCTGCAGAGTGCGGTGGAGCTCGGCGTGTTCGACCTGCTCGCCGACGGCCCGGCCACGGCGGACACGCTTCAGGAGAAGCTGGCCGTCCGGCACCGGCTGACCCCCGACTTCCTCGACGCGCTCGTCGGGCTGGAGTTGCTGGAACGCGACGGAGCGGAGTACCGCAACAGCGACCTCACCGCCGAGTTCCTGGTGACCGGGCAACCGACCTACCTGGGCGGCACCTGCGCCCAGCACGCGAAACTGCACTACCACGCGTGGGGCCGGTTGACCGAGGCGCTGCGGGACGGCCACGCGAAGTCGGCGGTGGCGGCGCAGGGTTCGACCGCCTATCCGGACTACTACCGGGACCTCGACAAGGCTCGGCAGGTCATGACGCACATGGACGCGCACAACGGCTTCACGGCCGATGAACTGGCTCGCCGGCTCGACTGGTCGGAGTACACGACGTTCACCGACGTGGGCGGCGCCCGCGGCAACGTGGCGGCGCGGATCGCCCGGGCACATCCGCACCTGCGGGGCTCGGTCGTGGACCTGCCCGCGCTGCGACCGCTCTGCGACGAGCTGATGCGGGAACTGGGCACGGCCGACCGGGTCCACTTCGCGGGCGGTGACTTCTTCGTCGACCCGCTGCCCGCCTCGGACGTGATCGTGATGGGTCACGTGCTGGCAGACTGGCCGCTGGAGAAGCGGATGCGGTTGCTGCACAGCGCGTACCGGGCGGTCTCGCCCGGTGGGCGGATCGCGGTTTACGACGTCATGATCGACCCGAGCCGGGACGACCTGGAGACTCTGCTGCAACGTCTCAACAGCGCGATGATCCGCGACGACAACTCCGCGTACTCGGTGTCCGACTGCGAGGGGTATCTGCGCGAGGCCGGCTTCGAGGTGGAGCAGGTCTTCCGGGCGGACACGATCACCCGCGACCACGTGGTGGTCGCCCGCAAGGCGGCGTGACATGCGCGGGCAGCACGACCTCCGGGTGTCTCCGGAGGTGGCCGCGGCCTGTCTCGAGCCGGCCACTTTCCGGTCGGTGATGAGCGCGTTCCCGTCCGGCGTCACGGTGGTGACCACGCTCGGCGCCGACGGCGCGCCACTCGGTGTCACCTGCAGCGCGACGTGCAGCGTGTCTCTGGAGCCGCCGCTGCTGCTGGTGTGCCTCAACCGGAACAGCCGGGTGCTGAGCGCGCTGGTCGACCGCGGCCAGTTCATCGTCAACTTCTTGCGGGACAGCCGGGAACGCACCTCGTCACTGTTCGCGTCGAGCACGATGAACCGGTTCGAGACGGCGAGGTGGCAGCCCTCCCGGCGCGGCGGGCTCCCGCTGCTGTCGGCCGATTCCCTCGCGCACGCCGAGTGCGACGTCGCCGGGGTGATCGACGCCGGCGACCACACGATCGTCGTCGGCGCGGCCGTGGACGGCGGCGTGCACGACGAGGCGAGCGGACCGTTGATGTACTGGCGCCGCAGGTACGGACGCTGGCCGGCCGAGGACGACACGCGAACCGTCGCGCTCACCCTCGCCGCGGAAGGGTGAGCGGACCGTGTCGCACACCCCCGTTCCGCTGATCCCGGCGCCGCAGCTGATGCTCTTCCTGCTCCAGGTGGCGGTGCTGCTGACGCTGGCCTTCGTGCTCGGCCGGCTGGCCGTCCGGCTGGGCATGCCGGCGGTTGTCGGTGAGCTCTCGGCCGGGCTGCTGCTCGGGCCGACCCTGCTGGACCACGTCGCGCCCGGCCTGGCGGCGTGGCTGTTGCCCAAGCAGGCCGGCCAGTTCCACCTGCTCGACGCCGTCGCCCAGATCGGGGTCCTGCTGCTGGTCGGGGTGACGGGGATAGAAGTCGATCTCCTGCTGCTGCGCCGGCGGAGCGCGACCGTGGTGCGGGTGGCGACGGCGGGGTTGCTGCTGCCGCTGGGGCTGGGCGTGGCCACCGGCCTGCTGCTGCCGGCCGCGCTGGTGCCGGGTGGCACCGACCGGATCGTCTTCGCGCTCTTCCTGGGCGTCGCGATGTGCCTCAGCGCGATGCCGGTGATCGCGAAGACGCTGACCGACATGCGGCTGCTGCATCGCAACATCGGTCAGCTGATCCTGATCACCGGGATGGTCGACGACGCGTTCGGCTGGCTGATGTTGTCGATCGTCGTGGCGATGGCGGCCACCGCCCTGCAGGCCGGCGTGATCGTGACGGCGGTGCTGACCCTGCTGGCGATCGTCGTGACGGCGGCCACCGTGGGCCGGCCGCTGTTCCGTGTCGCGCTACGCCAGGCGGACCGGGCGGCCGGGCCGACCGGCGTGGTGACCGTCGCGGCCATCGGCATGCTGGCCTGCGCCGCGGGCACACAGGCGCTGGGCATGGAGGCAGTCTTCGGGGCCTTCGTGGGCGGCCTCCTGGTGGGCAGCTGCGGCGGCGTGCCGCGAGCGGCGCTCGTGCCGTTGCACACGACGGTGCTGGCCTTCTTCGCGCCGCTCTTCTTCGCCACCGCGGGATTGCGTGTCGACCTGACGGCGCTGGGCCGGCCGGTCGTCCTGCTGGCCGGACTGGTCGTGCTGACGGTGGCGGTGGCGGGCAAGTTCGCGGGCGCGTTCATCGGCGGGCTGACCAGCCGGCTCACCAAGTGGGAATCGCTCGCCCTCGGAGCCGGCATGAACGCCCGCGGCGTGGTCGAGATCGTCATCGCCATGGTCGGGTTGCGTCTGGGTGTCCTCAATACCGAGACCTACACCATTGTGGTAATGGTGGCCATCGCTACCTCGCTGATGGCGCCGCCCATCCTCCGGATCGCCATGCGTCGCGTGGAGTTGACCGCGGAGGAATCCCTGCGCGGCGACCGGAGTGGTGAATCGACAGCACAGCGAACCCCATATCGGTAAACGAATTTCCCACACTTCAGGAGGCCCGCCGAACTCGAGCCGAACTATGGTCCGGCACGGGTTTGCGATATCTTCCATTGGCTCGGAACGGCCCATCTTTCCCGAGGAGACAGTGATGACGACTCCCGAACCCGAGGCAGTTGACGCACCGTCGCGTGAGGGGCCGCTGGGTCGCAGCTCAATGCGTATCGTCGTCATCGCGATGATGATCTGTTCCGCGCTCGGTTCCCTCGATCTGACCATCGTGTCGACCGCCGCGCCGACGATCGTCGGCCAGCTCGACGGCGTTCAGTACCTGTCCCTGCTGTTCACCACGTACATCATCGTGGCGGGCGTGACCACGCCGCTCTACGGCAAACTCGCCGACCTGTACGGCACGCGCCGGTTGTACATCTTCGCCATCAGCGCGTTCCTGGTCGGCTCGGTCCTGTCCGGCGCGGCGCAGTCGATGATCCAACTGATCGTTTTCCGCGCCGTCCAGGGGGTGGGCGCCGGTGGCCTCTCCGTGCTGACGATGACGGTCGTCGCGGAGATCGTGCCGCTGCGCGAACGCGGCAAGTTCATGGGCATGTTCGGCGCCGTGCTCGGCGTCGGTGCCATCGCCGGCCCGCTGCTCGGCGGCATCCTGACCGATCAGCTCTCCTGGCGCTGGATCTTCTACATCAACCTGCCACTGGGTCTGATCGCGCTGGTCGCCATCGTCCGGGAGCTGAAACTGCCACCGAAGAAATCCACGGCTCCCATCGACTACGCGGGTTTCTTCCTGCTCGCGGCATTGATCGCTGACATCACGCTGCTGGCGTCCTGGGGCGGCGCGCAATATGCCTGGTCCTCCCCGATCATTATCGCTCTGGCGGCCGGCGCGATGGTGCTGGTAGCACTGTTCGTGATGCGCGAGTTGCGGGCGCCCGAGCCGATCATGCCGCCGCGGTTGTTCCGTATTCCGTCGATCACCTTCGCCTGCCTGGCCAACGTGATGGTGCATACCTGGGTCACCGTCATCGGAACGTTCGTGCCGCTTTTCATCCAGCTCGCCATGGGCATCAGCGCTTTCAACTCTGGTCTGCTGCAGTTGCCGATCGTGTTCGGGCTGATGGTGGTCTCCATCGTCGGTGGCGGCCTGATCACCAAATGGCGCCGATACAAGTGGTCACCGGTTCTCGGCAGCGCCCTGGCCGTGCCGTCGTTGCTCCTGTTCGCCACGATGACCCCGGACACCAGCCTGTGGCTCGTCGTCACCTACATGGTGTTCTTCGGTCTGACCGTCGGGCTCTGCATGCAGCCGCTGATGGTCGCCATCCAGGCCACCGCGCCCGAGCGCGACATGGGAAGCGCGACGGCGACCGGTGCGTTCTCCCAGCGCATCGGCGGCTCACTCGGTTTCGCCGCGCTGGCCGCGCTGTTCAGCATCCGGCTCAGCGCCGAGTTGTCGCAGCGGTTGCCGGCCGGCACCGCGGCCCGGATCCCCTCGGACGGATCGATCTCCCCGATGGATCTGCGCGCGCTCCCCGCCGACCTGCGCGCTGCGGTGGAGCTGGCGTTCGCGCACACGATCCGCAGCGTCTTCCTCTGGACGATCCCGCTGATGGTGCTGGCGCTCGTCTTCAGCCTCATGCTCAAGGACGTCCGGATCGACGAGGGCGTGGAGATCGAGGTCTGACCCGGGCGAGACCGCTCGGCGCACCGGCACCGTGCCGGTGCGCCACTCGTCGGCATGTCCATACCCCAGGCTGCGGGACTACAGGCTGCGGGCGGTGATGTCGCCGTAGGCCGTGGTGGCGTGGATGGTCAGGGCGGCCGCGCCGTCACCGTTGCGCAGCGAGTTCTGGATGCGGCCGCTGCCGGTGCCGGCGTCCAGCGACGCGGAGACGCCGCTGGCGGCCGCGACCGCGACGTTTCCGGCTTCGGTACGAAGGACGAGCGCCCCGTCCACCGCCTCGGCGATCCGGATGTCACCCCGCTGGGTGCTGATCCGCGCCGGCCCGGTCAGGCGGCCGACCGTGATGTCGCCGTCCTGGAGGGTCAGCCGGGCGCTCGCCGTCTCGTCCAGCTTGACCTGGCCCTGCGCCCCGTCGAACGTGACCTCGCCGAGCCGGCCCACACCCCGCAGGTCCCCGGCGGCCGTCGTCGCCTCGACCCGCGACCCGGCCGGCAGCTGGACGGTGACCTCGACGGCGCCGGAGTTGCCGAGCAGCTTGTGCTTCGGCGCGGCCGTCGCGATCCGCAGCACGCCGTCCCGGTAGTCGACGGTGACCTGCTCGACGGCCTTCACGTCGCGGCCCTTCGACGCGTCGGCGGGCCGGACCTCGACAGTGGTGTCGGCGCGGTCGGCGGCGATCAGCTGGAGCCGGCCGGCCGGGATGTCCAGGACGGCGGCGATCGGGGCGGTGGTGGCGAACTTCTGCATGACTAGCTCCTTCGATCCGTTGTTTCCGATGTGCAAAACGCTACGTTGCGTTCGCGTATTGGGCAACAGGATCGTTGCTTAATGACGACATATTGGCAGCTAGATGCCCCGTAATCGTTGCAACGGTTGGAAAATCAACGCAACGCATCGTTGCATTGAGTGGAGAATAAAAGCTATGCTGCCGTGCGTCAGACAGGTGCGCGTAAGGAGATCGACATGCCCGGTGGCCGGCTCACCCAGCAGGAACGTCAGCAGATCACGCTGGGCCTGGCCGACGGGCTGGCGTACGCGGAGATCGCCCGGCGGCTGGACCGTCCCACCTCGACGGTCACCCGCGAGGTGATGCGCAACGGCGGCCCGGCCGGGTACCGCGGCGACCTGGCGCACCGCGCCACCGAGCAGCGCGCCCACCGGCGCCGGCAGACCGCGCCCCGGGGTGCGCAGGCACCCGCGCCGGCCAACGGGCGGGACCCGGCCGCGGTGCTCGCGTACGAGGAGGTGTTCACCACCCTGCTGATGGGGCAGGGCCTGCCGAAGATGATGGCCCGCGTGCTGACCTGCCTGTTCACCACGGACGCGGGCAGTCTCAGCGCGGCCGAGCTGGTGCAGCGGCTGCAGGTCAGCCCGGCGTCGGTGTCCAAGGCGGTCGCGTTCCTGGAGGCGCAGGGCCTGATCCGCCGGGAGCGCGGCGAGCGCCGCCACGAGCGCTACGTGGTCGACGACGACGTCTGGTACCAGTCGATGATCGCCAGCGCCAAGTCGCACGAGCAGCTCGCCGAGACCGCGCGCCAGGGCGTCGGCGTGCTGGGCCCGGACAGCCCGGCCGCCGCGCGCCTGGAGGGCATCGCCCGCTTCGTCGAGTTCGTCGGCGAGAGCATCGTCCGCGCGGCCCAGCAGGCCCGCGAAATCCTGCACGCCAAACCCGATCCGGAAATGTGATCAAGTACACAGTGGATGCCGTGAACTCGGGTTTAGGCCCGCCAGCGCTGGGTAGATAGACGCGCCCCGTTCAATAGGATCTTGTGGAGATCGATGATCTTCCCTCATGCTTCGCCGATCCTTGGAAGAAGCTGAGAACGGGGCTCGACATATGAGGCGGCGGATCGCTGTCGTCACAGCGCTCGCTTTGGGACTGTCGGTGGGTGTGCCACCGGACGTGGTGCCCACGGAACGAGATGGATGGCCGCTCTCCGGGCTGCTGTCCGCCCTCCGGCAGGTGCCCGCGCTCGCCGCGGTCACCGGACTGCCGAAGCAGGAGCGCGGTGGCGCAACCGGTGACGTGGACCATTACGTGTCCACCGCGACGACCACGGTGAACGGCGGCGCCGGGACGGCGCCCGGCCGTGGCAAGGGCATCGCCGACCCGGCGCAGCCCGGGCAACCGGCGCAGAAGAAGTTCACCACCCCGGGGAAGCCGGGTGACGCCACCAGCTTCGACGAGCGCACCAGCAAGCGGCTGCCGAAACGGTCGACGGCGACGTACGACGAGTTCCAGAACGAGGACGGCTCGTTCACCCGGGTGCTCTTCGACGAGCGGGTCAACTTCAAGGCCGCGGACGGGTCCTACCAGCCGATCGACACCACGCTGACCAAGCGCGGCGACGTCCTGGCGACCGCCGCCAACTCGATCGACGTCGCGCTCGGCGCGACCGGCGCCGACAGCACCCCGAGTGCGTCGATCGCCCCGTCGTCGTCGCCGTCCGTCACGCCCTCCGTCACGCCCTCCGTCACGCCCTCGGCCCCGCCCTCCGCCGCGCCGTCCTCGTCCGCGCCGTCGGCCGGCGACGCCCTCGCGACGGTGACCACGGCCTCCGGCTACTCGATGGCCTACGACCTGGCCGGCGCCGCCGCGGTGCCCGCCGTGCTGAACGGCTCGACCGCGACGTACCGCGAGATCCTGCCCGGCACCGACCTCGAACTGCGCACCACCAACGACGGTCTGAAGGAGACCCTGGTCCTGGCGTCGCCGGCGGCCGGCCACGAGTGGGTCTTCCCGCTGACGCTGGACGGCGTGACCGCGAAGAAGCGGAGCGACGGCTCACTCGAGCTGGTCGCCGCGGACGGCAAGGTCGCCATGCGGGTCCCGCGGGGCTACATGCAGGACTCCAAGGTCGACCCGCACTCGGGCGCACCGGCCGAGTCCGGCGCGGTCCGCTACGACCTGATCACCGTCGACGGCGGACAGGCCCTGAAGGTCACCGCGGACGAGGCGTGGCTCGCCGACCCGGCGCGGCAGTACCCGGTCCGGGTCGACCCGACCATCGAGACGGCCGACACCGGTGACGTCTTCACCGACGACAGCACCTCGACCGTCGAGCACAACGGCGACAACCTGCCGGTCGGCACCTGGGACAGCGGCACCACCCGGTCGCGCTCGTTCATGCACTTCGACGAGTTCGACGACAACGGCCTGGTCGGCACGCAGATCAAGTCGGCGAAGCTGTTCATGTTCCACACCTGGTCGTACAACTGCGCCGACCACGAGCCGATCTACGTGCGGCGGGCCACCACGAAGTGGACCGTCGCCGACATCGAGGCGGCCGACGGCAAGCTGAGCGCCGGCCCGAGCTACTCGTCGCCGATCGCCCAGTGGGTGATCAGTGACAACACCCCGGCGTGCAACAACAGCGGCGGGGACCGGGGCAAGGGCGCGATGCGGTCGGTGGCGCTGCCGACGCAGACGTTCAACGGCTGGTCGACCGGCACCATGTCGAACTTCGGCCTGGCGCTGACCGCCTCGGAGACCGACTCGTCGGCGTTCAAGCGGTTCACCTCGGCCAACTACGGCGGGTACGACACCGACCCGCGCCTCGAGCTGACCTACGACTACAACACCGACCCGCAGGTCAACGAGCAGTACCCGGCGTACGGGGCGTCGGCGGCGACGCTGACCCCCGAGCTGATCGCCGACGCCAGCGACCCGGACAACTGGCCCAAGACGCTGGAGTACAACTTCTTCGTCTACGACAAGGACCAGAAGACCCAGATCGCCACCTCGGACTGGCAGGCCAAGAAGTCCTGGACGGTGCCGGCCGGCACGTTCAGCTGGAACGAGTCGTACTACTGGACGGTCCAGGTCCGCGACGGGCTGGCCGACAACCACGAGTATCTGATCAAGAACCTGCTGGTGACGCCGGTGCCGCAGCCGTCGATCACGTCCGTGCTGTCGCAGAACTCCGGGCAGGGCTTCGACCCGGTGATCGGCAACTACACGACCACGGCCCAGGACGCCATGGTCAACACCGTCGGCCCGCCGCTGGAGATCACCCGCTCGTACAACAGCGGTGACCCGCGCACCGGGCAGGCGTTCGGCGCCGGCTGGTCGAGCATCATCGACGTCAAGGCCACCGAGAAGCCGGTCACCATCAACGGCTCGCAGCGGGTCAACACCGTCGTGGTGACCTACCCGAGCGGCCGGGAGCTGGCGTTCGGGCGGAACAACAACGGCAGCTACTCCTCGCCGGCCGGTCAGGCCGCCACCTTCACCGAGGTCACCACGGACGGGAAGCGGACCTACCGGCTGACCGAGAAGGACGGCACCAGCTACGAGTTCAAGCAGCTCGTGGACGGGTCCGAGGAGTACCCGGTCGCGTCGATCAAGGACATCTCCGGGCGCGCGCAGAGGTTCACCTACACCGACGGCCTGCTCGCCACGATCACCGCGGCCTCCGGCCGGACCCTGGACCTGTACTGGACCGAGACCGCGCCGAAGCACGTCGCCTACGTCGCCACCGACCCGGTCACGCCGGGCGATTGGGACTCGGTGAACACCTGGTGGTACTCGTACACCGGGGACGCGCTGACCAAGGTGTGCCCGCCGGACAACTGGGAGAAGTGCAACACCTACAAGTACGAGACCACCGGCTCGCTGTTCCCGACCGCGACGGTCAACGCCCGGCCGCACTCGTACTGGCGGCTGAACGAGACCGGCGACACCAAGATCGCGGCCAGTTCGATGCTGGAGAACGGTGGCGCCGACGTCGGCGTCTACAGCGGTGTGACGCTGGGCCAGACCGGTCCGCTGGCCGGCTCGTCGGCCACCGCCACGGGCTTCAACGGGACGTCCGCGCAGCTGCAGATCCCGGCGAACCTGGCCAGCGACGGCGCGAACCAGGCGATCAGCATGTGGTTCAAGGCGTCGAAGACCGGCGGCGACGGCGTGCTCTACGGCCAGTCGATGGAGGCCGCCGCATCGACCGCGGCCACCACCAATCGGGCCTACAACCCGACGCTGTACGTCGGCGCGGACGGCCAGCTGATGGGCGGCTTCGCCAAGGCCTCGAAGCTCGGCGCCTCGCTGGGCACGCTGACCGCGGTCGGCCAGGGCCAGTGCCTCACCGTGCCGGGCAACGTCGCCACGAACGGGACCCGGCTGGCGCTCGCCAACTGTGCCGGCACCGCGAACCAGGTGTTCACCTGGGCCACGACCCGGCAGCTGCAGGTGACCACCGGTGGCGTGGTCAAGTGCGTCGACACCGAGGACCAGGAGGGCACCAACGGCACCGACCTGGTCATCAACACGTGCGCCTCGACCGCCGGCAGCCAGGACTGGAACGTGCAGGCGGACGGGCAGATCGTCAGCGACTACTCCGGGCTGTGCCTGGACTCGGTCGGTGACGGCTCGCAGACCGGCGCGCTCATGCAGATCTGGGCGTGCGGCAAGACGCGCCCGGTCGACCAGCTGTTCCTGTCCCGGATCCACACCCCGATGGCGGCCACCGCCACGGTGAACGGCGTGACGTCACCGGTCAAGGTGAACGACGACGTCTGGCACCACGTCATGCTGTCCGCGTCGGGCAACCGGCAGGACCTGTACCTCGACGGCAAGCCGGTCGCCGCCGAGACCGGCGTGACCGTGCAGGACATCGCCCCGGCCTCGGCGTTCGTCGGCAAGGGCTTCCTCGGCGGCGCGTGGCCGAACCAGTCGCACCCCAGCACCTACAGCAACCTGGGCACCCGCGACTACTTCACCGGGTCGGTCTCCGACGTGGCGCTGTTCGACAACGCGGTCGACGGTCAGCTGGCCGCCGACCTCTACGCGGCCCGGACCTCGGTCAGCCTGCTGACCACGGTGGTGCGGCCCTCCGGCAACGCCACCGCGGAGATCTCCTACAACACCGCCACCAGCCGGGTGAGCAAGGTGATCGACGGCAACGGCGAGACCTGGACGCCGGAGACACCGGCCATCGTCGGTTCGACGAAGGTGTACGAGAGCGGTGTCCTCGGCGGGGCGCCGACGAACTACTGGCGGATGGCCGAGTCCGGCGTCACCGACGCGAAGAACGAGGTCAACGGCGGCGTCGCCACCTACAGCACGGTCACCCTCGGCTCGGCCGACGGCCCGTTCGGCGCCGCCCTCGGCAAGGCGGCGTCGTTCAACGGCACCAGCTCGTACGTCTCCCTGCCGTCCGGGGTGGCGCCGGCCGGCAACAGCTCCGTCTCGATGTGGTTCAACACGACCACCACCAGCGACGTGCTGCTCGGTATGAAGAGCCAGACCTCCAGCACGCTGCGGTACGACTCCCCGTCGCTGTGGATCACCCCGGACGGCAGGCTGCGTGCGCTGTCGCCCTCGGTGACGCCGACCGCCCCGCTGAACTCCGTCGGGGTCAAGGGCAAGTGTGCCGACGTCACCAGCAGTGGCACCGCCGACGGCACGGTGGTGCAGAGTTACGAGTGCAACGGCTCCGCCGCGCAGAACTGGACCCTGGTCTCGGGCCGGTTCGGCGGCGGTGACCTGACGACCGTGCAGGCCTTCGGCAAGTGCCTGACCCCGGCCGGGAACGCCAAGGTCAGTGGCACGAAGATCGTCCTCTCCACCTGTAACGGCAACAGCTCACAGGACTGGGAGCCGGCCGGCGGCGGGCTGCTGAACTCGTTCTCGGGCCTGTGCCTGGACCTGCCCGGCAGCTCCAAGACCAACGGCACCGACCTGCAGCTGTACACCTGCAACAAGAGCGCCGCACAGACCTGGATCCCGTCGCTGGCGAGCAAGGCCGCGGTGAACGACGGCAAGTGGCACCACGTGGTGCTCAGCACCAACGGCACCGCGCAGACGTTGTACGTCGACGGTGCGGCAGCGCAGTCGACCACCGGGTCGGTGGCGATGGCCCCGTCCCAGATGACGCTCCTCGAGCCGACGAAGTACACCCTCGGCGGTGGCTATATCGACGGGTCGATCACCGGCGCCAACTGGTACTACCTCGACTCGAACACCACGCCGTACTACAAGGGCAGCCTCGCCGAGGTGGCGTTCTACGCCTCCGAGCTCGACGCGTCCCAGGCGCAGTACCAGTTCAAGGCGCGCGACGCGGTCAAGAACGCGCCCTCCGGCCAGATCAACTACGTGATCACCGGGCCGAAGGACCACGAGGACAAGGCGACCCGGACCACCACGGTCAACGACCTGCTGTACGGCCGGAAGGTCGCGGAGATCGACGCGCTCGGCAACGAGCTGCAGTACGGCTACAGCGGCAAGGGCAACCTGCGCACGGTCACCGACGGCAACGGCAACATGACGATCAACGAGTACGACGTGCGCGGCAACGTCGTGTCGGTGACGACGTGCCAGGACCGGTCGGAGAACAACTGCTCGACGTCGTACTCGCTGTACTACCCGGACGCGACGACGGTCAGTCCGCCGGCGAACATCCGTAACGACCGGCTCATCGAGATGCGTGGCGCCGGATCGAAATCGGTCACCGATGCCACGTATCTGACCAAGTACGAGTACGACGACCAGGGCAACCGGATCAGCGAGACCGATCCGCTGGGCCGCCGTACGACGATCAGCTACACCGACGGGGTCAAGCTCGCCGACGGCTCGATGCGAGGCGGCTACCTGGGCGGATCCGTGCCGGCCGGCCTGCCGTGGCGGGTGGTCAAGCCGGGCGGCGGGATGCAGACCATCCTCTACCTGCCGAACGGGGACATCGCCCAGACGACCGACCCGGCCGGCGCCACGACCCGGTACGAGTACGACGGCCTCGGCCGTACGGTCAAGGAGATCGACGTCGTCGGCGGGGTGGCCGGTGCGACGGTGTCCTACGTCCACGACCGCCTGGACCGGGTCGTGTCGGTGACCGACGCCGCGACGACGAACGCGGTGACCAACGCGGTGCACACGCCGGTGACGACGCTGTCCTACGACGTCGACGGCCTGATGACCACCGAGACGGTGTCCGACGCCACCGGCGGGGACGCTCCCCGGACGGTGGTCTACGGCTACGACGCGCACGGCCGGCGGACCTCCGAGTGGGATCAGAACGGCAACGAGGTCAAGCTGGGTTACGACGGCTTCGGCCAGGTGAACCGGCAGACCCACGCGGACGGCTCGACGGTGCTGACCAACTACGACGGCGCCGGCAACGAGGTGTCGACGGTGGTCAAGGGCTTCACCGGCGACCCGGACGCGCCGACGGCGGCGCGCGACCTGAAGGTCCGGCAGCTGGCCTACGACCCGGCCGGGCGGCTGGCGTCCGAGACCGACGGCATGGGCTTCGTCAACGAGTACAAGTACACCGACAACAACCTGCTGGTGTCGGTGACCCGGACCAACGGCTGTGACCCGGCCAGGACGCCGGGCTGCACCAAGCAGTCGTACGTGCTGGAGAACAACACGTACGACGTGGCCGGGAACCTGACCACGCAGATCACCAACAACGGGCGGACCAAGACCACCCGGGCCTACGACGCCGCGGGCCGGAACACGAGCGCGACGCTCGAGGTGACCGAGGACGGCGAGACCACCACCACCCGGACCACGACGTACACCTACTCGGCCGAGGACGAGCTGCTGAGCACGTCGTTCAGCGACGGCACCTCGGTGCTCGGCCTGGCCGGCAGCGCGTACGACCGGCTCGGGCGGGTCCGGCAGCAGACCAGCTACCTGTCCGCGGACGTCACCCCGACGATGCGGTGGAAGCTGGACGAGAAGTCCGGCACGACCGTGGGTGACACGGCGGGCAACAGCATCGGTACGGCGACCGGCATCGGCTGGTCGACCGACCGGGGCGGCGCGGCCACCTTCGCCGGTGGCGCCTCGGGCTCGATCGCCGGGCCGGCCCCGGTGGACACGCTGCAGCCGTACACGCTGAGCGCCTGGGTCAAACTGGACGACAAGAGCGTCGACCGGTACGTGGCGGCGCTCGCCGGTGACATCGGCAGCTCCGCGCTGAAGGTGTACTACGAGAACAAGACCAACTCGTGGCGGCTGGCCATGTCGGTGCGCGAGGCCGACGGCGAGACGAGCTGGCCGAGCAGCGCCAGCACGTACACCAGCGGGTCGGCGACCGCGGACTGGACCCACCTCGCGGTCGCGGTCACGCCGAACCCCGCGGCCGGCGGCACCAACACCGCTCAGCTGTACGTGAACGGTGTGGTCAAGGCGGCGCTGTCGACCACGAAGCAGTTCAACAACCAGGCGACCAGCCTGCTCGTCGGCGCGCAGAACGAGACGACCGGGGTCTTCTCCGGCCAGATCGACGACGTGCAGGCGTACCAGAAGGCGCTCTCCGCGACCGAGATCGGGCAGCTCCAGGCCGGCACCCTGCCGGCGGCCGGGGCCCAGGTCAGCCGGAGCACCTACCAGCTGGACAGCGACGGCACGATCACCTCGGCGGCCGACGCCAAGGGTGTCGTCACCTACATCGCCAACGACCAGGTCGGCCGGGCGGTGACCACCACCGGCCCGGCGATCACCACGGTCACCGGCGAGGGCGCCGCGGCCCGCGAACGCGCGATCTCCCGGATCGGCTACAACACGTTCGGCGAGGTGACCGAGCAGCAGGACCCGAACGGCAAGATCGTGACCAACCGGTACGACGGACTCGGCCAGATGGTGGAGCAGACGTCGCCCGGCTACGTCGCGCCTACCGGTGGCGCGCCGATCTACGCGAAGACGGCGGTCCGGTACAACAGCGTCGGGCAGGTCGTCTCCAGCACGGATCCGCTGGGCGCCGTCACCGACTACACCTACGACCAGCTCGGCCGCACCACCAAGGTGGTCACGCCGGACAAGGGCGTGACCCGGTACACCTACGACGACAACGGCGAACTGCTCGCGCACACCGACCCGAGCGGGGCGCAGGCCCTGTCGACGGTCGACTACCTGGGCCGGACCCTCACCGCCACGGAGGCGGTGCGGCAGGCGGGCACCGGATACACCACGAGCTACACGTACGACAACAGCCCGTGGCCGACCAGCGTGAAGTCGGCCGGCGGGGTGGTCACGACGGTCAAGTACAACAGCGCCGGTGAGCAGACCGTGGTCACCGACGCCGCGGGCAACGCCACCAAGGTGCGGTACGACGGCCTCGGCCGGCCGGTGAAGTCGACCGCGCCGGACGGCAGCTACACCACCGTCGCGTACGACCTGCTGGGCCGGACCGTCGGCACGTCGGACTACGCGGCGGGCACCGGCGAGCTGGTCAGCACCCAGTCGCAGCGGTACGACATCGTCGGGAACACGCTCGCGGCGAGCAACGCGTACAACCCCGCCGTTGCCGCGAACACCGATCTGCCCGGCAGCAAGCACGAGACCACGTTCGAGTACGACGAGGCCGGGCAGCTGATCTCCCAGCGCGAGCCGATCAGCTCCGCGGACGCGCTCGTGTCGACGTTCGGCTACGACGTGGGCGGGCAGCAGACGCGGTTCACCGACGGGCGGGGCAGCCGGTTCGTCACCACGTACAACTCATGGGGTCTGCCGGAGTCGCAGATCGAACCGCCCACCGCGAGCACGCCGGCGGTGGCCGACCGCACCTTCACGATGTCCTACGACGCGGGGGGCCGGGCCGTCCGCCTGGACTCGCCGGGCGGCGTGACCGCGACGTCCGAGTACGACGTGATGGGCCGGCTGACCAAGAGTTCGGGTACCGGGGCGCAGGTCGCGACGAAGGACCGGACGTTCACCTACGACCTGGTCGGACGGGTGAAGTCGTTCGGCGGCGCGGCCGGGGCGAACACCCTGGAGTACGACGACCGCGGCCTGGTCACCTCGATCACCGGGGTTTCCGGCAACTCGTCGTACGCCTACAACGCCGACGGCTCGCTGACCACCCGGACCGACGGGGCAGGCGTCACCACCTACGGGTACGACACCGCGGGCCGCCCGGCGAAGGTGGACAACAGCACCGCCGGCGTGCACATGACCTACGCCTACGACGCCCTGTCGCGGGTGAAGACGATCGCGTACGGCGGCAACACCCGCTCCTTCACCTACAACAAGCTGAAGCAGCTGGAGTCGGACGAGGTCAAGACGTCGGCCGGCGCCAGCGTCGGGAAGATCGCCTACGGGTTCGACCTCGACGGCAACCTGACGAAGAAGACGACGACCGGCTTCAACGGGGCGTCGACCAACACCTACAAGTACGACTGGGCCAACCGGCTCACCGGCTACGACAACGGCGTCACCCCGCTCGTCTACGCCTACGACAAGTCCGGCAACCGGATCCAGGCCGGCACCAAGACGTTCACCTACGACGAGCGCAACCAGCTCGTCTCGGACTCCGCCGGTACCACCTACACGTACTCGCCACGCGGCACGCTGACTTCGACGGCCGGCAACGGGGTGGAGACGAAGACCGTCACCGACGCGTTCAACCAGGTCATCTCGCAGGGCACCAGGACCGGCGGCACGACCACCTACTCCTACGACGGTCTGGGCCGGCTGATCCTGCCGAACCTGACCTACACCGGCCTCGGCAACGACGTCGCCAACGACGGTGCCACCGCCTACGTCCGCGATGTCAGCGACAACCTGGTCGGCGTCGCCTCCGGCACCACCCAGCGGTACGCCTGGACCGACCTGCACACCGACGTGGTCGGCGAGTTCGAGGCGTCCGGGACGGCACTCTCCGGGTCGGTGTCCTACGACCCGTGGGGCAAGGTCGTCGCCAGCGGCGGCATGCTCGGCAAGCTCGGCTACCAGCAGGAGTGGACCGACCAGGGCACTGGCAAGGTCAACATGCTGTCCCGCTGGTACGACCCGGAGACCGGCACGTTCGACACCCGCGACGCCGCGAGCAACAGCCCGTCCCCGGACTCGGGCGCGGCCAACCGGTTCGCGTACGCCGAGGGCAACCCGATGACCAACACCGACCCCAGCGGTGAGGGTGTCGGCGGCAAGTGCGGCCAGTACGACTACGCCTGCGAGGTGAAGAAGTACCAGGCCGCACTCCAGGTCTACAACCTGGCGATGGAGGCGCGCGACCGGGACATGAAGGCGGTCGGCACCGAGATCGTCCGGCAGGAGGCCGAGTACGTCCGCGCGCTGCGGGAGAGCAACACCAACCTGCTGGACATCCTGCTGCAGGTCGGCATCGGGATGCTGCTCGACATGATCGGCTACAACTCGGTGGTCGGTTGCCTCGGCGGCAGCATCATGGACTGCGTCGACCTGGCGTTGAGCGCGGTCGGCCCGATCAAGGCCCTGAAGATCGGCCGATCGTTGTACAAGGCGGCCGACCGGGCGTTCGCCGGATACCGGTTGTGGAAACGGATCGTCGAAGGCGCCCGCACGGTGATGCGCCGCGCCCAGGACCTGATGAACATGGCGCGCAAGAAGCTCGGCGACCTGATGTCGAAGGTCCCGAAGAAACCGAAGCCGCCGAAGAAGAAGCCGAAGCCCCCGGCGAAGAAGAAGCCCAAACCCAAGCCGAAGCCGGAAAAGAAGCCGGCCCCGTCCAAACCGGCGAAGAAGCCGAAGCCGGAAAAGGCTCCGAAGAAGCAGGACAAGCCCACGAAGGGCAAGCCCCAGCAGACCAAGCAGAAGCAGAAGGACAAGGCCGAACCGAAGAAGAAGTCCAAGGAGAAGCAGCAGGAGCAGGACGACGGCGAGGGTTCGGAGACCGCGGAGACGTGCCCGACCGCGCCGCCGCCGCAGGACAGCACCGAACCGCACAGCTTCGATCCGTCGACGCTGGTGGTGATGGCGGACGGCTCCACCCGGCCGATCGCCGAGGTGAACATCGGTGACTCGGTCCTGACCAAGGACCCGGGCTCCGGTGACGTCACCTCGCGGCAGGTCACTCTGCTGCACTCCAACCGCGACCTGGACCTGACCGACGTGACGGTCGCCGAGAAGCCGGCCGACTCCACGACCGGGGCCGAGGAGCAGACCGAGGGCAAGGGCGGCCGGAGTACCCGCGGCCCGACCGAGTCGACGGTCCTGCACACCACGTCACACCATCCCTTCTGGGACGCGACCACCGGTGATTGGGCAGAAGCCGCCGACCTGGTTGCGGGCAAATCGACCCTGACCGGCCCGAACGGCGAACTCCAGTACGTCACCGCGGTCCACAATTTCGCCGGCGCCAAGGTCATGCGCGACCTGACAGTCGCCGACATCCACACGTACTACGTGGTCGCCGGGGCCGGACCGGTTCTCGTACACAACAACAATTGTTTGACGCCTGATGAGCGCGCGCATGCCAGAGCTTCAGAAAATGCTGCATACTCGACGCGGCCAGGAAATTCGACATCAAAGTCGGGAGCTACTGGTGGCTATCTTTGGATCAAGGGGCATGGAACGTTTGATCTTTCATCCGACAAGCTTCACTCCTTGATCAAGAAGAATATGGACGAAATTCCGGCGGAAGCGCGCCCTGACCCGGACACATTTTTTGGTTCACATGTTGAGGTGCAAGCCGCCACGTTGATGAGAATCCTGGCGAAACAGGCTGGCCAGGGTGCTCCCAAACTGGAGGCTAGGCTGATGGTTTCCAAGCCTGGTGGTCCCTGCTCCTTCTGCTTGCCCAATGTGGCGGGAATGTTGCCAGAGGGTTCAGCATTGACAGTGCGATCTCAGCTGCGACAAGTATTTAGCGAAAAGCTTTTCGAGAACTAGAATAAGTGCAGACGGTGGGCGCGGCAATGCAAGCCGCGCCCACCGCTGTATGAAGGTGGGGTGTGGCATAATATAAAAGATGATCGACGAGTTTCCTGAACCTTCAACGATTCTCCAGGCTGTCGACTGGTCCGGCTTGGAGAATGCTGATGGATGTGCTTACCCCGAAACCCCGGCCAAGCTCGCTGACCTGGTGGCGACTGATCCGGGCGCCGTTCAAGGTGCTCTCGATCACCTCGACAATGCTTTGCTTAACGACGGGGTGGTTTACTCCGCGACAGCTCCAGCGGTTCGGTACGTCGCCGCGCTCTTGGGTGATCCGAGAAGCCGGAAATTGCTCGCTCCGGACTGGGAGAAGGGGAAGTACCCGCTTCGGGGTAAATTGCTGACATGGTTGTCCAATGTCGCCTACGATGTGAGTATGCAGTCGGAACGGCGAATCCGGTCTTGGGCAGGATATGCGCCGACAGTTCCATTTCCTCGTTTTCTGGAGATTCGGAAACTCTATCCACTTATTTTCCCAAGCGTTGATGCATATCTAAAAGATCCGGATCCGAAGGTTAGGGAAGCCGCTCTGATCGCGGCTGTTCAGTTGCTGGAATCCTCGGATTTGGTATCCCAGCGTCAGCTGTTTGTGCCTTTGGCTAGGAACTTTCTTGCCGCTAGTTCGGATAAGTGGCTCCGGGGCATAGCGATCGAGGCATTGGCGACCTGGGGTGAGAATGTGGATTCGCTCAGGAGTGTTGTTGACTCTGAGCGGGTCGGTGATGATTTACCGAACAGTGACTGGGATTCTAGTGAAGGGCCGGTCGATGATCCGCCATTCTGAGAATATGCACTGCGGTTCGGTCGGCGCAGATTAGCCTCGGCCCTTCGTTAAGGGTTGTCCAAGGAGTGGGCCGGAAACGCAGAAGTGCCTTCTGATCAGGGAAAATAGGGCTTGTCGAAGAGTCCTGTT
>NZ_LLZH01000047.1:0-13990 GCF_001509495.1 Actinoplanes awajinensis subsp. mycoplanecinus | reverse complement strand
CAGGTAGAGGATCGCCCAGGTGGGCAGGCCCAGGGCGACGATCCAGGGCAGCAGGGCGCCGAGGACGGTGAGCAGCACCCCGAGCGATGAGACCAGCGCCTTCCAGCCGTCGGCCAGGCCGCTGAGGAAGCCGGTCGTGTCGTCGTCGGTGCCGGCCGGGACCGGGGCTTCCGGGCCGAGCAGCACCACGGTGACCGTGCTGAGCGCGGTCAGGTCGGCCAGCCGGCGCTTCTTGCCCTGCAGCGAGGCCAGGTCGGACTCCCGGGTGGCGACCTCCTTCTCCAGCATCACCAGGTCGCTCAGCGATTTGGCCGAGGCGAGCAGTTTGCGGCCGCTGTCCACCCGGGCCTGCTGGACGGTGATCCGGGCGTCCAGGTCGACCACCTGCTCGGTGACGTCCTCGGTGTTGATCGCCCGGTTCTTCTCGTCGCCGAGCTTGGCGATCTGCTCGAGCGCCGCGCCGAACTTGTCGGCCGGGATCCGCAGCTTCAGGGTCGCGGTGTCGGTGCCGCCGTTGCCGCTCTGCCGTTCGTCGCCGCCGATGAACCCGCCGGTGCCGCCGGTGATCCCGGTGATCTGGGCGGCGGCCACGTCGACGTCCTTCACCTGGACGGTGAGCGTGCCGGTGTAGATGATCGAGCGCTGGTCCACCCGCAGGTCGGGCGCCCCGGCCGGGGTGTCCTGGCCCGGTTCGGCGCCACCGGCGGCCGCGGTACCGGGCTCCGCGGCCTTGCGGGCGTCGCCACCGGCGTCGCCCTCGTTCATGGCCGGTGCCCCGGCCGGTGACGACTGGTCTGCGGCGCCGTCCGCGCCGCAGCCGGCCAGCAGGGCGCCGCTGAGAAGCACGGCGCCCAGTAGGATATGTCCCCGTTTACGCATTGCTACTCCGATCGTCGGTACGACTGAGCGCTGGGACGTACGGCGGGCACTGCCCGGTTCCGGCAGACTGCGTTATGACCGGTCACGATTCAGCAGCGGAGGAGTCCCGTGCGCGTCACGAAGTTCACTCATGCCTGTCTACGGATCGAGGGTGCGGGGGTCCTTGTCGTCGATCCGGGGGAATTCTCCGAGAAGTCGGCATTGGACGGTGCGGATGCCGTGGTCATCACGCATGAGCACTTCGACCACCTGGACGTCGCGGCGGTCACCGCGGCGGTCGCCCGCCGGCCCGCGCTGCGGATCTTCGCGCACGCGGAGGTGCTGGCGAAGCTCGGCGCGGTCGCCGAGGCGACCACCGCCGTCGCGCCCGGCGACACGTTCGAGGCCGCCGGGTTCCACCTTCAGGCGTACGGGGGACAGCACGCGGTCATCCACCCGGACATCCCGCGGATCGTGAATCTCGGCTACCTGATCGCCGACGGGTCCACGAACGTGTACCACCCCGGCGACTCGTTCGCCGTTCCCGAGGACGCCACGGTCGACACCCTCTGCGTGCCGCTGAACGCGCCGTGGATGCGGCTGGCCGAGTCGATCGAGTTCGCCCGGGCGGTCAAGCCGGGCCGGGCCATCGCGATCCACGACGGACTGCTGAACGAGCGCGGCGCGGCCGTCTCGGACCGGCACCTGGAGAACTTCTCCGGTACGCGGTACCAGCACCTGGCGCCCGGCGCCACGCTCGACTGACGTGCCGCGGCCGTGACCGACGCGAACGTGACCGACGACGTGCTCCGCCGGCTCTACGAGGAGCCGCCGGAGGGGTTCGTGGCGACCCGGGCCGCCGCGATCGAGCAGGCCCGGGCGGCCGGCGACCGGGACACCGCGAAGCGGCTCGCCGCCTGCAAGAAGCCGACCGTGGCGGCCTGGGTGGTCAACCTGCTGGCCCGCCGGCGACCGGATCTGATCGGTGACCTCGTCACCCTGTCCGAGGCGCTCCGGTCCGCGCAGCGCGACCTGCACGGCGACCAGCTGCGCGAGCTCTCGCTGCAGCGTCGCCAGTTCGTGTCGGCGCTGGTCGCGGACGCCCGCAAGCTGGCCGTGGCGGCCGGTGCCGGTGCCGGGAAGCTGCCGCTGGGCGAGGTGGAGGCGACGCTGACCGCGGCGCTCGCCGACCCCGAGGTGGCCGCGCAGGTGCGGACCGGGCGGTTGATCCGGGCTGCCGCGTACGCCGGGTTCGGCGAGGTGCCCCGCCCGCGGCTGCGTTTGATCACCGGCGGCGACGAGGACCCGGAGTCCGACGGCCCGGAGGGTGACGCGGACGAGGGGGAGGAGCTCGGGGCGAGTCCGGAGGCGGGGCACGTGACCACTCCGGGGCTCGGGACGGTGCCGGGGATGGGGCACGAGGCGGCCCAGGAGGCACGGGAGCGGGCGGCCCGGGAGCGCCGCCGCCGGGAGGTCGAGCGCAAGCGCCGGGAGCTTGAGCGCGAGCTGAGCGCCGCGGAGGCCGCCGAGCGCCGGGCGGATCAGCAGCTGGAGCGCGCCGAGACGGCCGAGCGGGACGCCGAGGGGCTCGTCGACGACCTGGAGGCGGAGCTGGCCGAGCTGGAGCGGCGGCGGGCCGAGGCGGTGGCCGAGGTGGGGCGTCGCAAACTGGCGCGCCGGGGCGCCGAACGGGAGACGGCCGCGGCCCGGCGCCGGGTCGGCGATGTGCAGGCCGCCCTGGAGGATCTGGGCTGACGGGTTCCCGGCCGTGCCCACCCGCGGACATCGCCCCGGAGGGCTCCCGGCGGGAGCGCCGATCTGTACCCGGCTGGACGCACGACATCCTGAATTTGATCTTGATTTTTCCGGCGGTTCCGGAACCGGGCACTTATCGGGAGCGTTTTCCATAACCGGTCAGGGGGAGCAGAATCGGGCAGGTGACTCCCGAACAGGCTGCCGCCACTGCCAAGACGGGCCTCGCCACCATCGTCGGAGCCTTCGCCGAATCACCGCAGACCCTGCGCCGTGCGCGGCTGCTGGGACTGTCCGGCTGGGCCTACCACGTCTCGGCCCGGGCCGGTGCCCTCGGCGACGTGCGCCCGGAGACGGTGGCGGCCGCGCTCGCCTTCATCGCGCCCGAGGCGGTGACCGAGGGGTGGGAGGCGACCGCGAAGAGCTCCCAGCCGTCCGAGGTGGCCACCTGGCACCTGCGGGAGCTGTGCACCTGGGGTGAGGAGCAGGTCGGCGGGTTCCCCCGGCTGAGCCGGCTGCTCGAGCTGGGCGGGCGGGTGGTGGACGCGGTCGACCCGGCCGGGCTGCCGCTGTTCGCCGCCTGGCGGTCCATGCCGATGCCCAGCCAGGCACCGGGCGCCCAGGCCGCGATGCTGCTGCAGCTGCTGCACGAGCACCGGCAGGGGGTGTACGTGATCGCGGTGCGCGCCGGCGGGCTGACCCCGCTGGAGGCGATCATCGCGGGGCCGGAGGGTGAGACCGGCGCGGTGGCGTTCGGCTGGCAGCCACCGTACCCACCCGCGGGTCCGCTGGTGCGCCGGCTGATGTGGGCCGAGGCGGTGGCGAACTCGATGGCCGGCCAGGCGTACGCGATCCTGGACCGCCCGGAGCGCGTCGAGTTCGGCGGCCTGCTGGAGTCGCTGAGCCACCGCTTCGCCCGCTGACGCTGTGCGGCGGCGCGCCGCCGCACAGCGGGATGTCAGTTGTCCGGGTTCGCCGTCCGGGTCGGGCGGCTGCGCAGGCTGTGCACGTAGTCGTCGGGCGCGCCGGCCTTCTCGGCCGCGTTGGCGATCTCCGAGAGGTACCACGTGGTCGGCATGCCGCCCTCGTAGCCGGCGTAGACGTAGACCCAGGCGGGCACCTCACCGTCGAGCGTCGATACACGCACGGTGAGTTTTTGGTACGTCCCGGCGGGCACCCCCTCGACCTCGTCGAGTTGTGCCGCATCCCACGGATGCACGTCGTACACGGAGACGAAGACGCGGTCACCGGGTGATTCGGCGATCGTCGTCACGGCACCCTCCCAGCCCATTTCCCCTTCTCCGGCAAAGGTCAGGCGCCAGCCTTCGATCCACCCCACGCCCACCATGGGCGAGTGCGGACAGTAGGCGAGCATGCGGGCTGGGTCCAGGTTCGAGCCATACGCGGCGTAATGACGCACGGCGACGACGATAGTCGCCTGGAGGGTCGGTGAGAATATGAGGAGTGCGTGTCGGCACAACCGCTTTTGTCGCGGCTGAACACAGTCGCTCTTTGGAGGTCGGGAAATCGTGAGTCGGATCGTGATCATCGGTGGCGGACCGGGCGGGTATGAGGCGGCTCTGGTCGCCGCTCAGCTCGACGCCGATGTGACCCTGGTCGAGGCGGACGGACCCGGCGGCGCCTGTGTGCTGACCGACTGTGTGCCGTCGAAGACCTTCATCGCCAGCTCCGAGGTGATGACCGGTTACCGGCACAACGAGCGCTTCGGGATCCGGTCGGCGGGCCTGGACGGGGTGACCGTCGACGCGGCCGCGGTCAACGACCGGGTCAAGCGGCTGGCCCTGGCGCAGTCCGCGGACATCCAGACCAAGCTGGTCAAGGCCGGTGTCGACGTGGTGCACGGCCGGGCCCGGATGGGCGAGGACCGGCTCGGCCACACCCACCAGGTGCTGATCACGCCGGAGGGCGGTGAGCAGTACGCGGTCGAGGCGGACACCGTCCTGCTGGCCACCGGCGCCACCCCGCGGGTGCTGTCCACCGCCCACCCGGACGGCGAGCGGATCCTGGACTGGCGCCAGGTGTACGACCTGACCGAGCTCCCCGAGCACCTCGTGGTGATCGGCTCCGGGGTCACCGGCGCCGAGTTCGCCAGCGCGTACCTCGCGATGGGCGTGAAGGTGACGCTCGTCTCCAGCCGCGAACGGGTGATGCCGCACGAGGACGCCGACGCCGCGATGGCGATCGAGCGGGTGTTCCGCGAGCGGGGGATGACCATCCTCAGCCAGTCCCGCGGCGACTCGGTGGTGAACACCGGCGACGGCGTCCGGGTGACCCTCTCCGACGGCCGGGTGATCGAGGCCTCGCACGCGCTGATCGCGGTCGGCGCCATCCCGAACACCGCCGACCTGGGCCTGGCCGAGTACGGCGTGGCGGTCGGCAACGGCGGCTACGTAACCGTCGACCGGGTGTCGCGCACCAACGTGCCGGGCATCTACGCGGCCGGCGACTGCACCGGCGTGCTGCCGCTGGCCAGCGTCGCCGCGATGCAGGGCCGGATCGCGATCTGGCACGCCATGGGTGAGGCGGTCGCCCCGCTGCGGCTGCGCACCGTCTCGGCGAACGTGTTCACCGACCCGGAGCTGGCCACCGTCGGCGTCTCACAGAACGAGGTGGACTCCGGGCGCTTCCCGGCCCGCCAGGTGATGCTGCCGCTGACCGGCAACGCCCGGGCCAAGATGGCCGGCCTGCAGGACGGGTTCGTCAAGCTGTTCTGCCGCCCGGCGACCGGTCAGATCGTCGGCGGGGTGGTGGTGGCGCCGAAGGCGAGCGAGCTGATCCTGCCGATCACCATGGCGATCGAGAACAACCTGACCGTCGACCAGCTGGCACACACCATCACGATCTATCCGTCGCTGTCGGGTTCGATCGCTGAGGCGGCGCGTCAGCTGATGCAGCACGAGGTGCAGTAACCGGGTCGGCCGCGGCCGTGGCGTCCGGTGCGGCCGTGGCCGGCTCCTCGGCGGCCGGCTTGCCGCCGAACAGGGCCAGGATCCAGCCGGCGGTGCCGAAGACGACAGCGGCGCCGGCCGCGATGGCGAACAGCCGCCAGGCGGACTGGGTGATCGCGGTGCCGCCCAGGTGCCCGACCAGTCCGCCGTAGCAGGCCCAGGCGATCGCGGCCGCGCCGTCGTACCCGACGAAGTGCTTGACCGGGTACCCGGTGCGGCCGGCGTGGTAGCCGGAGGCCATCCGGCCGCCGGGGACGAACCGGCAGAGCAGCATCACGAGCGGGCCGGGCCGGCGCAGGCCGCGGGTGAAGCGTTCGGCGGCTTGCCGAGTCTTCGAATTCCCGCCTTCTTCGTTCCGTGGGGCGAATCGGTCACGCAGTGCGCTCAGGCGCCCGCCGGTCGAGCGGCCCAGCACGAACGCGGCGGCGTCGCCGGTGAACATGCCGAGCGCGCCCACCGCGATGACCAGGGTCAGGTGCAGGTGGCCGTATACGGTCAGCGCGCCTGACGTGATCATGATGGCCTGGATCGGCACCACCGGGATCAGCGCGTCCACCGCGAGGAAGCCGAACAGCACCAGGTAGACCCACGTCGGCGAGGCCAGCATGGTGAGCAGTTCGGTCATCGCAGGGCCACCTCGCGGGTTCAGGGCTGACCGCATTCTGCGCGACCGAGCCTGAGAGGGCGCTGTGTTCAGCATGCGCCCTGAACGTCCGGACGAACCGTGACGCCCGCCACGCTACGGGCGCGGGTCCCCGTCGTGCCGCTGTTTTTCCGAAGGCCGACACAGGCTCGGGGCGTACCGTTGGGACGCTCGCGGGCGCCGGATCCCCCTCGTTCCGACGCCGCGGACCCGGGCCGCCGGTAGGTCCCGTATCGGCGGCCCGGCCCCCGCGGTGATCACGCGGTTTCCACAAAGTGCCGGAAACACCTCGGCAACGAACCGGCCCTAGATTCCAGCCATGGCGGATCTTTTCGAGGAGTACCGCCTCGGCCCCGGCTGGGACGAGATGTTCGCCGAGCTCGGCGTGCCCAGAGCGAGCTACGAGGCGCTGCACGCGACCCTGCAACCCCTGTCCAGCGCGGAACTCGGCGTGCGCGCCGAGGTGCTGGCCCGGGCGTTCCTGGACCAGGGCATCACGTTCGCGCTGAAAGGGGTCGAACGGCCGTTCCCGCTGGACATCGTGCCGCGGATCATCGCGGCCGCCGAGTGGCGCGGTGTCGAGGTGGGCGTGGCCCAGCGGATCCGGGCCCTGGAGGCGTTCCTGGCCGACGTGTACGGCGCCGGCCAGGTGCTCGCCGACGGCGTGGTGCCCCGGCGGATCATCGCGACCAGCGCGCACTACCTGCGCGCGGCAGCCGGGATCACCCCGCCGAACGGGGTGCGGGTGCACGTCGCCGGGGTCGACCTGATCCGCGACGAGCAGGGCACCTTCCGGGTGCTGGAGGACAACGTCCGGATCCCGTCCGGGGTCAGCTACGTGATGGAGAACCGCCGGGCGATGGCACAGGTGCTGCCCGAGGTGTTCGCGGCGACCCGGATCCTGCCGGTCGAGTCGTACCCGGCGATGCTGCTGACGGCGCTGCGCGCGGCGGCGCCGGCCGGGATCAGCGACCCGGCCGTGGTGGTGCTCAGCCCCGGCGTCTACAACTCGGCGTACTTCGAGCACGCGATGATCGCCCGGGAGATGGGCGTCGAGCTGGTCGAGGGCCGTGACCTGGTCTGCGTGGGCAACGCGGTGGCGATGCGCACCACGGCCGGCGAGCAGCGGGTCGACGTGATCTACCGGCGGATCGACGACGACTTCCTCGACCCGGTGCACTTCCGCGCCGACTCGGTGATCGGGGTGGCCGGGCTGCTGAACGCGGCCCGGGCCGGCCGGGTCACCATCGCCAACGCGGTCGGCAACGGGGTGGCCGACGACAAGCTCCTCTACACGTACGTGCCGGAGCTGATCCGGTACTACCTGAACGAGGAACCGCTGCTGCCGAACGTGGACACCTACCGGCTGGACGAGCCGGGCGTGCTGGAACACGTCCTGGACCGGCTGGACGAGCTGGTGCTCAAGCCGGTCGACGGGGCCGGCGGCGCGGGCATCGTGATCGGGTCGCAGGCGATGCGGCACGAACTCGACGCCGTACGGGAAAAGATCGTTGCCAACCCCCGCGGGTGGATCGCCCAGCGCGAGGTGAAGCTGTCGATGGTGCCCACCCTGATCGGTGACCGGCTCCGCGGCCGGCACGTCGACCTGCGGCCGTTCGCGGTCAACGACGGCGAGAAGATCTGGGTGCTGCCCGGCGGGCTGACCCGGGTCGCGCTGCCGGAGGGCGAGCTGGTGGTCAATTCCAGTCAGGGCGGCGGTTCCAAGGACACCTGGGTGCTGGCCTCGCCGACCTCGCCGGTCGGCGAGCCGGTGCCGATCCCGGCGGTCGGCCCGGTCCCGTCGGCGCCGGCCGGCCCGCCCGACCCCGGACCGGGCCAGGCCCCGGCCGAGGAACAGCAACAGCAGCAGCAATGAGGGACGGTGTGCCGTGTTGAGCCGCATCGCTGAATCGCTCTACTGGATCGGCCGCTACGTGGAACGGGCCGAGGACACCGCCCGGATCCTCGACGTGCACCTGCAGCGGATCCTGGCCGACCCGTGGACCAGTGAGGACGCCGCCTGCCGCTCGCTGCTCGGCGTGATGGGCAAGCCGGTCGAGGACGGCCCGTTCACGTCCGGTCAGGTCATCGAGGTGCTCGGCCTGGACCAGCGCAGCCCGAGCTCGGTGGTCGGCGCGCTGGCCGCCGCCCGGGAGAACGCCCGCGGCTGCCGGGAGATCATCTCGTCGGACGTCTGGGAGTGCCTGAACGCGACGTACCACGGCCTGGCCCGGGCACCCCGGCAGGTCGAGTCGCAGGGTGTGCACGCGTTCTTCCGCTGGGTGCGCGACCGCAGCGCGGTGATGGCCGGGCTCACCGACGCCACCATGAGCCGCGACGAGGGCTGGCTGTTCCTGGTGCTGGGCCGCAACATCGAGCGGGTCGACATGACCGCGCGGCTGCTGCGCACCCACGAACGAGCCGGCGGCAGCATCCCCAGCTGGCTGACCCTGTTGCGGTCCAGCGGGGCCTGGGAGACCTTCTTGCGTACGTATCGGGGCGCGCTCGACGACCGCCACGCCGCGGAGTTCCTGCTGCTCGACCGGCTCTTCCCGCGCTCGGTCTTCGCCGCCCTGACCGTGGCCGAGAGCTGCCTGACCGACCTGGAGCCGGATCCGGGCCGGGCCGGGGTGGCCACCGACGCGCAGCGGATCGTCGGCCGGGCCCGCACCGGGCTGGAGTTCCGCGGCCCGGACGAGCTGATCAACGACCTGGGCCCGGTCCTGGCCGGCCTGGAGAAGACGTGTTCGCAGGTGAACGACGCGGTGTCGCGCCGCTACTTCCGCCAGACGTCGGCGGTCAACTGGAGTTCGGGAGCCCTGGCATGACCGACTGCACCGAGCGGCACCCACCCGCACCGAACAGCGATACCTCTGGCGAGGGCCAGAAGGGCATGCCGAAGGCAGGCACAGCGTGACTTCTTTGGTGGACAGTTGGCGGCTGAAGGTGCAGCACAAGAGCGGTTTTGAGTACGCCGGTACGGTCACGTCGTCGTACAACGAGGCCCGGATGTGGCCCCGCAACGACGCCCGCCAGGCGGTGCTGGACGCGAAGATCGAGGTCTGGCCGCCGGCCCGCACCTACCAGTACGAGGACTACTGGGGCACCGTCGTCACCGCCTTCGACGTGCACGCCGGGCACGACAAGCTCACCGTGACCGCGTCCTCGACGGTGGAGACCCTGCCACCCGGCGACCTGCTCAGCGGCGGCCTCGACTGGGGCTTCGACACCGACCGCTGGTACGAGTTCCTGCTGCCCACCCGCCGCACCCGCCTGAACGACGAGCTCACCGCGATCGTGGCCGAGCTGCGCGCCCGGCACGACAACCCGCAGGACGCGGCCATGGCGGTCTGCGAGTTCGTCCGCTCCGAGGTCGCGTACGTGCCCGGCGCCACCGGGGTGCAGAGCGACGCCCTGCACGCCTGGGAACAGCGCAAGGGCGTCTGCCAGGACCTCAGCCACCTGGCCGCCGGGATGCTCCGGGCGCTCGGTCTGCCGGCCCGGTACGTCTCCGGATACCTGCACCCGAAACCGTCCGCGGAGATCGGCGAGAGCGTGGTCGGGCAGAGCCATGCCTGGGTGGAGTGGTGGGCCGGGCGCTGGACGTCGTACGACCCGACGAACGGGGTGCCGATCGGGCACCGGCACGTGCTGGTCGGCCGCGGCCGGGAGTACGGCGACGTGCCGCCGCTCAAGGGCATCTACGCCGGCCCGAAGAGCACCGGCCAGGGCGTGGAGGTGACGATCACCCGGCTCCGGTGACATATCTTGTCGTTGCCTAGTTATTGTTCTCGGATGAGTAGGCCGAGTTATCACCACGGTGACCTGCGCCGGGCCCTGCTGACCGCGGCCGCCGAGGCGATCACCGAGTCCGGGGTGACCGCGCTCAGCATGCGCGACCTGGCCCGCCGGGCCGGGGTGTCGCACGCCGCGCCCAGCCACCACTTCACCGACAAGGCCGGGCTGCTCACCGCGCTCGCCACCGACGGCTTCGAACAGCTGACCAAGGCCCTGGCGACCTCCCGGCTGGCCAGCAACAGCCTGCTCGAGCTGGGCGTGACGTACCTGCGGTTCGCGCTGGCCCACCGGGCCCAGTTCGAGGTGATGTTCCGGACCGACCTCTACCACGCCGAGGACCCGGAGCTGCTCGCCGCGCGACGCCAGGCCGCCGACGCGCTCTACGCCGGGATGACCGACCTGCCGGACGCCCCGCTGGCCGGCCCGATCGCGGCCAGCCCGGCGCGCCCGGCCCGGGAGGGCACGTCGGAGCTGGTGCCGGACGAGGTGCGGGAGGTGGGGCTGGCCGCGTGGTCGATGGTGCACGGGTTCGCGACGCTGTGGCTGAGCGGGGCGTTCCCGGAGAGCGCGCACGAGGACCCGGTGGAGGCGGCTCGGCGGATCTTGTCGCGAGTGCGGCAGATGGGGTTGTAGCGGCGGGTCCGGTGGGTTGTAACCGCGGGTCGGGCGCCGGATCGCGACTCGCGGGTCGGGTGCCGGGTCGCGGCTTGCCGGTCCGGCGCCGGATCGCGGCTTGCCGGCGGGTGGGGCTCGATCGCTGCGGGTTGCCGGGGGTGGGGGATTGCGGGCGGTTTCCGCCCTCCGCGGGCGGTGTGCGCACGCGCTGCCTGATTGCGGCCTGCCCGTTGAGGGGCGAGCCCGGGCGCGTGCTGCGGCCGCCCGCGAGCCCGCCCGACCGTTGGTTCCTGCCGTCATGCCCGCGCTGGACTAGTGCTCCCATCGCCCCGCTCGCGGTCGGAGAAGCGCACGGGGCGTGTGCCGGGTCAGGGCACGCTGTCGCGCCATGGGCGGGCGCGGGGCTTCGGCTGGGGTAGAGCAGCTCACTCGGTGCGGTCCCGGCTGGTGCTCAGGGGTGTCTCGGAGCCCTTGAGGCACCCCTGAGCACCAGCTCAGACCGGTCGGCTGGCGCTCGCGGGTGTCTCGGAGCGCTAGAGGCACCCCTCAGCACCAGCCCACTCTCAAGATCGCCCGCAAGCCCACCGACAACAGCCCGCCACTCCCTTGGGGGCGCCCCCGCAGACAGTCTGCCCGCAACAGCCCCCACCCGCCGGACCCCCTGTGGACACCCCGCGACTGTGGAAACCCCCACCCCACCTACTCGATCGTGCAGACCACGGCCCCCGCGGTCACCGTCGCGCCGACCTCCAGCACCAGCCCGGACACCGTTCCCGCCTTGTGTGCCGGCAGCGGCTGCTCCATCTTCATCGCCTCGACCACCACGATCACGTCGCCCTCGGCGACCTGGTCACCGTTCTGCGCGGCGACCTTCACGATGGTGCCCTGCATCGGTGCGGCCAGGCTGTCGCCGCTCGCCGTCGCCGCACCCGCGCCGCCTCGGGCCCGGCTCGACGAGGGGCGTTTCGGGGCGGGTGCTCCGGTCGTACCGGAAAGCAGGCTCTTGGGCAGGCGGACCTCGACGCGCCGGCCGCCGACCTCGACCACGACGGTCTCGCGTTCGGTGACCTCGTCTCCGGCCGGGGCCGGGATGCCGAACGGCGGCACCTCGTTCACCCATTCGGTCTCGATCCACCGGGTGTGCACGGTGAACGGCTCGCTGGTGAACGCCGCGTCCCGGACCACCGCGCGGTGGAACGGCAGCACGGTGGCGATGCCCTCGATGACCGTCTCGTCGAGCACCCGCCGGGACCGTTCCAGGGCCTGTTCCCGGGTCGCGCCGGTCACGATGATCTTGGCGAGCATCGAGTCGAAGTTGCCACCGATCACACTGCCCGCCTCGACGCCGGCGTCGACCCGCACACCCGGCCCGGACGGCCAGGTCAGCGCGGTCACCTGGCCGGGCGCCGGCAGGAACCCGCGGCCCGCGTCCTCGCCGTTGATCCGGAACTCGATCGCGTGCCCGCGTGGCACCGGATCCTCGGTGATCGCCAGCCGCTCACCGGCCGCGATCCGGAACTGTTCCCGGACCAGGTCGATGCCGGTGGTCTCCTCGCTGACCGGGTGTTCCACCTGCAGCCGGGTGTTCACCTCCAGGAACGAGATCGTCCCGTCCTGCCCGACCAGGTACTCGACCGTGCCGGCGCCGTAGTACCCGGCTTCCTTGCAGATCGCCTTCGCGCTCTCGTGGATCTTCGCCCGCTGCTCGGCGCTGAGGAACGGCGCGGGTGCCTCCTCGACCAGCTTCTGGTGCCGGCGCTGCAGCGAGCAGTCGCGGGTGCCGACCACCACGACGGTGCCGTGCGTGTCCGCGATGACCTGCGCCTCGACGTGCCGCGGCCGGTCCAGGTAGCGCTCGACGAAACACTCGCCGCGCCCGAACGCCGCGACGGCCTCCCGGGTCGCGCTCTCGAACAGCGCCGGGATCTCCTCGATCGTCCGGGCCACCTTCAACCCCCGGCCGCCCCCGCCGAACGCCGCCTTGATCGCCACCGGCAGTCCGTGCTGCTCGGCGAACGCCACGATCTCGCTCGCGTCCGCCACCGGCTCCGACGTGCCGGGCACCAGCGGCGCGCCGGCTCGCTGCGCGATGTGGCGCGCGGTGACCTTGTCCCCCAGGTCGCGGATCGCCTGCGGGCTCGGCCCGATCCAGGTCAGACCATTTTCCTGTACGGCCTGAGCGAACTCGGCGTTCTCCGACAGGAAGCCGTACCCGGGGTGCACCGCGTCGGCCTGAGCCTTCGCCGCGACCGCGAGCAGCTTGTCGATCCGCAGGTACGTGTCGGCGGCGCTCTCGCCGTCAAGTGCGTAAGCCTCATCGGCGAGCCGGGCGTGTGGCGCGTCGCGATCACTGTCGGCGTAGACGGCGACGCTGGTGAGACCGGCGTCCTTGCAGGCCCGGATGACCCGGAGGGCGATCTCGCCGCGGTTGGCGATCAATATCTTTCGCACGGCTAGAGCCTAACGGGAGTTCAGCCCAGCGTCGCTACTCTCCGAGCCCCGCTCACGTTTGCGGTTCGGGCTGCACCACCGTCACCGGTCGCCGGCCAGGGCACCAATGTCAGCAGCACCACCCGGCCCAGCGTGGCGTCCGTGCCCAGCGTGGCGCTCGTGCCCATCGTGGCGCTCGTGCCCATCGTGGCGCTCGTGCCCAGCGTGGCGCTCGTGCCCAGCGTGGCGCTCGTGCCCAGCGTGGCCCTCGTGCCCAGCGTGGCGCTCGTGCCCAGCGTGGCCCTCGTGCCCAGCATGGCGTCCGTGCCCGGCGTGGCGTCCGTGCACGGCCTGGCGCTCGTGCACGGCGTGGCGCCGGCGCACGGGGTGGCGCCCGCGACGGTCCGCGTTCCCGGCCGCCCCGGCGCGCGTCCTGCCCACAGCTGGCCCTCACGGCCGTTATGGCTCCCGGATAAGGGCCGTCAGGCCCAGCCGAATGCCCCGGGCTGGTCCTCGCGGCCGTTATAGGTCCTGCTCAAGGGCCGTCAGGCCCAGCCGGAGGTCCCGTTATGCCGCTCAGCCTATTTTGATCTCGGGCCCTGCGGCTTCGGAGTGGTGTCCGATGTGTTCGAGTGCGGGTGGGTGGCGTTGTGGGCCGGGATGGTCGGTCGCTCGGTGTTGCCGTGACGGTCGGCGTGGGTGGTCGATGCCGGTGGGGCGGCAGGAGCCCGCGCTCGGCGCCGGCGGGGCGGCGGAAGTCCGCGCTCGGTGTTGAGGGGGCGGCGGGGGTCCGCGCTCGGTGCTGGCGGGGCGGTGGAAGTCCGCGCTCAGTGCTGAAGGGGCGGGTTGGGGCCGCGGGGGGGGGGGGTGGGGGGGGGGGGGGGCCCCGGGGGGGGTGTGGGTGCGCGCCCCCCCCCCCCCGACC